>CAZYMF010000039.1:27797-30358 GCA_964648215.1 uncultured Binatia bacterium (SeqCode) | reverse complement strand
CGAAGTAGCAGCCGCGCTTGGTCTGGATGTTGAGAGCGCCGCCGCGCTGGTAGTAGGTGTCGATGTCGAAGCGCTGGCGCAAGGGCAGGCCGGCGACGTCGAGCTTCTTGATGCGCGTGACCGGGGTGACGCAGACGCCGTCTCCGACCTGCTCGCAACGGTACTCGGGCGTAGGGGCGAAGGGGGCCCCTTCGGCGAGCCGATCGAGCACCCAGGGGAACGCCATCTCGCCTTCGCCGACCACGCCGACGTCGGCGCGCAGATGGGCCAGAATGGTGGTCGGCATCACCGTGAAGCCGGCGCCGCCGAGGACGATCGGCGCGCCGGTCAGCTCGCGCACGGCGTCGACCAGGCGCGTGTAATCGTCGATGTACGAGGTGTTCTGGGGAAACGCCGAGGAGTCGAGGTTGCGCAGCGAGATGCCGACCACGTCGGGCCGGAAATCGCGGATCTTGTCGTCGAGCGCCGGTCGCAACGCGCCGAGAAAGCACAGATCCAGGGTGTCGACGCAGTGTCCCTCCCGCTCCGCCACCGCCGCCATGTAGGCGGCGCCGAGCGGAAAGACGGGATCCGGAATCATCTCCGTGTTGGCGGAGACAAGCAGGACGCGCAGGGACCTGTACGCCATGGGCTACTCGCGGAGAAACACCAGGGTGACGATGTTGCCGGAATAGCACAGGGCATTCAGCATCACCACCGAGGCTGTTTGCAGCCGTCGGCGCACGTCCGCAGCGGCCAGGGAGTTGCCGTCGAGGTCGAAGGCGAGGGGTGCGCCGACGGCGGCGGGGCGGCGCAGCAGTCCGGCGGCCAGGGCCAGCGCCAGGGTGCCGCTGGCACCGAAAGCCTCGCCGAGCACCGCCTTGGGAGCGAGCACCAGCGGTCTGGCCTCGCGGCCGAGGACGCCGCGCATCGCCTCAAGCTCGATCGCGTCGACGGGCGTGCCGTGAGCGCTGGCGAACACCACGTCGACGTCGGCCGGGGTGACGCCCGCGTGCGCGAGGGCGCGCCGCATGGTCTCGGCGACGCCGGTGGCCTCCCGCTGCGCGCGCGTCAGCGTCGGCTCGAAGCCCGCGGCATAGCCGGCGATCCGGCCCCAGGTGGGGGCTTGGCGCCGGTGCGCGCCGTCGGCTCGCTCGAGCACGGCGACCACGGCCCCCTCCGCCGGCCATACGCCCGGGGCCGCGTCCTGAAACGGGCGCGCGCGATCGCGGCCTTTGAGCAGCCCCATGTCGCGCAACGCTTGCTCCAGCGCGGGGCCGTGGGCGTCGGCGCCCGCGGCGAGCACGATGTCGGCCTTCCCCATTTGGATGAGATCGAACCCGTAGCCGACGGCACCGAGACCTGCGGCCAATCCCATATGGCAGGTGACGTTGGGGCCGGTGATGCCGAGGGCGATCGACACCTCGCCGGCGGCCGCACTCGACACCGTGTAGGCGAACAGCCGTGGGCTCGCCGCCGCCGGCCCTTGCTCGACCAGCTTCTGGTTGTACTCGGCGTCGGTGAGCAGACACCCCAGCCCGGTGCCGAAGGACAGCCCGACACGGTCGCTTGCCTCCGGGTCGAAAGTCAGACCGGCGTCTGCGGCGGCGAGGTAGGAGGACGACAGCAGCAGCCGGCAGAGACGGTCGAGGCGGCCGCTGCGCGCGCGCTTGTCCGCCGGCACGGCGTGGAGCGGGATTTCCTCGAGCCGGAGGCCGCTCTCGGCCGCGTCGGTCTCCACGGTGCCGATACCGACGGCGGCGACGAGCTCCGCGACGGAGCAGCCGAGCGGGGAGACGACACCGAGACCGGTGAGAACGACGGGTTCCATGGCGCAGGTCGGGACCGGCGATGCGTCGACGCCGCGGTGCCTCACTCGCATTGCCGCAGGACGATGGCGGCGTTGTTGCCGGCAAACGCCGACGAGGTGGACAGGGCGGTGCGTACCCGCCGCCGGCGCGGCGCACCGCGGACGATGTCGAGCGGGCAGGACGAAGGCAGCTGCTCGCAGTTGGCCGTCGGCGGGATCAGGCCCTCGTCGAGGATGCGCGCGCACATGATGGCCTCGAAGCCGCCGGCCGCGCCCAGGGTGTGGCCGACCGCGCCCTTGATCGAGTTGACCGGGATGCGCGGGGCGCTCTCGCCGAAGACCCGGCTGATGGCGGCGATTTCCATCGCATCGTTGTAGACGGTGCCGGTGCCGTGAGCGCTGATGAAGTCGACGGCATCGGGTGCCACGCCGGCGTCGGCGAGCGCGGCGTGCATGGCGCGCGCCGCACCCGCGCCGTCGCGCGCCGGTGCAGTCATGTGCCCGGCGTCGCCGGAGAGGCCGGTGCCGGCAACTTCGACGGTTGGATGCGTGCCGCGCCGTGCCGCGTGGGTTGCCGACTCGACGATGAGGACGGCCGCCCCTTCGCCGAGCTGAAGACCGTCGCGGCGCTCGTCGAACGGACGCGGCACGCCGGCCGTCGTCGCGCGCAGGCAGTTGAAGCCGCTGACCACGAACTCGCACAGGGTCTCGACGCCCCCGGCGACGAACACGTCGGCCTGGTCGCGGCGAATCAGCTCGAGCGCGAGCCCGA
>CAZYMF010000039.1:25469-27697 GCA_964648215.1 uncultured Binatia bacterium (SeqCode) | reverse complement strand
CCGGCGACGAACACGTCGGCCTGGTCGCGGCGAATCAGCTCGAGCGCGAGCCCGACGGCCTGGGTTCCCGAGGCGCAGGCGATCGACGGGCTGATCACCGGCCCGCGGACGGCGAGCTCGCGCGCCAGCCGGTTGGCCACCGCGTAGTAGGGAAAGTGCAGCAGCCGGCGCGCGGCGAACGCAGCGCCCGCGTGCCGCTGGCGCTGATACTCCTCGCCGATGAGCATCCCGCCGAGCGAGGTGGCGAGGATGACGCCGACACGGCTACGATCGACCGCGGCCAGATCGAGCCTCGCGGCGGACAACGCCTCGCGCGTGGCGCTCAGGGCGAACTGAGAGATGCGATCGAGTCGGCCGACCTCGTCGTCGGACAGGGCGGCGTGCGGCGCGAAATCCTTCACCTCGCCGGCGACCGCCCGGGTCGCGACGGACGCGATCGGACCGAGACCGCTGCAGCCTGCGACCAAGCCCTGCCAGAAAGCCGGCACACCGCATCCCAGCGGCGACAGTGCCCCGCACCCTGTGATGACCACCCGGGTTGAGCTCGGCATTCCAGGAACGCCATACCCGGCGGGGAGAGGAGGCGCAAGCGAGCACGGGCTATTCTCTCCGGCGAAAAAGTTGCTAGTAGATGTCGTCGGAGGATAGGTGACGGGCGTCTCGGGGAACGCACAGGTTCGTGCGTTGGGTGGTGGGCGCCGGCAGGAAAGGAGATCCCTGGTGCGCATGGCCATAGGCGCGTTTGCGCTTGTCGCAACCGCTTTCGCAGTCGTTTCGGAATCGCCGGCCGCCTCGACGGAGGGGCCAGGCACAGTGGGAATCGTCGTGGTCAAGGAGCACGGTGTCGGCAGCCCGACGCTGGCCCAGCCCTACCTGGACCGCTTCGTCGCCATTGCGGCGGAAGAGAACGACTGGACCAACGCCACCGGGCGGTACTACAACAACCGCAGCGCGGCGGAGGCGTTCATCGGCAAGACTCATCCTCACTACGGCATCTTCTCGCTGGCTCCCTTCCTGGCCCTGCGGGCCAAGTACAAGCTCGACGTGATCGGCCAGGTGGCGGTGTCCCTGGCCGGGGGACGGCAGTACTTTCTGATCAGCGAGACCGCAACGGACCTTGCCGGGTGCAAGGGGAAGACGCTGGCCAGCGATCACGCCGACGACCAGCGCTTCATCGACCGCGTCGTGGCCGGAGGAAGCTTCACCCTCGCCGATTTCCAGCTGGTCCCCACCCAGCGCCCGCTGCAGACCATCACCAAGGTGATCGGCGGCGAGGCCGTCTGCGCCCTGGTCGACGATGCTCAGCTCGCCGAGCTGGCACATCTCGACGGCGCCGCCGGTATCCACACCGTGTGGAAGAGCGCCGAATTGCCGCCGATGGTGGTCACCGCGTTCCCACAAGCCTCGCCGTCGGAGCGCGAGCGCTTTCAGGAGCATCTCGCCGACCTGTGCGACGATGCGGCGCAGAGCGCCTGCGCCGAGGTGGGCATCGTCTCGCTGAAGGCCGCCGACGCCAAGGACTACGCCGCGCTCGTCGCGGCGTACGGCCGATGAAGGGGGGACGAGAGATGCACGGGCGTAGGAGCTTGCACGGTTGGGTGCCGCTACTGGCGGCAGCGTGTCTCTGCTTCAATCCGGGCTGTGCGAGCCGGCGGGGTGTCGTGCATCCCGAGCTCACCGCCGCCGGCGATCGGCAAGACGCGCTGGCCGTATCGGACGCGCTCGAAGCCTTGATTGCGGCGGGCAAGGACACGCCCGCGGACCGCCAATACGCATACGACGTCGTGCGCACGGATACGGAAGATACCGCCCCATCGCTGTTCGCGCGCGCCGCGGTCATGGGCAGGCTGGTGCAGCAAAAGGGCCTCTTGGCCGCCAATCTGGTTCCGGAGATCGAGCGCTGCGCCCGCCGCAGCAGGGAGCTCGATCCCGACTTCCGCGGCGGGGCGGCCACCCGGCTGCTCGGTACCTTGTACGTCATGGCTCCCGCCGCCTTGCTGCACCACGGCAACTCCGAGGTCGGCCTGGATCTGCTCGAGGGGCTGGTGGAGAAGCACCCGGACGTTGCCGAAAACCATCTGCGCCTGGCCGAAGCCTACATCGCCCTCGGCGATCCGTCGCCCGCCGCGCCCCACCTGTGCTTCTGCCAGGCCCACGAGGCGGCACTCCGCGCCGACGATAAGGAGCTGCTGCGGCAGCTCGTCGACGACGCCCGCCTGCCGCCGTGC
>CAZYMF010000039.1:17506-25369 GCA_964648215.1 uncultured Binatia bacterium (SeqCode) | reverse complement strand
CCCCGGCGCCGTCCGGCCGGGCGCGAAACAAGATCCACAGCGCGGCCGGTAGCGCGGTGAAGTCCGCCACCATGGAGAGGGTGAAGGCCAGGGCGGCGAGGACCCCGAACTGGCGGATCGGCGGCAGGTCGGCGATGCCGAAGGCGACGAAGCCGCCGGCGTTGATGATCGTCGCGAACACGATCGCCCGGCCGGCGATGCGCAACGTGTGGCGCAGTGATTCCTCGACCGTGCCTTGCCGGCGTTTCTCGAGGAAGTGGTAGAAGAAGTGGATCTGGTCGTTCTCGGAGGTGCCGAGCACCGTCGAGGCGATCAGGATCGTCGCGATGTTGAGCCGCATTCCCGTCAGCCGCATGATCAGGAACATGACGAGGATGGCGAAGATCGACGGAATCATCGCCATCAGCCGCGCCGTGCCGTTGCGAAAGACGACCAGGAAGGCGGCGAAGATGACGGCCACCGTCAGCGCGAAGCTCTTCACCAGCGTCGGCACCAGGTTCTGCGCCATCTTCGCGTGCAGCGGGTTCAAGCCGACGATCTTCAGCTCGAACGGGCGCAGCGCGGGGTGCGCCGTCACCGCATCCTGCCAGTAGCGCCGAATGGACGCATCGAGCTCCTCGAAGGCGTGGTTCTCGGCGGCGCGGGTGATCACCGTCACCTGCGTCTGCGCCAGCGAGTGCGGCTGCACGAAGCGCTGCAACATCGGCTCGGTTGTCATCATGCCTTCGAGGTCGTCGGCCAGCCGTTCGACCGCCGCGGGGTCGTGCGGCCAGCGGTCGCCTTCGCCCCCGATATAGCGGATCAAGCGCAGGATGGCCGTTACGTCGATCGCCGCCCCCACCTGCGGATCGTTCTCCAGCGCCTGCTGGAAGCTGTGCAGGCCCGTCAGCACGGCCGGCTCGGAGACGCTGCCGAGGGGCCCCTTGAGCCACACCTGGGTGATCGACAGGCCGGGGAGCATCGGCTGCAGGCGCCGGATGTCCTGGTACAGCGGCGAGTGATGATCCATGTACTCCACCGGATCGGTGAGCACCGGCATGGGGCTGAGGATGCCCGGTACGCCGAACAGGGCCGCGGCACCCAGCGCGGTCAACACCAGCGCGGTCACCACCAGGGTCCAGCGCCGGCGATAGGTGAAACCGGGCAACCAATGGGCGGCACGGACCAACCTCTCGTTCGCCTCGACGGGTGCTTCGCGCGTCGGCGTCCGCAAGATCTTCTGCAAGGCGGGGAAGAGGGTGAACACGGTAACCCAGGTCAGAACCATTCCGGCCGCGACCCAGAGACCCATTTCGTAGATGGGCCGGATGTTGGAGACCATCAACGCCGCGAAGCCCGCCGCCGTGGCAAAGATCGAGGCGGTGCAGGCGACGAACTTGTTGCTCAGGGCGAACACCTGGTGCGCGTCGACGGAATGCCCGGCTGGTCGCTCGACGAAGCGTGAATGGATGTACACCAGCGTCGCCGTCGCCGTGACCAGAATCGTCATCGGCACCATCGGCGAGACGATCGTCAACATTCCGCCCGTGACGCCGATGTAGCCGACCGACAGCGCCAGGCAGACGCCGAGCGTGATCAGAAAGGCGGCGAGGGTGCGCGGCGAGCGATACAGAAAGAGGTTGAGAGCGACGACGAAGGCGGCGAAGAGCACGAAGTACTGCCAGGACGAACGCAGCGTGTTGTCGAGGTAGGCGTTGACATAGGGCTGGCCGAGCGGGTGCACGGCGAGCACCGGTCCCGTGCTGGCGGCGGAGGCGTCGATCGCCCGGCCGATGGCCGCCAGCGTCTGCTGTCGCTCCGCCGGCCCGCTCACGTCCAGTACCAGACCGATGGCGAGGAAGTGATCGCCGACGAGCCCCTGACGGCGAAACAGGTCGGTGCCGGTCACGAACTTTCGAAAAGCTTCCTCCTGCCCGGCGGTGGGCTCGAAGCCGGCCTTGGCGCGGCGGAAAACGGAGAGCGCCGAGTTGGCCGTGATCCGGGGAATCTTGCCGAGAGCGCGCTCGAGACGATCGACGCGCCCGATCACCGCGGGGGACAACGGGTCCTCGGACTCCACCACCAGAAGCACGAACTCGCCGCTGCCGAACACCTTGCCGAAGTCGCGCGTCGCGATGTAGGCCGGGTCGCTCGGCGTGATGAGCCGGTCCAGGGAGTTGTCCTGACGGACCTGCGCGGCAAAGTACACGCTCGGGGGCAGCAGCAGCGCGTAGAAGGCGATCACGTACCAGCGCCGCGCGATGATCCACGCGAACGCTCGCGGCAGCCGTCCGGAGGGCCCGGCGTTCATCGTGCTCCGTCGGGGGAGAGGAGCGAGTGGGTGCAGCGGCGGGCTTCCATGCGGGATGGGCTTCTAGCAGAAAACCGAGGATACCTTGAGCCGTCGAATGGGCACCCTGTCGGGCGGGCCACCCGTTCGGAAACCGCGACGACTGTCTGCGCACAAGCCGCCTAGTCGACAGCAGAAGGGTCGCCCGCGGACGCCGAAAAGCGCGACCTGATCAGCTTCCGCCGGGCGCACTGCCGTCGCGCATCGAGGATGGCCCAGGAGGGACTTGAACCCCCACGCGGTTGCCCGCAGCAGATTTTGAGTCTGCCGTGTCTGCCATTCCACCACTGGGCCGGGCGGGCGTTGCTACTCTTTTTGCTTCTCTTTTTCGGTCTTGAGGAAGGTCTCGGGCGGCTCCTTGGCTTCGCTCTTGATGATCGCCTCGTGCTGCCGCACCTTGGCCGCGGCCTCGCTCGCCAGCCGCCGCATGGTCGTGTTGCCG
The DNA here is from genome assembly GCA_964648215.1 of uncultured Binatia bacterium (SeqCode). Taxonomy (GTDB): domain Bacteria; phylum Desulfobacterota; class Binatia; order HRBIN30; family JACQVA1; genus CAZYMF01. Next base: position 22,598 of record CAZYMF010000039.1, on the reverse strand, counting down.
TCGGAGGCGGCGATCTTGGTGAGGCTGTCGAGCGCCTCGGGGGCGCCGATGTCACCGAGGGCGAAGATGGCCGTGCCGCGCGTGTCGGGGTCGAGATCGCGGTGCAGCAGCTCGATGATCGGCTGCGCCGCCCGCGGGTCGCCGATCTTGCCGAGCGCGGCGAGGATGCGCTGCATCAACGGCGGCTCGGTCGTGCGCAGAAACAGGTACTGCACCAGCACCGGCGTGGCGTCGTCGGCGCGCAGCGAGCCGAGCAGGTCGATCGCCTTCGCCTTCACCCGCATGTCGGAATCACCCAGCGCCTGGATGAGATAGGGAATCGCCTTGTGGTCCTTGCTCTCGCCCAGCGACTTCACTCCTGCGAGGCGGACCTCGGGGTCGCTGCTGTCGAGCTTCTTGACGAAATCCTCGAGCTTGGTCCCGCCCTTGGTCTCGCGCTGGTAACGGTCGCGAACCTGTTTCGACGAGATCTGCGCCTGCGCGCACGGGATTCCCAGCAGCAAGGCCAGCGACAGAGCGCTTGCCGCGAGCCATGGCCGCCGCGTGGAGAGGTTCATCACCGGGGAACTTTAGCGGTCACCGTGCCCCCGCCGCAAGCGGGCGGCAGCGTCACTTCGGCGCCTCGAGGCGCACCACGATCCAGTCCGCCATCTGGTGCACGCTGTACTTGGGCGGGTCGGCCGCGCTCAGCTCGACCACGATGTGCACCTGGCCACGCGTCCGCGACATCTGGATCTGACTGACCATGGTGTCGGTGCCGGGAAACCACTGGGGAGGAATGTCGTCACCCGTCGCCGGTCCGGCGACGTCGAGGATGATTCGGGCCGGATCGCTCGTGTGATGCTCGGTGACGCCGTCGGGCACGCGCGAGAACTTGAAAAAGACACCGCGCTCCCCGTCGGCCGTGTTGACGTCGTACGACTGCACCGCCAGCGGTACCACGATCCCGGCGAGCAGGTTGGGTTGATCGCGACCGAGCGAACCGCCGAGCGGCGCGCGGCGCGGCGCGCAGGCGGCGGCCAAGAGCATGCACCCCGCAACCACGACCGCCGTGAGCCAATGCTTTTCGGTGACACCCATGAGCCATCGCAGATAGCCGAAGCCCCGGGCCCGCGCAAATCGGGGGTTGGGCCGGCGGCGGGCCGGGGCGCGTTTCTCCCGGCCAGCATTGACTCCCCTGAAGGCCCCCGTTACATACCGACGAATCTGAGGAGGTGTGATGCACGGACGTTCGGTGTGGCTCGTAGTCGGCCTGGCGACTGGAAGCGTGGTGATATCGGGGTGCATGGCCAAGAAAACAGTGGCGCCCCCGCCCGTGGCGGCAGCCACACCTGCGCCGGCGACGACCCCCTGGGTCGACGCCCGCTACCCGAGCCCGGTGCCCACCGTGCCGCCTTCGACGCCGCAGGCCCTGCCGACGCGGCCGATCCCGAACCGGAACCTCAAGGCCACCAAGGGCCATCCCATCGGGCCCGTCATCACCCACTTCGGCGCCGCGCGCGCCGACGGCAATCCCTACGAGCCAGTGAAGGTCGGCAAAGACGGCGTACCGATCTACAGAAATCCGGTCGGCTCCGGCTTCATGCTCGTCGTCGAGGCCAAGCCCGGCCCGAGCAACTACGAGGTCGGCAAGAGCATCTACAACTACGACCCGAAGGATCCCGAGAAGCGCCCCGACCTGCAGATCGAGAGCGATCGTCCGCTGGGCGACGGCAGCAAGACCGTCTGCGATCGGCGGCGGCCGTACATCGGCGGAGTTCCCGCGATCCGTCCCCCGTCGTTCAAGACGACACAGGAGGTTTCCGACACCCTCAACGACATGGCCTGCCGCTTCGAGACCTTCCTGACCTCCGACGGCGCGTGCACGGTGGCGAAGAATGGAGACTTCTCCTTCATCAGCCCCGATACGAAGATGCAGTTCTGCATGGTGGTGGCGCATGCCTGGGCGTTTCCGATCGGTACCACCGAGCTGCGCGTGCGCGTGCTCGATACCGCCGGGAACCCCGGTCCGGTGAAGCGGATCAAGATCTATCATCCGAAGCCGCCTCCGATTAAGCCGACGCCGAAGCCGGAACCGAAGGCGCCGGCAAAGCCAAAGAAGCTGCCGACGCGTGCCCACTAGGGCACGGGGCTAACGCTCGGCGGGTCAGCAAGCCGGAGAAGCCATGGCGCGGACTCGATGGTGCCTCCACTCGCCGCTGCGGCTCGCGGCGGCAATGGCGGTGCTCCTGCTGGCCGGGGGCTGCGGTAGCTGCCAGCAAACCACGGAGGCGCCGGTGACCTCGGGCTCCGCCGCCGAGGAGGGCAAGCCGCGCGTGGAAACCGCACCCGCCACGCCGCAGTCCGGGGGCAAGCCGACCGTAGCGGCAGGAGCTCCAGCGGCGGCGGAGCCGCCCGACGAGGCCGACGACTCGGAGACGGGGGGTTGTACGGTCATCATCGACGCCGATCCGGACTACGGCGCCCCCCCTCTCTCGGTCCACTTCAGTGTCGACGCGGACTGCGGCGGCGGTACGCCGGCCTATGACTGGAACTTCGGCGACGGCTCGCCGCACGCGACCGAGGCGAGCCCGGTCCACGTCTACCAGAAGGACGGCGACTATACCGTCACCCTCAAGGCGGTCGGCGCCGACGGCTCCACGGGCTCGGACGAGATCGACGTCACCGCCGAAGCCGACGACGCCCCGTAGCCGGGCTCTCGCCACTGCGCGGCATTTGCGCTAGAGAAGTAGGGCGCAAGCAATTTCTCACAACGGCGAGGAGTATCCAGTGATCCATCCCGACGAGATCAGAAAGCTGATCGTCGCCGCGATTCCGCAGGCGGAGGTGAGCGTTCGCGACACCACGGGCGGAGGCGACCATTTCGAGGCCATCGTGGTCTCCGCGGCCTTTGCCGGCAAGGGACTGATCGAGCAGCACCAGATGGTGTTCGAGCCCCTGCGGGAAGCGATGGTGGAGCGCATCCACGCCCTCAGCCTCAAGACCTACACACCCGAGCAATGGCAGCGAGCGGCAAAGCCGCTCCACGTGATTTCGTAAGGAGGAGACCGATGGCCGACGACGTTGGCAAGCGCATCCAGGCGCTGATCGATAAGCACAAGATCCTCATCTTCATGAAGGGCAGCCCGGTGATGCCGATGTGCGGCTTTTCGGCCGCCACCATCGAGGTGTTCAATCAGCTCGGCGTGCCCTACGACACGGTCAACGTGCTCGAGGATCCCAACATCCGCGAAGGGGTGAAGGCGTTCTCGAAGTGGCCGACCATTCCGCAGGTCTACGTCAGCGGCAAGTTCATCGGCGGCTGCGATATCGTGCAGGAGATGCACGCCCGCGGCGAGCTGGGGCCGCTGGTGAAACAGGCGCTGGCGGCTTGAGAAGAAGTCCGCGAAGCAGTCGAAGAGTCGAAGGTCGAAGAGTCGAGCAGTCGAAAAGCTCGCGACGCGTCGCCGGCGCGGTGCACCGGCGCTGCCTCGCTCAGATCTGTTTCCCCGCTTCGCCCCAGTAGCGCTGGCGCAGCTCGCGCTTGAGCAGCTTGCCCGACGGGTTGCGCGGCACCTCGTCGACCAGGTCGACGCTGCGCGGGCGCTTGTAGTCGGCCAGACGCTCGGCGCAGAAGTCGAGGATGTCCTGCGAGCGCGCCGTCGCGCCCGGCTTCAGCTGCACCACCGCCTTCAGCTCCTCGCCCCAGTCCTCGTTGGGAACGCCGATGACCGCGACGTCGAGAACGGCGGGGTGCTCGTGGATGACGGACTCGATCTCCGCGGGGTAGATGTTGACGCCGCCGGAGATCACCATGTCGATCTTGCGGTCGATCAGATACAGATAGTTGTCGCGGTCGAGATAGCCGACGTCGCCGACGGTCATGTAGTTGCCGCGGAAGGCCTTGCGAGTTTTTTCCGGGTCCTTGTAGTACTGCATGCCCTCGACCATCGAGTTGTGGATGTAGACGTCGCCGGGCTCGCCCGCCGCGAGCTCGTTGCCGGCCTCGTCGAAGATCTTGATGTCGTGCCCGGCCAGGACCCGGCCGCAGCTGCCCGGCCTGGTGAACTGCTCGGCCGGCGGCAGGATCGTCGACAGACCGGCGTCGGTGGAGCCGTAGTACTCGTACAGGCACTCGCCGAAGTAGTCGGCGATGGCCCGCTTGGTCTCCATCGGGCAGGGCGCGGCGCCGAAGATCATCGCGCGCATCGAGCGCACGTCGTAGCGGGCGCGTATCTCCTCGGGCAGGGCCACCAGCCGCTTCATGATGGTGGGCACGGCCATCGTCGAGGTGACCTTCTCGCGGTCGACGAGGCGGAGGAAGTCCTCGGGATCGAACTTGGCCATGATCACCAGCGTGCCGCCGAGGGCGATGGTCAGGGCGGCGCCGAGCAGCGGCGCGCTGTGGTAGAGCGGGGCGCAGACGAGGTGAACCTCCTCGGGACTGAGCTGGAAGCCCTGCAGGATCCCCATGAGGAGGACGGGATCGACGCCGCTGCCGTTGCGGGCGACGCCCTTCGGACGCCCGGTCGTGCCCGAGGTGTAGATCATGGCCGACATGCCGACCACCGGCTCGGCCGCGGGCTCCTCCCGCGGCTGTGCCGCCAGCCACGCTTCGTAGGCCGAGAAGCCGCCGGGCGCGGCGCCGTCGGCGCCGACGACGAGGAGGTTGTCGCGCGGGAGCTCGCGCAGGCGCGGCTGCACCTCGCGGACGCGCTCGGCGAACTCGGCGCCGAAGACGAAGGCGCGGGCGTCGGCGTCGTTGACGATGTACTCGATCTCACCCGCGGTCAGCCGGTAGTTGAGCGGCACCGCCACCATCCCGACCTTGCCGACGGCGTTGGTGACCTCGAGCACTTCGTTGCCGTTGTTGAGCAGCACCGCCACCTTGTCGCCGCGCCGCAGGCCGAGCGCGGCGAGACCGTGGGCCACCTGATTGATGCGGTTGTTCCACTCGCGCCAGGTGTAGCGGCGGTCGCGGAACACGACGGCCGGCTTGTCCGGGCAGTTCTGGGCGTTGGCGGCCGGGCCGATCTGCATGTCGAGCCTCCGAGAGAGAGAGTGCGTGTGTGACCGCGGATGCTAGTCGGAGGCGGAGAACCGGTCAACGCCG
>CAZYMF010000039.1:0-17406 GCA_964648215.1 uncultured Binatia bacterium (SeqCode) | reverse complement strand
GCCTCGCCGCTTGACGGTCGCGGGTGCTGCGTCTATCGTCGGCGCACTTCTAGCTCGATGCACGACTGGCGACTCCGGTGGGTCCGGAGGGTCCCGGGTCTCGGGGCTGCGTGGGAGTGACCACGAGGGAGTGCAAACGCTGGTGGGCCGAACGCCTGGGTCCCCATGGAGGGGGCGCCGGGCTTGTTTTCGTGGGCGTCCCGGAGGAGCCAACATGGACTTCCACGAGATCGATCCCGAGGCGGCGGCGGTCCTCGACGCCGAAGAGGTGCGCCAGCGCGATACCCTGATGATGATCCCGTCGGAGAACTACGCCAGCCCGGCGGTAATCGCGGCGGTCGCCAACGTCTTCAGCAACAAGTACGCGGAGGGCCAGCCCGGGGCGCGCTACTACAACGGCTGCGGGCCGAGCGACGCGCTCGAGCGGCTGGCCGGCGAGCGCGCCAGGAAGCTCTTCGGCGCCGAGCACGCCAACGTGCAGCCGCACAGCGGCGCGCAGATGAACATGGCGGTGTATCTCGCCCTGCTCGCGCCCGGCGACACGGTGATGGCCCTCGACCTGAACCAGGGCGGGCATCTCACGCACGGCAGCCCGGTCAACTTTTCCGGTCAGCTCTACAACTTCGTTCACTATGGCGTGAACCGCGACAGCGAGCGGCTGGACCTGGACGAGATCGGCGAGCTCGCCGAGCGCGTGCGCCCGAAGATGATCGTCACCGGCGCCACCGCCTACCCGCGCCTGTGGGATTGGGCGGCGTGGCGGCGCGTCGCCGATCGCGTCGGCGCGCTGCTGCTCGCCGACGTCTCGCACATCTCCGGCCTGATCGTCGGCGGGGCGCACCCCGACCCGGTTCCGTTCTGCGACGTGGTCACCACCACGACGCAGAAGACGCTGGGCGGCCCGCGCTCGGCGGTCATCCTCTGCCGTCGGGAATACGCCCAGAAGATCGACAAGGCGGTCTTCCCCGGCACGCAGGGCGGGCCGCACATGAACACCATCTTCGCCAAGGCGATCGCCTTCCGCGAGGCGATGGGCGAAGGCTTCCGCGCCCGCCAACAGCAGACCGTGGTCAATGCCCGCGCGCTCGCCGAGGCGCTGGCGGCGAGCGGCTTCCGCCTCGTCTCCGGGGGTACCGACAACCATTTGATGCTGATCGACCTGCGCCCGCTCGACCTCACCGGCAAGGCAGCCGCCAACCTGCTCGAGGAGGCCGGCATCGTCGCCAACAAGAACACCATCCCCTACGACCCGAAGCCGCCGTGGGTCTGCAGCGGTCTGCGCCTGGGCACGCCGGCTCTGACCACCCGCGGCATGGGCACGGCCGAGATGCGGCAGATCGCCGCGTGGATCGGTCAGGTGCTGCACCACCCGGACGACGACGAACGGCGCGCGCGCATCGCCACCGACGTCCGCTCGCTGTGCGAGCGCTTCCCGATCTGGCCCGAGGCGGGGAGGTGAGATCGAAGGCCAAAGGTTAGGGCAGAACGGCGCCTGGTCGCTCGCCCCGACGGTGCGCGCGAACCACGGGCGTTTGCTTTCCGCCGACCCCGGGGGGTACAGATTTCCCTTGATGCCCGTACCCAGCTCGGTCCCCTGTGGCGCTCCGGAGGTGTTCGGCACCACCCCGGAGACGGCGGATCTGCCTCGGCTGGCCGAGCACACGGGAACCCCCGCCTACGTTCTGTTCGAGGAGTCGATCCGCGAGCGCCACGCGGCGCTACGGAGCGCTCTGGCCGCCGCCGAGCCGGTGCGGCTCTACTACTCGGTGAAGTCGAACTTCGAGTCGGGCGTGCTGGCCACGATACGCGAGCTCGGCTGCGGCGCCGAGATCTCGGGCGGGGTGGAGCGATTGGCCGTGGAGCGAGCCGGCTTCGACTGGGGCCAGGTGATCTTCGACGGCCCGCTCAAGGACGAAGGCGAGCTCGCCCGGGTCCTCGACGATGGGGCTCATCTCGTCAACGTCGAATCGGAGGACGAGATCGACACCCTGCGCCGACTGGCCCGGCGCGTCGGGCGGCGCGTGCGCATCGGCGTCCGCATCAGCCCGCCGCTGCGGCCGCCGGCGTATCACCTCGTCGTGCGCACCTATCGTGACAAGTTCGGCTTCGCGCTGGGCGATCTCGAGCGGCTCGCCACGGTGGTCGCGCGCGCGCCCGAGCTCGAATGGAGCGCGTTGATGGTGCACGTGGGCTCGCAGGTCACGCGCGCCGAGCCCTACCTGGAGGCGCTCGAGCACTGCTTTGCCGCGGCGGCGCGGCTGCGTGCCCGCGCGATCGAGATCTCCGAGATCAATCTGGGCGGTGGTCTGCCGGCGGACGCGATGCTGAATCTGCGCGTGGCGCGGCGGTTTCGCTCGGCGCGGCTGTGGGAGCGCCTCGGCCGGTTGCAGGCGCCCGCCGAGAGCAGCGTGGCGATGGCCGACCGACTGGCGCAGAAGACGGTCGCGCTGCGGCGCCGGCACCGTATCGCGGCGACCCTGGCGCTGGAGCCGGGGCGCTCGCTGGTGGCGGGTGCCGGCGTCATGCTCGGCCGCGTGCACGTGGTCAAGCCGCCCTGGGCGTTCGTCGACGTCAGCCTGAACGATCTGCCGGAGAAGCTGACGTTCGCGGAATGGCGGCTGGTGCTGCCGACGCACGAGGGCGAGCCGCACGATCGCCGCTGGCATCTGGGCGGCCCGACGCTGGCGACGCAAGACGTCCTCTTCTACGACCACCGCGGCCCCGAGCTGCGTTGCGGCGACCCGGTCGCGATTCTCGACACCGGTGCGTACTCGATTTCGCGCGCCAGTCAGTTCACTCGCCCGCGGCCGCCGGTCTACTTCGTCGACCGGCAGGGCCGCGCTCGCCTGATCCGCCGGGCGGAAACACCCGCCGACGTGCTGCGGACCCAGGTGTCACCGGGGACGACCGCCTAGGAGATCCGTGAGCCGCCCGGAGCGCCTGCCGCCTGCGGTCATCGTTCCCGACTGCGCCACGGCGCTGGGGTTGGTCCGCAGCCTGGCGCCACGGGGCGTGGCCTGCACGGTGTGCGCGTGGAACGAGCTCGGGCCGGCGCGCTACTCGCGCCAGGCGCGGGTGGTTGCCTGCCCGCCGCCGACCGCGGGTCGCGCCTTCGTCGATGCGTTGCGCGCCATCGGCCGCTCCTTTGCCACGCGGCCGGTACTGTTCACGGCCGACGAGACCTCGACCTTGCTGGCCGATCGAGCACGCGCGGAGCTGGCGGCCGAGTTCGACCTGGCCCTGGCTTCGTCCCCGCAGCTCGGCGATCTGCTCTACAAGCCCCGCCTGTACCAGCTCTGCGCCGCGGCGGGCGTGCCGACCCCGCAGACGTGGTTGATCGACGAGGGGCGCCTGCCCGCCGATCTTTCATATCCCCTGGTGTTGAAGCCGGCGCAGCGGGTCATTCACTGTGGCGATTACCGCGTGCGCTCGTTTCGCCTGGAGTTCGGCGGCAAGGCGGTGCTGGTCCGCAATGCCGCCGAAGCCGGGTCGATTGCCGCCCGCGCCAGAGAGCTCGGGTTCGAGGTCCTCCTGCAGCGGCCTCTCGCCGGCCCCGTCACCGACCTGCTGACCGCCGGTGTGTTTGCCGGCAGCGACGGCAGACGCGCCCTGTTCACGGCACGCAAGCTGGCACAGTCGCCGCCCGATTTCGGCGACGGCGCGGTGGTCGAGGGGGTCGTCTTGCCGGAGGTCGGCCCGCCGGCCTGGCGGCTGATCGAGCACACCGGGTTCGTCGGCCTGGCGGACATCGAGTTCAAGCGTGACCCGGCTGACGGTGAGCTGAAGCTTCTCGACGTGAACCCGCGCCCGTGGCTGTGGATCGAGCTGGCCGAGCGCTGCGGCATCAACCTGCCCTACCTTCTCTACCGGGAGGCAATCGGCCGCCCGGACGGGGCCGTGCCGACGCAGCAGCCGGGCCGTGCGTTCTGGTGCTCGCCGCGGGCGCTGCTGCGAGCGGTTCGGGTGACGCAGGGTGCCGACAGGCGCGCCATTGTCAGAGCGGCGGTGGTCTCGTGGCGGAACGTTCGTCGCCGCGACGGCGTGCTGATGAGAATGGCCCGGCGCCCCGGCTTCTGGCGCGACCTGCTGCGAGCGGCGCGGGGGCAGCTGACCGAGATGTGAGCGCGCGCCCCCTGCGGCACCGGCCACCGCAGGTCACGTTCGTGCCGCGAGCGGTGCCGTCTTGCGTGCTTGGCACAAATGCCGTAAGCCGCCTCCCCATGCGCATCGGTGTCGTCGGAGGCGGCAGCTGGGGGACGGCTCTGGCGAAGCTGCTGGCGGAAATCGACCACGACACCACCCTGTGGTTCCACAACCCGGAGGTGGAGCGTGCTACCGCGACACACCGGGAGAACCGGGTTTACCTGGCCGGCTTCCCGCTTCCCGCCGGGGTCCGGACCACCACCGCGATCGGCGAAGCGGTGGATGGCTGCGAGGTGGTGGTCGCGGTCTGCCCGTCGCACGTGACGCGGGAGGTGATGAGTCAGGCGGCGCCCTTCCTCGGCGCGGACACTCTGGTGGTGAGTGCCTCGAAAGGAATCGAGGAGAGATCGTTCAAGCGCATGTCGCAGGTGCTCGTCGATATCGTCGGTCGGCAGAGGGCGGGGCAGGTGGCCTCCCTGTCAGGGCCCAGCTTCGCCCGCGAGGTGGCGGCGGGAATGCCCACGGCCGTCACCGTGGCGGCGGCGGATATGAAGATCGCCGAGCGCCTGCAGCGAGTCTTTCTGGCGCCGACCTTCCGCGTCTACGCCAGCACCGACCTGGTCGGCGTCGAGATCGGCGGCACGGTGAAGAACGTGATCGCCATCGCCGCCGGCGTCAGCGACGGCCTTGGGTTCGGCAACAGCACGCGGGCAGCGCTGATCACGCGGGGGGTTGCGGAAATCGGGCGTCTGGTGCACAAGCTCGGAGGCGACCCGCGCACCGTCTCGGGGCTGTCGGGGGTGGGCGACCTGGTGTTGACCTGCACCGGGGACCTCAGCCGCAATCGCACGGTGGGTTTGCGGCTGGGACGCGGAGAGAAGCTGGCCGCCATCCTCGCCGACATGAAGATGGTGGCCGAGGGAGTCAAGAACAGTCAGACGATTTGCGAGCTGGCGCGGCAGGCCGGCGTGGAGATGCCGATCGCCGAGCAGGTGCGCTTGCTGCTGCACGAGGACAAACCCGCCCACCAAGTGGTGGGCGACTTGATGAGCCGCCAGGCGCGGCCGGAATTCTGGAGCTGAGAAGGAAAGCACGACATGGGAAACAAGGGTACCTGCAAAGCAGCGAGCTGTGACAAGGACGTGCGCGCCAAAGGCTACTGCGACCGCCACTACCGCGAGTGGCGCAAGGGCAAGCTGCCCAAACCTCGCTACAAGAGCTGCAACCACGAGGGTTGCCGCAAGGCGATGAGCCGGCGCGGCCTGTGCGAGGAGCACTTCGCGGCGACGTTCTCCAAGAAGAAGGCCGAAGCCGCCGCCGAGGCTCCCGCCGCCTGAGGCCCCGGCTACCCGGCGGCGCCCCGCCGGAAGCTCCCAAGCCTGGCGCCCGTCGCCGGCAAATTGACTTGCGAGCCGGGGTGTGGTGTTAATGACGCTTTCCGCTCGCACGGGAAATACATCAACGGTCGCGGACGATGACGATCAAGGCCTCGGGCCGCGGGGGAATCCATGAAACGGACCTATCAGCCAAGCAACCGACGACGGAAGCGGACACACGGGTTTCTCAGCCGCATGGCGACGCCGGGAGGGCGGGCGGTGATCAAGCGCCGGCGCGCCAAGGGCCGCAAGCGCCTGGCCGTCAGTATCCCACCGAAGCAGCCGCGTTGAGCCCGGCTTCGCCGGCGCGGCGCCAGCGCTTGCCGCGGCGCTGGCGAATACGAAATCGTCGAGAGTATGTCTCGCTGCAACGCGACGGGCGCCGCCGGGCGACGCGCCACTTCGTCCTCATCCTGCGCCCGCGCCCGGCGGGCGGCTGCCGCCTGGGCCTCACCGTCAGCCGCAAGGTCGGAGGGGCGGTGAGGCGTAATCAGGTCAAGCGGCGGGTGCGCGAGTGGTTTCGCCGTCACCGGGAGCACCTGGTGCCGCGCGACGTGATCGTCATCGCCCGGCCCGGCGCGGCGGCGCTCAGCTACGCCGAGATCGCGGCCGAGCTCGCCCCACCGCTGCGAGGCTGACCGCGCATGGCGAGCACGAGAACACTTCCCGGAGACGCGACTCCGTGGGGCCGAACGTGGCCGGCTACGGCCGTTGTCGGGCTGATCAAGCTATACCGAATATCTATCTCTCCGCTATTGGGGCGCCACTGCCGCTTCGCGCCGACGTGCTCCGAGTACGCCGCCGAGTCGGTGACGCGATACGGCGTCTGGCGCGGTCTCTGGCTGGCGGCACGCCGCCTCGCCCGCTGCCACCCCTGGCACCCGGGCGGCTGGGACCCCGTGCCCTAGACCATGGAACGAAACGCTCTCATCGCCGTCGCCATCTCCCTTGCGATACTTGTCTTGTATCAAGAGGTGATACTCAAGCGACTCTATCCCCAACCTGTTGAACAACAGGAGATCGCGGTCGGGCCGACCGCCGCGACGTCGCCCTCGCCGCCGGCCGCGGCGGTACCGCCGCCGCCGCCCCTGCCGGGCGGCGAGCGGGCGCCGGCGCAGCCGCCGGCGGCGGGCGGCCGCGACATCGCCATCGACACCGATCTCTATCACGCCGTCATCAACACCGCCGGCGGTCGCCTGATGCGCTTCCAGCTCAAGCGCTACCGCACCACGGTGGACCCCCACTCGCCGCCCCAGGAGCTGATCGACAGCAGCGGTAGCCAGTCGACGCTGGAGGTGCAGTTGCGCGGTGCCGCCGAGAGCGTCAGCGACGCCGCGGTGGTCTATCAGCCCGACCACGACGAGATCGACCTCGGCCAGGGCAGCGGAGAGGGCACGCTGACGCTGAGCGGCACCCTGGGCAACGCCACGATCAAGAAGACCTTCGTCTTTCGCAACGACAGCTATCTGCTCGGCGTCGACGTCAAGGTGAGCGGCGCTCCGAAATTCAGCGAGCTCGGCGTCACCTGGGACAAGCAAGTGGAAAAGGAGCAGCACGGCGGTGTGCTGCGGCTGTTCGAGCAGGTCGCGGTGCTCCAGGGCAAGAAGGTGCTGAACGAGCCGTTCGACAAGCTCGCCGACGGCAAGGTGCTGGAGAAGGACATCCAGTGGGCCGGCTACGACGGCCGTTACTTCCTGGCGGCGCTGGTCCCCGCCGACGGCGAGCAGGTGAGGCTGTGGCTGAAGGAGCGCGACCGCCTGGTCGAAACCATGATGCTGGTGCCGCGCCAAGACGACCACCTGGGCGCCCACCTCGACGTCTACCTCGGCCCCAAGAAGATCGAGCGGCTGGACGCCGCCGGGCACTCGTTGTCGCGCTCCGTCGACCTGGGCTGGTTCACGGTGGTGGCGCTGCCGATGCTGCACGCACTCACCCTGTCGCACGAGTTCACCGGCAACTACGGCATCGACATCATCCTGCTCACCGTGGTCATCAAGGTCCTGTTCCTGCCCCTGACCCAGCGCAGCTTCAAGTCGATGAAGGCGATGCAGAAGCTGCAGCCGCAGATGACCAAGATCCGCGAGCGCTTCAAGGACACGCCGGAGCAGATGAACAAGGAGATCATGGAGCTCTACCGCCGGCACAAGGTGAACCCCCTGGGGGGGTGCCTGCCGATGGTGCTGCAGATCCCCGTGTTCATCGGGCTGTACAACGCCCTGCTGCACGCCATCGAGCTGCGCCACGCGCCGTTCATGCTGTGGATCAACGACCTCTCCGCCCCCGACCGGCTCGGCACCCTGGCCATCCCGTTCGTGTCGCCGCCCGGCCTCCCGGTGCTCACCTTGCTGATGGGCGTGAGCATGTTCATGCAGCAGTGGATGACCCCGGCCACCGGGGATCCGACGCAGCAGCGGGTGATGATGATCATGCCGCTGATGTTCACCTTCATGTTCGTCAACTTCCCGGCCGGTCTCTCGCTCTACTGGCTGGTGAACAACATCTTGACCATCGGGCAGCAGTTCACGATCAACCGCGCCGAACGCTGATCCCGCGAAGGAGCGTTCCATGAAGTCCACGGAGGCTGAAGGCACGAGCATCGACGAGGCCATCGACAGCGCGTTGCGGACGCTCGGTGTCGAGCGCGACCGGGTCGCCGTCGATATCCTCGTCAGCCCGACCCGCGGCGTGCTGGGGATCGGCGGCCGCAAGGCGAAGGTGCGCGTCACCGTGCGCCAGCCCGTCGGCTTCGACGACGCCGGGTCCGAATCCGTCGACTCGACGTCCGAATCCGAGCCCGTGGCCGGCCGCCTCGCAACCAACGCGCACGCCCCGATTGCGGGGGCAACCGTCGAGACCGCGGACCCCGAGCTGGCCCAGCACGCCCAAGCCGTGCTGCAGGACATCCTCGATCACATGGGCTTCACCGTCTCGGTGCGGATCGCCACGGCCGAAGAGGGCGTCTCCCTCGCCATCGACGGCGACAGCAGCGGCATCCTGATCGGCCGGCACGGGCAGACGCTCGACGCCCTCGAGTACTTCCTGCATCGGGTTCTGTCTCGCGACGAGAGCTTTGGGCGCATCGTCGTCGACTGCGAGGGTTACCGCGTGCGCCGCCGCGAGACCCTGGAGGCAATGGCGCATCGGCTGGCGCAGCAGGCGAAGACAAAGCAAAGATCGGTGACGATCGAAGCGCTCAGCCCGCGCGACCGGCGCATCGTTCACCTCGCTCTCCAGGACGAGCCCGGCCTCACCACGCGCAGCTCCGGCGAAGGGTTCTACCGCAAGCTGGTCATCATTCCCGAGGGGGCGCGAGGGGGACGTCAGAGCGGCAACGGCGGGCGCGTCGCCCGGCCGAACAAGACGGGTTGAGGCCCGGCGCCGCCGGCGCCGGCGGCCGCGGTCACCTCCCATGTACGCCGCCGACACCATCACGGCCATCGCCACCCCGCCGGGCGCGGGTGGCATCGGCATCGTGCGCGTCAGCGGTCCTCTCGCCACGGTGATTGCCGGCAGCATCTTTGCCCGCGATGCGGGCGCTGGCACTGCCTGGGAATCGCACGTTCTCTACCATGGGCGCGCTCTCGACCGTGCCGGCCGACCCCTCGACGAGGCGTTGGCCGTGGTCATGCGCGGCCCGCACAGCTACACGGGGGAGGACGTGATCGAGCTCCACTGCCACGGCAGCCCGGTGGCTCTGCAGGGGGTGCTGCAAGCAGCGCTGGCCCGCGGGGCTCGGCTGGCCGAGCCGGGTGAGTTCACCCGCCGCGCGTTCCTCAACGGGCGGCTCGATCTGACCCAGGCGGAGGCGGTGATCGACCTCATCCGCGCGCGCACCGAGCTTGGCGCGGCGACGGCGGCGCAGCAGCTCTTCGGGCAGCTGTCGCAGACGTTGGAGCCAGTGCGACAGATGCTGATCGACGTTCGCGCCCGGCTCGAAGTGCAGATCGACTTCAGTGAGGAGGACGTCCGCGTCGACCAGGGGCAGCTCGTGGGCGACATCGAGAGTGCACGCGAGCGGGTGGTCACGTTGCTGGATTCGTATCGCCGGGGGAAGCTGGCGCGCGACGGCTTGCGCGTGACGATCACCGGCAAGCCCAACGTCGGCAAGTCGAGCCTGCTCAACGCCCTGCTGCGGGAGGAACGAGCGATCGTGACCGCGGTCCCGGGAACCACGCGCGACGTCGTCGAGGAGACGGCCGACTTTGGCGGCGTTCCGGTCGTTCTGCGCGACACGGCCGGTCTGCGCGACGCGGCGGATCCGGTCGAGGAGATCGGCGTTCGGCGCGCCCGCGCCACGATCGCCGACGCCGACGTGGTCATCGCCCTGTTCGACACCTCGCAGCCCTGGGAGGCAGAGGACGACCTGGTGCTCCAGGCCGTGGCGGCGCGCCCGGTCGTCATCGCCTTCAACAAGAGCGATCTGACCGGCCTCTTCGGTCCGGAGGTACTGCCGCCGGAGATCGGCGGCGCCCCGGTTCTGCGCCTGTCGGCACGCACCGGCCACGGCCTCGACGACCTGCGCGCCGCCGTCGTCGGGAATGATGCCGACATCGGCGACGTCGTCCGAGATCGCCCGACGGTCACTCTGGCTCGCCACCGCGACGCTTTGGCGAAGGTTGCCGGGAGTCTCGCCCTGGCCCTGGACGGCCTCCGGGCCGGGACTGCTCCGGATCTGGTTGCCGTCGACTTGCAGAACGCGACCGACCACATCGCTGAAATCAGCGGCGCCATTACGAACGAGGATGTGCTAGACAGAATCTTCTCCGAGTTCTGCATTGGCAAGTGAGTTTCACGTGAAACGAGGGGAGACCGATGGGCCCGTTCGCAAAGCTGTTTGATGTGATCGTCGTCGGCGCCGGCCACGCCGGCATCGAGGCCGCGCTGGCGGCGGCCCGAATGGGCTGTGAGACGTTGATGATCACGCTCAACCTCGACCACATCGGGCAGATGTCCTGCAACCCGGCGATCGGCGGCATCGGCAAGGGTCATCTCACCAGGGAGATCGACGCTCTCGGCGGCGAGATGGCACGCGCCATCGACGAGACCGGGATCCAGTTTCGCCAGCTCAACACGCGCAAAGGCCCGGCCGTGCGTGCCTCGCGGGCGCAAGCCGACAAGGCGCTCTACCGCCTGCGCATGAAGGCGCGGCTCGAACGAGCGGAGCGGCTGACCACCTACCAGGGCAGCGTCACCGGCCTGCTGCTCGAAGACGGCGCCGTGCGCGGGGTCGAGACCGAGATGGGCGAGGAGATTCACGGACGACGCGTGATCCTGACCACCGGGACGTTCCTGAACGGTCTGATCCACGTTGGGCTCAAGAACTACTCCGGCGGCCGCGCCGGCGATGCCGCCGCCATCGGCCTCAGCGGCCGGCTGGCGGAGCTGGGATTCCGAGTCGGTCGCCTGAAGACCGGCACCTGCCCGCGGTTGGACGCGCGCACGATCGACTTCTCGCGCCTCGAGGTTCAGCACGGCGATGAGCCGCCGGTCCCGTTCTCGTTTGCCACCGAGCGCATCGTACAGAGCCAGATCCCGTGTCACATCACCTACACCAACCGGCGCACGCACGAGATCATCGCCGGGGCGCTCGACCGCTCGGCGATGTACTCGGGCAGGATCCAGAGCCGCGGCCCGCGTTACTGCCCGGCGGTCGAGGACAAGATCGTCCGCTTCGCCGACAAGGAGCGGCACCAGATCTTCCTCGAGCCCGAGGGCCGCGACACCGTCGAGGTCTACCCGAACGGGCTGTCGACGTCGCTGCCGTTGGACGTGCAGACCGAGATGGTGCGCTCCATCACCGGCTTGGAAGAGGCCCGGATCATGCGGCCGGGATACGCGATCGAGTACGACTACGTCGATCCGACGCAGCTGGAATCCTCGTTGGAGACGAAGCTGGTGCCGGGGCTGTATCACGCAGGGCAGATCAACGGCACCACGGGCTACGAGGAGGCGGCGGCGCAGGGCTTGATGGCGGGAATCAACGCGGCCCTCAGCCTGCGCGGTGAGGCCGCCGTGATTCTGGGCCGGCACCAGGCCTACATAGGCGTTCTGATCGACGATCTGGTCACCAAAGGGATTGCCGCCGAGCCCTATCGCATGTTCACCTCCCGGGCCGAATATCGCCTGCTGCTGCGCGAGGACAACGCGGATCTGCGTCTGGCGGACCTCGGCCACCGGATCGGGGCGGTGGCCGCCGCCGACCACGCCCGCATGCAGCGCAAGAAAGTGCGAGTGGAGCGCGAGCTGCGACGCCTCGAGACCACGGTGATGAACCCGACGGCCGCGCTCAATCAGCAACTGCAGGCTCTCGGGACGGTGGCGCTGCGTAACCCGACGTCGCTGGCGCAGCTGATGCGGCGGCCGGAGGTGCGCTACCAGGACGTTGCCGGGCTGGGCGGCAGCGGCGAGCCCTTGTCCGCCGATGCCGCAGCCCAGGTCGAGATCGAGATCAAATACCAGGGTTATGTGGCGCGCCAGGAGGAGGGGGTGCGACGCTTCCAGCGCATGGAGGAAGCGGTGATCCCCGGCCATCTCGATTTCGACTCGGTGAGCGGCCTGTCGCGCGAGGTGTGCGAGAAGCTGGTCTCGGTTCGCCCGCGCACCCTCGGTCAGGCGGCTCGTATCGCCGGTGTCACTCCGGCGGCCGTCGCTCTGCTTGCCGTCCACCTCAAGCGTTGCGGCCGGGCCTGATGCCGCTCTCCCCCGCGGAGAGCGCGCTGCTGCGCGCCAGTGCGCAGCGCTTCGCCGTCGACCTCGGCGACGCACAGGTCGATTCTTTGGGATGCTATCTCGATCTGCTGCTCCAGTGGCGGGAACACGCCCGGCTCGTTTCCCGCCGTCAGACACGCGCCGACCTCATCCGCAAGCACATCGCCGACGCCTTCGCGCTGGTCGCCCCGCTTGCCCCGTACCGGCGGCTGGCCGACGTGGGCAGCGGCGCCGGGCTTCCAGGTCTGCCGCTGGCCATTCTCCGCGTCGACGCGCGGGTCACCCTGATCGAGGCCAACCGGCGCAAGGCGAACTTCCTGCGCGAGGTGACCCGGCGCCTGCGTCTGTCGCAGGTGACGATCATCGCCGAACGAGCCGAAGCGGTGGAGATCCCGCCACCGGAGCGTTTCGAGGCTGTCGTTTCGCGGGCGGTCTGGAGAATCCCGGAGCTGCTCGGGCGCGTGCGCCGACTGCTCGCACCGGGCGGGGTGGTCATCGCGATGAAAGGGCCGGCCGCCGAGAAAGAGACCGCCGTCGTCGAAATCGAGGCGCTCGGCTATCACCTGAACGCCGTCGAGCGCTATCGGCTCGATTCCGGCGAAGCCCGCCTGTTGCTGATTCTGCAGATGAAGGCCGCGCCCTGATCGGTTTCACGTGAAACACCTTCACTTCGCCCGAAGCGTGTGGTACGAAGCCGTCACTCACCTCAATCGAAGGGGGCTGCGCGGCGGCGGTGGGTCGCATCATCTGCATCGCAAATCAGAAAGGCGGAGTGGGCAAGACGACCACGGCGGTCAATCTGTCCGCCAGCCTCGCGCTTGCCAAGCACCCGACGCTGCTCGTCGACATCGATCCGCAGGCGAGCGCTACCAGCGGCGTGGGACTGCGTCCGCGCGAGCTCACCGGAACGGTGTACGATGTTCTCATCGGCGGCCGGCCGGCCAGCGACGTCGTTTGTCCGTCGGTCGTCGATTCCCTGTGGGTGTTGCCCTCGAACCGCGACTTGATCGGGGCGGAGATCGAGCTGGTGCCGATTCTGGCGCGCGAGCACCGGCTGGCCGAGGCACTGCGGCCGATTCACGACGCCTACTCGTACATCATCGTCGACTGCCCGCCTTCTCTCGGCCTGCTTACGGTCAATGCCATGACGGCCGCGGAAAGCGTTCTAGTGCCATTGCAGTGCGAGTACTATGCCCTCGAGGGGTTGACGGCGCTGATGGACACGATCGAGCTGATTCGCCAGCGTCTCAACCCGCAGCTGGGTATCGAGGGCCTGCTTCTCACTATGTTCGACACGCGCAACAGCCTGAGCCATCAGGTCGCCCATGAGGTGCGCTCGCATTTTCCCGGAGCGACGCTGACGACCATCATCCCGCGCAACGTACGGTTGAGCGAATCACCCAGCCACGGACTTCCGGCGGTGATCTACGATCCCGAGTCGCGCGGGGCGCAGGCCTACGTCGAGCTGGCGCGCGAGATCACGAGCCGTCGGGCCAAGCAGGCGTTGCCGGCATCGCAAGGAGGTTGAGGCCATGGAACGGAAGGCATTGGGGCGGGGGCTGGGCGCACTGATCCCAACGAGATCAGGTGATTCCGCAGAGCAGAACATTGTTCGTATTTCATCCATCAAGCCGAATCCGTTTCAGCCCCGCGAGGTCTTCGCCGAGGAGGCCATCGCCGAGCTGGCCGAGTCCATCCGCCGGAAGGGAGTCTTGCAGCCGCTGCTGGTGCGCAAGAGCGGCGGCGGTTACGAGCTGATCGCCGGCGAGCGGCGCTTCCGCGCGGCGCAGAAAGCCGGGCTCACCGAAGTCCCGGTCGTCATCCGCGATGCCAACGATGACGAGCTGCTCGAGATCGCGCTCATCGAGAACATCCAGCGCGAGAACCTGAACCCGCTCGAAGAGGCGCGCGCCTACCGCCGCCTGATCGACGAGTTCGCCCTGACGCAGGAGCAAGTGGCCGATAAGGTTGCCAAAGATCGTTCGACCGTGGCCAACACCCTGCGCCTGCTGCAGCTACCCGACGAGGTGAAGGAGGAGATCGCCCGCGGCAACCTGTCGGCCGGCCACGCCCGCAACCTGGTGAATCTGGGATCAGCGGCCGAGCAGGTGGCGATGGCCCGCGACGTCGTCAGCCGCGGCCTCAATGTCCGCGATACCGAGCATCTGGTCCGTTCGCACCGCCGGCGCGATGTCGACGCCGACCAGCGCGCCCTCGAGGAACGACTGAGCCGCTCGCTCGGTACCAAGGTGCGTGTTCATCTGCGCCGCGACGGCCGCGGCCGCCTCGAGGTGCAGTTCTACTCTCTCGCCGAGCTGAACGGCTTGGTGGATCGCCTGACCGAGACGCCCGCGACGGGCCATAACTTTTGACAACGAGCGCGCCCGGGTGGTATAAGCGCCGCGCTTTTTTCCACCCTGAGCGATGGGAGACTGCAATGGCCTTGTTTGGCAAAGACGACCGAGCGCCTCGGCCCGAAGAGGCTCCAGCGAGCACCTCCTCGGCACCGCGGTACAGTGACGAACGGAGCCAGGCGATGGAGCCGGCAGAGACACAGGCACAGACGATTCTCGGCAAAGGCAGTCGGGTGGAGGGGAAGCTGACCTTCGATGGCAGCGTGCGGTTGGACGGCGAGATCGAGGGCGAGATCGACGCGCAGGAGAGCGTGCTGATCGGAGAGAGTGCCGTGGTGTCGGCGCAGATTCGCGCCAATACCGTGATCATCAAGGGTGAGGTGAGCGGCGACGTGACGGCGCGCAAGCGCGTCGAGCTGCGCGCGCCCGCCAAGCTGATCGGAAACATCAGCACCCCCAGCCTGGTCATCCAGGAAGGCGTGGTGTTCGAAGGCCACTGCTCGATGGGGACGGCCGAGAACAAAGCCGACAAGTCGGACAAGAAGGTCACCCCGTTCCCCAGAGAAGACCGTCCGGTTGCGGTTCGGATGTCATCGGAGGCGACCAAGTAAGGCTCGCGCTCGCGGGCGAAATTTGAAACCACCACTTTTCTCCTGTAACAACACCGAGGCACCTTGAGGTAGCCGTAAATCTTCGCCCATCGCCGCAGCGGTGTGCCAAACAGGGGGGTGTAACACGCGCACGCTATGCTGACGTTTCCACCAGACTATACCTTCGTCATTCAGATCGTTTCCTTCTTGCTGTTGTGGGTGGCGTTGAAGAAGCTGACCTTCGACCCCATGCTGCAGGTGCTCGCGCAGCGCGACGCGCGCACGCGTGGCAGCCAGCGGGAGGCTGAAGAGCTGCGCGCCAACGCCCAGACGGCCGAGCACCAGTACGAGTCTTCGTTGCGCGAGGTGCGCCACCGCCTGCTGGAAGAGACCGAGGCCGAGCGCAAGCGCGCCGAGCAGGAGCAGCAGCGCCTGCTGAGCACGGCGCGCGCGGAGGCGGAAGCCGAGCTGGCGCAGCTGCGCCGCGAGCTGGCGAGCCAGGTAGCCACGGCGGAGTCGGCGCTGGCCACCGAGGCCCGCGCGCTGGCCGGGATGATGGCGGAGCGCGCCACCGGCAGGAGCGTGGCATGAGCCGCCGCGGCCGTGTGCCGGGTCTCGCGCTCGCGACCACCCTCTCGCTGTTGCCCGCCCTGGCACGGGGGAGCGAAGCGGCGCACGAGCAAGGCGGCATCCCCTGGATGACCCTCCTCTTCACTTTCGTCAACTTCGCCATCTTCTGCTGGCTCATCGCCCACTACGCGATGCCGCTCCTCCGCGACTACGCGCGCGGTCGTCACGATCGCGTGGTGGCGGAGCTCGAAGCGGCGGCCCAGACGCGGCGCGAGGCGGAGCAGCTCAAGGCGCAGTGGGAAGCGCGCCTGACGGCGCTCGACAAGGAGGTGCAGGAGATTCGGGCGCAGGCAACCGCCGACGCCGCGCGCGAACGCGACACGCTCCTGCGCGCCGCGGCGAAGACCGCCGAGGCGATTCGCAACGATGCCCGTCGCACCGCCGCGCAGGAGGTGCGTCAGGCCGAAGCGGCGTTGCGGCAGGCGGTGGTGCAGCAGGCGACCGCGCTCGCCACCCAGCTGGTCCGCGACCGCCTCACGCCGGCGGATCAGGACCGCTTCGTCGGCGAGTTCGTCACCCAGGTGCGGGAGACGGCGCGATGACCACCCGCGTCGCCCGCCGCTACGCCAAGGCCCTGTTCTCCCTGGCCCGCGACGCCCAGGCGCTCGAGCCCGTCGCCGCCGAGCTGCGCCAGCTACGCCAGGCCTTCGACGATCCGGCGATCGCGCCGGTGCTGGCCAGCCCGCTGATGACGCCCGCCCGGCTGGTGTCTCTCGTGGACCAGCTCACGCAGCATGTCGCCCTATCGATCCTGACCAAGAACTTTCTGCGCGTGCTCGCCGAGAACCGTCGTCTCGATCAGCTGGTCGGTGTCTACGATCACTTCGAGGCGTTGCACGATCGTGCGCTCGGACGCATCCGCGTCACCATCCGCAGCGCCGCCGCGCTCAGCCCGGAGCGGCAGCGCGAGATCGTCGCCGCCTTCGAGCAACGCACCGGGAAGACGGTGCTGGCCACCGCGATCACCGACGCCGCGCTTCTCGGCGGCGTGCTCGTCGAAGCCGAAGGCAAGGTCTACGACGGCAGCCTACGAACCCAGCTCGAGCACCTGGCGAACGAAATGGCCGGTGCCCGCACCTATCTGTAGTCTCTAGGAGGTTCACCCTCGATGGAAATCCGCGCCGCGGAGATCAGTGAGCTGATCAAGAAGCAGATTCAGAACTACGAGCGTGAGGTCGAAGTGCGCGAGACCGGTCGCGTGCTGTCCACCGGCGACGGCATCGCCCGCATCTACGGCCTCGACAAGGCGGCCGCCGGCGAGCTGCTGCAGTTCCCCCACGACATCTTCGGCATGGTTCTCAACCTCGAGGAGGACAACGTCGGCGCCGCCATCTTCGGCGAGGCGCAGGAGATCAGCGAGGGCGACGAGGTTCGCCGCACCGGCCGCATCGCCGAGGTGCCGGTCGGGGAGGGGTTGCTCGGCCGCGTCGTCGACGCTCTCGGTCAGCCGATCGACGGCAAGGGCGCGATCGAGAGCAAAGAGGCGCGTCGCATCGAGCTCAAGGCTCCCGGGATCATCGCCCGCCAGCCGGTGAAGGAGCCGCTGCAGACCGGCCTGAAGGCCATCGACAGCATGATCCCGATCGGCCGCGGCCAGCGCGAGCT
>CAZYMF010000038.1:3679-30529 GCA_964648215.1 uncultured Binatia bacterium (SeqCode) | reverse complement strand
CTACAGCCGTGCCAGCGCCTTGGCTTCGATCCAGCCGCGCTGGCCGTCGCTGCGCGACACCTGCGCCCAGCCTTCGCGCTCGGCGAGAATGCGGAGCATCGTGCCGGGCTTGGCGGTGTAGTGCATCGTGCCGTTGTCGGAGGGTTCGAAGCGGACGGTGGTGTCCTTGTCGGCGACGACGACGGCGTACGGCGGCAGGTCGATGGCGAACAGGCGGTACGCGCCCGAGCTCAGCAGGACGGCGAGCAGACAGGCGGCGACGATCGCGCTGCGCGCGGCGATGCGCCGCGTGGCCGGGAGCAGACGACCCAGGATGAGCAGCAGCATCAGCGCGGCGTAGGCGAGGCTGGCGCCGAGCAGCAGGCCGTCGCTGGTCAGGCGATCGGCGAGCGGGAAGAACAGGCGCGCGTAGATCGGCTCCCCATCGCTCTCGCCGCTGAGGCTACGGGCGTAGCCGAGGTTGGCGTGCAGGTCGGGATCGGCCGGTATCAAGCGTAGCGCGCGCTCGTAGTTGAGGATCGCCCGGCCGCGGTCGCCGGCCTTGAAGTAGGCGTTGCCGAGATTGAAGTAGAGGTTGCCGCTCTCGCGACCGCCGGCGAGGATCTTCTCGTAGTCGGCCGCGGCCTCGGCGTAGTGCTCGTCGGTGTAGAGCGCGTTGGCGTGGAAGAAGAGCGTATTGGGGCTGTTCGTCTTGGGCGCTGCGGCGACTGCCAGCGATGCCAGCGCCAGCGACGCCAGCAGCACCAGCGCCGCCGCGGCCGGGAGGTTGAGCTTGCGCCGGCGCTCGAGGGCGCTGATGATCGCGTCGGCCCGCTCGAGCGTGCGCTGCATGTCGCCGTCGCTCGCCGCGCTCGGCGCGAAGCGCACCTGCTCGCACGTGGCAAAGAACTCCTGAATGCTGTCGGCAACCTGCGCCAGCTCGGGCGCCGCGCCATTGGCCCGCAACCGCGCCGCCACGCTGTCGGCGCTGACGCTCCCCGGAGGCAGGTCGAGCTTGGCCGCCAGGTAGTCGCTCACCGCCCGCGCGACGGAATCGTAGAAGCTGTTGCGGTCGCCCGCCTGCATGGCGCTGCGCGCGCCGGCGATGGCCTGGCGCGCCTCGCGGCCGGCGCGGGTGAAACGGGCGTAGCGCGCGTCGCCCGTCAGCCGCTGCCGGCGGCGGTCGTAGAGCACCGCGCCGATCCACGCCAGCAGCGGCAGCGGCTGCAGCAGCCAGAACCACAGGCTGCGATAGCGGCGGGCGCCGATGGGGATGAACGTTCCCGGCGTGTCCTTGATGAAGACGATGTCGCGCCCGAGCTTCTCCGCGTGTTGCCGGGGCGCCGCCGGTGCCGCGCCGACGATCTGCGGCGCCGCCTGCGCCTGCGCCGAGGGACGCACCGTCAGCGCGATCGGCCCGCGCTGCACCGCGCGGTAGGCGCGCGCTTCGGGATCGAAGTAGCTGAAGCGCAGCTCCGGCAGCGTGACGGCGCCCGCCTGCTGCGGGATCACCACCTGCTCGAATACCTTCTCCTGCGCGTTGGGCGCCGGCTGCGACTGCACCGGGTAGACGCGCAGCTTGTCGCTGCCGGGAATGCTGGGGCTGGTGACGTTGTCGAAGTTGCCCGCGCCGCGCACGGTCATGGTGATGGTGACCGGATCGCCCGCCTGCAGGTTCAGCGGCGCCGCCTTGACGTCGAAGTCGAAGTGGCCGACGGCGCCGGAGAAGTCGGCCGGCTTGCCTGCCTCGGGAAGCGGCAGCACGTTCAGGTGCAGCGCGTCGGACTGCAGCTCCATCGGCCGGCGCGTGGTGCCGAACGGATCGATGTCGAAGAACTGCCGCATGAAGGGGTCGCCGCCGTGCGCCCGCCGCTGCGAGATCACGCTCAGCCCCATCTTCGCCGGGCCGATGGTCAACGTTCCCGTGCGCAGCGGCGTCAGCGTCGTCGCGAAGTCGACGACCTGATAGGCGCCCTCCTGGTGCTGCGAGGGCTGGGGAAACTTGTCGAGGGCGAAGCCGTCGCCGGCGACCGTCGGATACTGCAGGTCGCTGACCCGAACGTGACCCACGTACAGCTTGAGCGTGACCGGAATGCGTTCGTGCAGGTAGATGTCCGTCTTCGGCACCGACAGCACCAAGCGTAACGCCTGGCCGGCGGCGGCCGCCGCCGATCCGCCGCTCTGCGGTGCGTTGCCCGCAACCGCCTGCAGCGTGACGCTCCCAGCATCGTACTTCTTGCCACCGTAGTCGACGCGGATCGGCCCGATGGTGAAGGTGCCCGCTTTGAGCGCGGTGACCGAGAAGTTGTGCGTGACCGACGCCGAGATCTGCCCGTTGACGATCGACACCTGGGTCGACGGGCCGACGTAGTTGATGCTGACCCCGTCGACGCCGGCGATCGCCGGAGCGGGTGCGTTCTGCGCACCTTGGACCTCGACCGACAGATTCGCCGCGTCGCCGACCTCGATCTGCGTGCGGTCGAGCTGCGCCCGCACCGAAACGCCGGCCGCCATCGCCGTACTGGCAACGAGCGGGAGCAGACCCAGGACGAGGACGAGGAGCCACCGGCGGCACGCGACCGCCGCCGTCCCGAGGCTCGTGGGCTGTGATGCTGCCGCTCGCATGACTCTCATCGAGGGAAGATGGCTGTCACCAGCGACCCTACACAGGATCTTTCGCGCTCACCAGTCCTGCGCCGGCTCGGCGACCTGCGCGCCCTGCAGCTTCTTGATCACCTCGTCGGGTCGGACCTCCTGGTCGCGCTGCGAGTCGAGCACGGCCATCGCCTCCTGACGCGACATCTTGCCGTCGTCCTGGTCGCCCGACTGCGCCACCGCCTGCTCTCCCTGCGGCTTCTGCTCGGTCGACTCGTTCGGCTCCTGCCCCTGCTGCGCCTGCTGCTGTTGCTGCTGTCCCTGTTGCTGTTGCTGCTGGTCCTGCTGCGCGCTCTGGCTCTGCTGCCCCTGCTGCTGTTGTTGCTGCTGTTGCTGGCTCTGGTTCTGTTGCTGATTCTTCTGCTGCTCCTGTTTTTTCTTCTGCTCCTCGAGCTTCTTCTTCAGGTCGTCGAGCTTCTTCTGCACGAACTCGTAGTTGAACTTGATGTCGTCGTCGTTCGGCGCGAGGCCCATGGCGCGGCGGTAGGCGATGAGCGCCTCGGCGTAGCTGGTGAGGGCGGTCTTCGGATCCTTCGACTCCGCGGCCGCTCCGAGGCGGTACTTGGCGTTGCCGATGTTGTAGGCGACACCGGCCGCGCGTTTGGGGTCCTTCTCCCCGGCCGCCACCTGCTGAAAGGCCTTGATCGCGTCGTCGTACTTCTTCTGCCTGTAGTTGGCGTCGCCGAGGTTGAAGTGCAGCGCCGCCGAGTCCGGTTGATCCACCAGCCCTTCGTTGTATCTCTTGGCGGCGTCCTCGTACTTGCCGGCGGCGAACAGGCGGTTGCCCTCGCGGCCCTGGGCGTGCGGGTCGAGCCAGGCCACCGACAACGCCGCCAGGGCGAGAGCCGCGAGGGAAATCTTCCAGTGGGCGTGGTTCATGCCGCCTCCTCGTTCTTTCGTCGCCAGAACTGCCAACGGAACGAGCGGGCGGCGGAGCGGGCGGTGCGGCGGCGCTCGCCGACGAGCGGCTCGAGCAGCAGCAGGACGAAGGCGATGCCGAGGGGGATCTGGAAGCGTTGCTCGAAGCGGCGTTCGAGCGAGCTCGACAGCTCGCGCTTCTCCATCTTGCCGATATAGTCGCGGTACAGCTCGGTGAGACCGAGCTTCGCCCCCGCCGCGTGGAGATAGACGCCGCCGGTGTCGACGGCGATCTCCTTGAGCGTGTCCTCGTCGAGGCGCGACTTCACCACCTGCCCGTTGCGGTCCTTGAGAAAGCCGCCCGAGGCCAGCGGAATCAGGTCGCCGTTGGCGGTGCCGATGCCCACGGTGTAGATCTTCACCCCCCGCTCGCTGGCGCGCTTGACCGCGTCCTTCACCTTGCCCTCGTGATCCTCGCCGTCGGTGATGAGCAGCAGCGCCTGATGGCTGCCCTGGCGGCCTTCGAAGGCGCCGAGGCTGACGTCGATGGCCTCGGCGAGCGCGGTGCCGCCCTTGGGGATGAGGCCGACGTCGATGGCATCGAGGCTCTCGGCGAAGGCGCCGTAGTCGAGCGTGAGCGGGCACTGCACGAAGGCGCGGCCGGCGAAGGCGACCAGGCCGACGCGATCGCCGTGGAGCTGGGCGAGGAGATCGCGCACCGCCAGCTTCGCCCGGCCGAGGCGGTTCGGTTTCACGTCGGTGGTCAGCATGCTGCGCGAGGTGTCGATGGCGATGATCAGGTCGACCCCCTGGCGGTGGACCTCCTCCCAGTGAAAGCCCCACTTCGGCCCGCCGATGGCGATCACCAGACCCAGCGTCGCCGCCGTCAGCAGCGCGGCCCGGATGGTGCGCCGGCGCGGATCGACGTTGGGGGCCACGGCCGGCAGCAGCCCCGCCGACACGAAGCTCTCCAGCGCGCGCCGCCGCCGGCGCCGCGCCCAGACGAAGAAGGCGGCGACGGCGGGAACCAGCACCAGGGCGATCAGGCTGTACGTGTCACGCCACAGGATCATGGCAGCTTCCTCAGCACGGTCTCCGAAAGCCCGATCTCCAGCAGCAGCAGCGCCATCGCCGGCCAGGCGAGCCAGGGATAGAGCTCGCGGTAGTCGAGGTACTGGGGAGCCTCGAACGGCGTCTTCTCGCTGCGGTCGATCTCCTGGTAGATCTGGCGCAGGCTGGCCGTGTCGGTGGCGCGGAAGTAGCGCGCGTGCGTGGTGCTGGCGATCTTCTTCAGCGTGTCCTCGTCGATGTCGACCTGCATCGGCCGGTACACCTTGTTGCCGAACAGGTCGCGCGCCGGGTACGGGGCGACACCGCGGGTGCCGGCGCCGACGGTGTACACCTTGATGCCGAGAGCGGCCGCGGCGTCGGCCGCGGTCTGCGGCGTGATGCGCCCGGCGTTGTTCTGGCCGTCGGTGAGCAGGACGACGAACTTGGTCTTCGCCTTCGACGAGCGCAGCCGGTTGACCGCGGTGGCGATCGCCGAGCCGATCGCCGTGCCGTCCTCGATCATCCCCACCTTGGCGCGGTCGAGGTTCTGCATCAGCCAGCCGTGGTCGAGCGTGAGCGGGCACTGTGTGTACGGACGGGCGGCGAACAGGACCAGGCCGATGCGATCCTCGGGACGCGCGGCGATGAAGTCCTTGACCACCGACTTCACCACGTCGACCCGGCTGGCGCGCTGGCCGCCGAGGGTGAAGTCCTCGGCCAGCATGCTGCCGGAGAGATCGACGGCGAGCACGATGTCGACCCCTTCCCGGTGCACGCGGGTGAGGGCGGTGCCGAGCTGCGGCCGCGCCAGGGCGAACACGATGAGGATGAGTCCGGCGGCGCGCAGCAGGCCGAGGATGGCGCGCCGGCCTCCGGCGCCGGCGGGCCTCAGGGCTCGCAGCGTCGACAGAGTCGGGAAGCGCACGCTCGCCTGTCGGTCCGAGCGCCGGCCCCAGGGCAGCAGCAACGGCAGCAGGCCGAGGAGCAGCAGAAACCAGGGACTAGCCAGCCGCACGGATGGCCTCCTTGGGAGAAGATGGCGGCGCGGACATGACCCCGGCGGCGGTCTCGTCGACGAAACGACGGGCGGCGGCGAAGGCGCGCTCGCTGTCGGCGATGGTGGGCACGTGGCGCGCGAACTTGACCATGTCCGACTCGGTGAGGAACTCGCCCAGCAGGCCGCGGTGGCCGCTCTGCAGCCGGCCGCCGCGCGTGCTGCTGAGCAGGAACTCCTCGGTGGTCATCTCCGGCGCGCGCAGGCCGAAGCGGCGCTCGATGTAGGACCGGACGATGGTCGAGAGAGCGGAGTAGTACTCCTTGAAGGCTCCCTGCTCGACCAGGCCGCGACGGCGCAGCCGCTCGAGCTCCTCCAAGGCGACCACGTGCGCCGGCTTCGGCGCCGCCGCCGGCGCGCCGCGGCGCTCGCGGTTGAGGAAGCGGTAGAGCGCGAAGGCCAGGCCCAGCAGAGCGGCCAGGGCACCGCCGACGAAGTAGTACGGCCGCCAATCGATCGGGAACTCGACCGGGCCCCTGATGTCGCGGATGTCGGTGGCCTTGCCCGCCTTGGCCAGCAGGCTCTCGACGGTAACGGTGATCTCCTTGCCCGGCGCCTCGGTGAGGTCTTTGCCGCCGTGGCGGAAGTAGACCGGCGGCGACATCAGCTTGTGGGTCCCGACGGTAAAGCCGGCCAGCGTGAACCAGCGGGTGACGATGGTCTTGCCGTCACGGTGCGCCGTCGGCTCGTCGCCGAAGTCGACGATCTCGAAGTCGCCGATCCGCTCCGCCGGCTGCGCCAGGACGACGTCGACGCCCGCCGGCGCGGCGACCTCGAGGGTGTAGCGAAAGCGCGTGCCGATGGTGACCTTGGCCGGCGTGGCCTTGGCGTTGATCTCGAGCGGCGAAGCGATCGTCGGCGCCGGCGTGGCCGCCACGGTCGGGGCGGCGGTGATCGCGGCCGTGGCGACGACGGTCGGCACGGGCGTCTGCGCCGCGACGGGCGATGGCACGACCGCCGCCGACATGGGGGAAGCGCCGGTCGTCAGCACCAAGAAGATCACGAACCACAGAGGCACGGAGGACACGGAGATCGGTCGGAGAGGATCGCTCGGTAAATACCTCATCGGGGTGCCGGTTTTCATCTCGACGCAGGAAGGCTCTGTGGTTTTCTCCTCTGTGTCCTCTGTGCCTCTGTGGTGAATTTCTTTTCCCCGCAGCGGCGCCACAGCCGGTCGGGCCAGCGAATGTCGCCGCGAAGCTCGCCAGGTCTCAGCCGTGAACGCCATGGGTGACGAAGCTCGAGAAGCGCCGCTCTCACTGCCGCCGCTCGCGCATGCGAAAGAACCGCAGCAGCGCCTCGGTGTAGGGCTTGTCGGTGTCGACGGCGATGGCGTCGATGTCGGCGGCGCGCAGCATGCGGTCGCGCTCGGCGCGGGCGGCGGCGCTCTGCTGCGCGAAGGCCTGCCGCAGGCGCGCATCGCCGGTGTCGACGACGTAGCGCGTGCCGGTCTCCGCCTCTTCCAGCTCCACCAGGCCGACGTTGGGCAGAGCGGCCTCGCGCGGGTCGTTGAGGACGACGGCGATGACGTCGTGCCGGCGCGCGGCGATCTTGAGCGCGCGGCGGCACTCGGCGTCGAGGAAGTCGGAGATCAGGAAGACGACGCAGCGGCGCTTGGTGACGCGGCCGAGGTGCTCCAGCGCCGCGGCGATGTCGGTGCCGCGGCCGGCGGGCCGCAGCGACAGCACCTCGCGGATGACGCGCAGGACGTGGTGCGTGCCCTTGCGCGGCGGCAGCGCCAGCTCGATGCGGTCGGTGAAGATGACCAGACCGACCTTGTCGTTGTTGGTGATCGCGGAGAAGGCGAACAGGGCGCCGAGCTCGGCGGCGAGCGCGCTCTTGAGCTGGCGCACGCTGCCGAAGTACTGCGAGGCGCTGGCGTCGACCAGCAGCATCACCGTGAGCTCCCGCTCCTCGT
Organism: uncultured Binatia bacterium (SeqCode); assembly: GCA_964648215.1. Classification (GTDB taxonomy): domain Bacteria; phylum Desulfobacterota; class Binatia; order HRBIN30; family JACQVA1; genus CAZYMF01. The sequence goes on along the minus strand of CAZYMF010000038.1, from coordinate 23,015 downwards.
CGAAGCGCTTGACGTGCGGCACGCCGGTGCGCGCGGTCACGTTCCAGTCGATGGTGCGCACGTCGTCGCCCGGCTGGTAGAGCCGCACCTCGGCGAACTCCATGCCGCGGCCCTTGAACACGCTCTGGTACTGGCCGGCGAACAGATCGGTGACCAGATGGCTGGTGCGGATCTGGATCTTGCGCACCGCCTTCAGCTGCTCGGGCGTGATGCGCGCCCGCGGCTCCTGCGTCTCCGGGGATGCGTCCGCTCTCATGAAACTCTGCCGGGCCCGACTCGTTCCGCGGCGCGCCTCACGGCACCGGCACGCCGTCGAAGACGCGCTTGACCACCTCGTCGGCGTCGATCTCCTCGGCCTCGGCCTCGTAGGTGACGATGACCCGGTGGCGCAGGACGTCGGGGCCGATCGACTTCACGTCCTGCGGCGTGACGTAGCCGCGCCCCTGCAGGAACGCGTGCGCCTTGGCGGCAAGGGTGAGGAACAGCGTGGCGCGCGGCGAGGCGCCGTACTCGATGAACGGCGCCAGGTCGAGGTTGTAGGCGGCCGGCTCGCGGGTGGCGAAGACGATGTTGACGATGTACTCCTTGATCTTGTCGTCGATGTAGATCTGGTCGACCAGGGCGCGCGCGCTCATGATGTCGCCGGTGCTGACGACGGCGGCGGCGCGGCGGTGGTTGCCGGTGACCGCCATGCGGTCGAGGATCTGCCGCTCCTCCTCGCGCGAGGGGTAGCCGATGCGCAGCTTGAGCATGAAGCGGTCGACCTGGGCCTCGGGCAGCGGGTAGGTGCCCTCCTGCTCGATCGGGTTCTGGGTGGCCAGGACGAGGAACGGCTCGGGGAGGGCGTGGGTCTCGTCGCCGATGGTGACCTGTTGCTCCTGCATGCCCTCGAGCAAGGCGCTCTGCACCTTGGCTGGAGCCCGATTGATCTCGTCCGCCAGAATGATCTGGGCGAAGATCGGCCCCTTCTTCGTCGTGAACGAGCCGTCGCGAGGGCTGTAGACCATGGTGCCGATCAGGTCGGCCGGCAGCAGGTCGGGCGTGAACTGGATGCGCCGGAAGCTGGCGTCGACGGCCTCCGCCAGGGTCTTCACCGACAGCGTTTTCGCCAGGCCGGGCACGCCTTCCAGCAGCACGTGGCCGTTGGCCAGCAGGCCGACCAGAAGCCGGTCGATCAGATAGCGCTGGCCGATGATCACGGTGCCGATCTCCTCGCGCAAGCGGTACGCGAAGGCCGAGGCTTCCTTTACCTTCTCATTGATCGAAGCAATGCCGGTATCCATCCACCCACCCTAGATTGTTGGAGTCGCGAACGAGCGCGTGCTTTTCGACGACGGTACCCGCCCGGGCATTCGATGGAATTGCCGGAACATCGAACCGGCGCATGCGCTACCGACCGGCGTCCCTTCGCTCGTGATTCAACCTCTCTGTCTACCGGCCGCCTCCGGAGGGGTCAAGCGAGCGGCCCGCGGCGCAGCGGCGACACACAGGCTGGAAGCCTGTGCCACCGGATCGAAACCTTTTGGTGGCACAGGCTTCCAGCCTGTGCGCGGCTCGTTTTGGTGACCGCTCTCTGTTATGCGTCACGCAGCCAGCGACGAGATTCGACTCACACCATGGCCGCGCAGCTGCTCTTCGTGATCGGAAAAGGAGGCGTCGGCAAGACGACGGTGGCGGCGGCGCTCGCGCGCGGGGCGGCACACCGCGGCCAACGCACGCTCATCGTCGAGACCGCCAACGACGGGCGGCTGGCGCAGCTCTTCGGCGCGCGTTCGCTCGGCGCCGAGCCGCAGCGGCTGGCGCCGCGGGTGGCGGCGGTCCGCGTCGAGCCGCGCAAGCTGGTGGAGGCCTACTTCACGCGCCTGCTGCGGGTGCCGCTGCTCGCCCGGCGGCTGCTCTCCAGCACCTCGTTCAACGCCCTCACCGCCGCCGCTCCGGGAGTCACGGAGTTCCTCGTTCTCGAGCGACTGCTCGAGTGGGTGGCGCCGTCGGGGCTGCTGGCGCGCCGCAGCTACGATCTGGTGATCGTCGACGGGCCGGCCACCGGCCACGCGCTGGCCTTGCTGCGCACGCCGCGCAACCTGGCGAGCATGGTGCCCGGCGGACCGATCGGAACGACCGCGCGGCGCCTGCTCTCGCTGCTCGGCGACGAGCAGTCGACGCGGGTGGTGCTGGTCACCATCCCCGAGGAGCTGGCGGTCAACGAGACCCTCGAGGCGCACGCTACGCTGGTCGGCGACATTGCCGTCCGGGTGGAGCGGCCGGTTTTGAACCGCGTCTACCCGCGCCGCTTCTCGCGCCAGGACGCGCTGGATCTGGCGGCCTCCGGTCACGACGACGAGCTGCTGCCGGCGGCGGCGCGATTTCAGATGGCGGCGCGGCGCGAGGCCGAGCGGCATCTCGGGCGGCTGCGCCGCGCCCTCGGGACGACGCCCATCGTCCTGCCGCAGATCTTCACCGTCGCCCTGGACCCGGCGCAGCTCGACACCGCCGCTCGCCGCCTCTGCGGCGCCCTGCTGCCGTGACGCCACCGGTTGCTGCCATGGTCAAGAACGGCAAAGGAGCGGACAACGGGATCTTCCACAAGCGCCTACTGGTGTGCGTCGGCACCGGCGGCGTCGGCAAGACCACGGTGTCGGCCTCGCTGGGGGTGGCGGCGGCGCTGCATAACCGGCGCACCGCGGTGATCACCTTCGATCCGGCGCGCCGACTGAAGGACGCGCTCGGACTCTCCCGGCTCAGTACCGTGCCGCAGCCGGTGCCCCTCGCCGGCGGCCAGCGCCTGGAGGCGATGGCGCTGGACACCAAGCACGTCTTCGACGAGGTGGTGCGGCGGTTCGCGCCGTCGCCGGAAGTCGCCGGCCGCATTCTCGCCAATCGGCTCTACCAGCAGCTCTCCGACGAGCTCGGTGGCTCGGCGGAGTACATGGCGATGGAGAAGCTGCACGAGCTGGCGCATCATCGCCGCTACCAGACGCTGGTCGTCGACACGCCGCCGAGCGCGCACGCGCGTGATCTGCTGGCGGCTCCGAGCCGCCTGGCCGAGCTGCTCGCCACCCGCGCGGTGGCGCTGCTGAAGAGTCCGACGGCGCTGCTGGGGGGCGACTCCGGTGTCGCGCGCATGGCCCTCGGAGCCTTGCTGAAGGCGTTGGAGCGGTGGACGGGGCTGAGCCTGCTGTCCGACCTCTCGGCCTTCGTCTCGGGCTTCGAGACCATGATCGCCGGCTTTCAGACCCGCGCCGCCGAGGTCACCGCCCTGCTGCGCGCGCCGAGCACCGCCTTCGTGCTCGTCACCACGCCCGAGCCCGATGCGGTGGTGACGGCGATCGAGCTCCATCGCGAGCTGCGCGAGGCGGGACTTCACGTGGCCGGCGTGGTGGCCAACCGGGTGCTGGCGTTCCCGCGCCTGGAGACGCTGGCGGTGGAAGAAGGCGAGTGGCCGCCCGCCCTGCGGCGCAAGCTGCTGGCCAACTACGCCGACCTGCACACGCTCTCGCGCCGCGATCACCGCTGCCTGCGCGACCTGCACGAGGCCACCGGCCTGCCGTTGCTGGCGGCGGTGCCGATGCTCCCCGAAGCGCCGATCTCCCTGGCCGCCCTGCGCCGCTTCGCCGCGTTCATCGCGCCGGGGATCGAAAGATAGTCGCAAGCCGAAATGTAGGGCGGGCACGGCCCGCCAGTTTCGCAAGCCGTGAAGCGCATGCCTTCCGGGCGTCGAGCCGTGGCGGGCGGTGCCCGCCCTACCTCTTGCTGCTTGGAGCTTGCAGCTTCTGATCTACCGCCGCCGCGCGTCGATCGCCCCCCGCACCTTGCGCGCCAGCTCGCCGGGGCGAAACGGCTTCTGCAGGAAGAGCGCCTGTGCCGGCGCCTGACCGGGGGGGAGCGCCGTCGCCTGCGGGTGCGCGGAGACGAAGAGCACCTTCAGCTTCGGGTGCTGGCGCAGGAGCGCCACGGCGAGATCGCGACCGTTGACGCCGGGCATGACCACGTCGGTGACCAGGAGGTCGATGTTCCCCGTGCTACGGCTGAGATCGAGGGCCTCGTCGCCGTTGCGCGCGGAGAGGACACGATACCCCTCGACGCGCAGCTGCTCGGCGTTGACGTGGCGGACCGTGTCATCGTCCTCGACCAGCAGAATCGTTTCGGTGCCCGCGAAGGAGGAGGCCGTCACGACGCGCTGCGCCGCGGCGTCCTGGGTTTGCGCGACGCGCGGAAGGTAGATGTGGAACGCGCTGCCTTTCCCCGGCGTGCTGTCGACGTGGATGTGGCCGCCGCTCTGGGTGACGATGCCGTACACGGTGGCGAGGCCGAGACCGGTGCCGCGGCCGGGCTCCTTGGTGGTGAAGAACGGCTCGAAGATGTGCGCCCGCACGGCCGCGGTCATTCCCGTGCCGGTGTCGCTCACCGTCAGCACGACGTAGGGCCCCGGCCGCAGCCCGACCTGCCGCGGCAACCTCTGCTGCGGCTCGGTGGTGGTGACGTCGATGTGGAGCTTGCCGCCCTCGGGCATGGCATCGCGCGCGTTGACCGCCAGGTTGACGATCACCTGCTCGATCTGGCCCGGATCGGCCTTGGCCTGGGCGACCTCCGAGCCGGTGGTCACGCTCAGCTCGATGTCCTCGCCGATCAGTCGCCGCAGCATCTTGCTCAGGTCGGTCACCACCGCACGCAGATCGATCACGCGCGGCGACATGACCTGCTGGCGGCTGAAGGCGAGCAGCTGGCGGCTGAGGTTGGTGGCGCGGAAGGCGGCGGACTGGATCTCCTCGATGTAGTGTCGCGACGGGTCCTCCGGCGCCACGCGCCGCAACGCGAGCTGCGTGTAGCCGGTGATGCCGGTGAGCACGTTGTTGAAGTCGTGCGCCACGCCGCCGGCGAGCTGACCGACGGCCTCCATCTTCTGGGCCTGGCGCAGCTGCGCCTCGAGCTGCTTGCGTTCGGTGAGATCGCGAACGATTCCCGTGAACACGCGCCGCCCCGTGGGCAGCCGGGTCTCGCTGACCGCGAGCTCGAGCGGGAAGTCGCTGCCGTCCTGGCGGCGCCCCTCGACCTCGCGCCCGACGCCGCCGACGTGCCCCTGTCCGGTGAACACGTAGCGGCGCAGGAACTCCTCCTGATCGATCGCCGGCTCGGCCGGGATGAGGACCTTCACGTTCTGGCCGACCACCGTGCGCTCGTCGTAGCCGAAGATGCGGGTGGCCGCCGGATTGAGTGACTGCACGATGCCCTGCTCGTCGATGGTGACGATGCCGTCGGCCGCGGTGTCGAGCACCGCGCGCATGTACATCTCGCTCTCGCGCAGGCGATTGACCGCCTCGACCCTCGTGATCGCCAGGGCCAGGGAGTCGGCCACCCGCGGCAGGTAGGCGCGCAGCTCGGGCGGCAGCGGCCTCGGCTCGCGACTGGCCAGGCTCAGCGTTCCCACCACGACGTCGTCGGCCTTGATCGGGAAACAGTAGAACCCGCGCAGGCCGAGGGCACGCAACACCGCGTGGCCCTGGTCGGCACGGCCGGTGGCGTCGGGCTCGAGGATCGGCTCGCCGCTGCGAACCACGGCGCCGGGCAGCGTCTCGTTCGCCGGCAACCGCAGCCCCTCCAGCCGCGGCGCGTCGATCGGCGCCCGAATCGACATCAGCAGGATCTCGTTCGATTCGGGCAGGTAGCGCTCGACGAAGAGGACCTCGAAGCCGGAGAGCGCCGCCAGCTCCCCGAGAACGTGGTCCGTCACCGCCGGCAGGCCCTCGCCGGCCAGCAGGCGGGCGTTCAGGTCGCGCAGCAGAGCGTCCTCGCGTGCCGTGCGGCGCGTTTCGGTGACGTCCAGGCCCGTGCCCACCACCAGAGCGACGTGCCCTTCGCCGTTCCGCGCCACCGCGTTGCGCCATTCGATCAGTCGCTCGCCGCCATTGCGGGTCAGGATCGGGTTCTCGTGGATGAGCGGGCCACGGCCCTCGATGACATCGTGGAAGGCCGCCAGCACCCCGTCGCGCCGGGCCGGCGGCACGAAGTGCTCGAGCCAGTTGCTGCCGAGGGCCTCCTCTCGCGACCAACCCGTCACCTCGACACAGCGGTCGTTGAAGAGCTGGATGCGCCCCTCGAGGTCGAGACCGACGACCAGCGACCTAACCGTGTTGAGAATGATCTCGCTGAGCGGAGGAGGCGGCCGGCGCGGTGACGCTGGAGAAGCCACGCTCGCTCATTCGCCGGCGGACGTGGGTGCGGCCGCGGGAGGGGTGCTGCCGGCGACCCGCCGCTTGCGCGGCCGCTTCGGCCGCGGCGCGCTCGCGGCGAGCAGGCGGTCGAGCTTCATGTTCAGGTTGATCAGGCTGCCCTGCAGCGCCTCGATCTTGGTCAACAGCTTGTTGTAGTCCGCCCGCGAGGGCACGTTGAGCAGCGCCAGCAGGGACTGCATGTTGCGGTCGAGCCGGCCCTTGGTCTGCGCCGCGCCCCGGATGGTCTGGGCGACACCGTCGCCGACCTTGCGGCTGTGGAAAAGCTCCTCGAGCAACTGCTCGGCGGTGTGCTCACCGCGCTCGTAGATCCACTGCAACAGACCCGCTGTCTCGTGCTGGGTGGTTTTGGCCGCCATGGAATTGCTTTATAGTGCCGGCGCGCGGGGCGTCAACCGGATGGATTGGACGGCAAAGCTGAGCTGGTTCTACGGGCTGTACCTGGTGGCCGGGGATCTCGATCCCTTCACCGTGCTGCGCACGCTCCTGATCATCAACATCTGCAACGCCATCATGTGCCGGCTCTTCGCCCACAACAACGGCTACAACAAGAACTGGTGGACCGGCCTGGGCTTCGTCTTCGGCATCTGGGCGGTGGCCGTGCTGATCGTCCTGCCGAAGCGGGACGGGACGTGAAGCGGCAAGTCGCAAGTTGCAAGCGACAAGCGAAGCACGTTACCCGGCTTGTCGCTTGAAGCTTGCGGCTTGTGGCTGGAGCGGCCGCAGGCCGTTCCGGAGTCACGCCTCGGCGATCACGTAGGCGACGGCGAACGCGGCGGTGTGGGTCAGCGACAGGTGCAGGCGCTTGATGCCGAGCTCTTCGGCCTGCCGCTGGGCGCGGCCGCTGAGCACGAGGGTCGGGCGGCCGCGCTCGCGCACGACCTCGATCTGCCGCCAGCCGATACCGCCGCCGAGGTAGCCGCGGCCGAGCGCCTTCATCGTCGCCTCCTTGGCGGCGAAGCGAGCGGCGAAGCTCTCCATTGACGAGCGTCGCCGCCGGCAGTAGCCGATCTCGCCGGCGGTGAAGACCTTGGCCTCGAAACGGGAGCCCGTGCGCGGATGGGACAGGGCCGCGGCAATGCGCGGGACCTCGGTCAGGTCGACGCCGACGCCGATGATCATGTCGTCCTTCGTACCCGCGTCATCGTGTTCTCCCAACTCTCGACTATCAACTATCGACTATCAACTGGCCTTTCTCGCCTCAGCAGGCGGCGCACGACGTGCACGTGGTCGTATCGCACGGCGCCGTCTGGCGGGCGGCGTACGCCTTGCGCCGCTCGACCCAGAGATAGCCCTTCGCAATGCGGTGATCGATGAAGTCCCACGGCAGGCGCTCCGTATCGCCGTAGCAGCGATGCACGAAGCCGTCGGGGTGCGGTAGCTCGGCGCCGAGAGGCGGTTCGCCGCGCTGCCAACGTCGCAGCACGCCCCACCAGTCGCCGTCGGCGGCGTGGATCGCTTCGAGGACGGCGCCGAGGCGGCGATCGCCGCGCGAGAGCAGCGTCTGGAAATAGGCCTCGCGCGGCGACTCGATGTCGAGCTTGACGTTGGGAACGGGGCCGAGCGCGGCGCGTAGCTGCTTGATCTTGGCCTTCAGGCGCGGCAGCGGCTCCATCGGGTCCCATTGAAAGGGCGTCCACGGCTTGGGCACGAAGGGGTTGAGCGACACGATCACCTGGCCGATGCGGCCGCGCTCGCGACCGGCGGCGCACAGCCGCTGGCGCAGCTTGAGCGTCAGCTCGGCGATGGCGAGGACGTCCTCGCTCTCCTCCGTCGGCAGCCCGAACATGGAGTAGATCTTGAGGTCGCGCACTCCTTCGCCGACCAGCATGTCGGCGGCGCGCAGGATGTCGGCCTCGGAGAGGTTCTTGTTGATGACGCGCCGCATGCGCTCGGAGCCGGCTTCCGGGGCGATGGTGACGCTGCGGTTGCGGTTGCGCACCAGTGCCGCGGCCAGCCGCGGCGTGACACAGTCGGCCTTCAACGACGACGGCGACAGGCGTCCCCCGCTGGCGTCGGCGAGCTCGGCGAGCGCGTCGACGCCGGGCACGCTCGCCATCTCCGCCCCGACCAGGCCGATGGTCTGCCGCTGCTGCAGCCCCGCGCGCACGCTCGCGGCCAGCTCGTCGACGCCGCGCGTGCGGATCGGGCGGTACATGTAGCCCGCGGCGCAGAAGCGGCAGCCCCACTGGCAGCCGCGGCTGGCCTCCACCATCACCATGTCGCCGAACACGGCCTCGTCGCTGAGCACGCGCGTGGTGGTGCTGAAGCGGTTCAGATCCCACACCAGGCGTCGCTCCACCGCGGCCTCGCCGGGCCCGCGGTAGTCGAGGGCGACGGTGGTCGGGCCGTCGAAACGAGGGTGGTAGAAGCCGGGCACGTAGACGCCGGCCACGCGCTCGCTGGCGCGCCACAGCAGCTCGTCGCGGGCGGTGCCGGCGGCGTGCGCGTCGACATAGAGCTGGAGGAACTCCGGCAGCATCTCCTCCGCCTCGCCGATGAGGAAGAGGTCGATGAAGTCGGCGATCGGCTCGGGGTTCAGGAAGGTGGCGGGGCCGCCGGCGATCACCAGCGGATGCTGCGCGCGCGCGGCGCGGCGCGGCGGCAGGCGCATCCGGTCGAGCAGGCGCACGACGTGCCAGTAGTCGGCCTCGAACGAGATCGAGAAGGCGACGACGTCGAAGTCGGCGACCGGACGACCCGATTCGAGGCTGCACAGAGCGTCGCGGCCGCAGTCTTCTTCGTCGGGCAGGAAGGCGCGCTCGCACACGACACCGGGGAAGGCATCGACGATCTCGTAGACCGCCTGAAAGCCGAGGTTGCCCATCGCCACCGCGTAGCGGTTCGGGTAGACCAGGCACACGCGCACCTCGGCGTCGGTCTTCTTCGGAAAAAGACAGCGCTCGCCGGCGTGGCGGGCGCGCGCCCTCTCCTCCAGTGTCCAGCTCGGCAGGGGTGACTACTCCGTGGCCTTCCTTCTATAGGGGCGGACGAGTTTGCTCAAGGACGAAGGAGAATGGCTCGACAGCGGGGAGCCGGAAGACCGGGGGCCATCCCCCGAAATCGTGTTGACGCTCCGGGGGCCCTCCTTTATGGTGCCGGTACACTCCGTTTGGTGCCAGAGCATGCCGGCTGTAACCCTCGGGTTCGAGGAGATTGAAGACCGCTTACGCATCCTGCGGCGCCGGCTGAACCTCTTCGCGGCGCAGCATGCCGGCTACGTCGTCGCCAGCGTCACCGCCTTCGCCCTGGCGCTGGTCATCCTCGCCGCGCTGCGCGCCTCGCCGGCGGTGTTTCAGCTCGCTCTTGTTCTCGCCGGTGTCGCCGTGCTGGTCAGCGTCGGCAGCGCGTTGCTGCTCCTGCGCCGCCGCTGGTGCGACCTGGCGCGCGCCGCGGCGCTGGCCGACCGGCGCGGGCGGCTGCAGGACCGCATCCTCACCCTGCTGGCGGCGCGCGAGCAACGACCGCCGGCGCGTCTGGCAAGCCTGCTGCTGGCCGATACGCTGGCGCTGGGAACCCGTTGGGAGCCTCGCGTGGTTGCGCCGCGGCGCGTGCCGCGCTCGATCTACCTGCTCCTCGTCGCGCTGATGGCCCTGGGCTCGACCGCCTTTCTCCGGCATCAGCCGCCGCCGGCAGCGGCCCTTGCCGGGGGCGTGACGCGGGCGTCCGCCGCCGACTCGTCCGAATCGAATCAGACCCGGATTGCTGCAGCACCGGCTTCGCCGCAGCAACAGCCGCAACATATGGGTGGCTCCGCCCCGGCGCAGGCCGGCGACGGCCAGATGATGCCGGGGTCGCCGGGCTCGCCGGGGCAGGCGGGGACCCTGCCCGGCGCCGGCGCCCTGGGGCAGGAGGGCGCCAAGGCAGGCAAGCGGCCGGGAGCACGGCTGTCGCACCATCTGCAGCAGCTCATCCGCCAGGCGTTCCAAGCGCAGCCGATGGGCAAGCCGCAACAGCTGGCGTCGGCGGCCCCGGACCCCGCGCCGGGGAATCGCGGCCAAAGCTCGTCCGATCGCCGCGGCGACGGCGAACCGCGCCCCGATCTGCCCGGCAACCGGGCGCAGCCGGACGGCAACAGCCGACACCAGGCCGGCAACGCGGCCGCCCCGCCGAAGCCCGGCTCCTCCGGCCAGGGAGAGCACGACAAGCCGGGCGAGCAGAAGGCCGACGGGGGACGGGCGAGCGACTCGGCCAAGGGATCGGGTGCCGGTGGCGGTCATGGCGGTGGCAACCTGCTCGGTGGCACGCGCGCACAGGCGGTGGCGGCGGCCGGGGCGCCGAAGACGTTCAAGGTGACGCTGACGTCCTTTCTACAGGGATTGGCGGTCAAGCCGGCACCACGGCGGCGGCCGCCGAACGGCAAGGTGCCGGACCAGGGTTTCGCCACCGCCGCGAGCCACGTCGCGTCGTTGAGTGAGCAGCAAGAGGCGGACGATCTGCTGCACAAGGCGCAGATCCCGCCCGAGTATCAGGACATCGTGCGCCGCGTCTTCAACCGGCACCCCCAGTGATGAGCAAGGTCGGCAGCCGCCAACAGGTCGAGGAGTTCCAGTCGACCTTCCAACAGATCTGCGACGAGCTCGGCCGCGTCATCGTCGGCCACCGAGACATCATCGAGCAGATCCTGATCGCCTTCTTCGCGGGCGGGCACGTTCTGATCGAGGGCGTGCCCGGCACCGGCAAGACGCTGATCGTCCGCTCGCTGGCCGAGGTGCTCAACCTGCGCTTCAACCGCATCCAGTTCACCGTCGACCTGATGCCCGGAGACATCACCGGCACGCGCATGGTGATGGAGGTCAAGAGGCAGCGCGAGTTCGTCTTCGTCGAGGGCCCGATCTTCGCCCACCTGCTGCTCGCCGACGAGATCAACCGCGCCACGCCGAAGACGCAGTCGGCCCTGCTCGAGGCGATGGCCGAGCTGCAGGTGACGGTGGCCGGCACCACCTACGCTCTGGTGCCGCCGTTCTTCGTGCTCGCCACGCTCAACCCGATCGAGATGGAGGGGACCTACCCGCTTCCCGAGGCGCAGCTCGATCGCTTCTTCTTCAAGGTTCGCCTGAGCTACCCCACGGCCGAGGAGATGCAGCGGATCATCGGGACGACCACCGTGGCCGAGCTGCCCACGGTGCGGCCGCTCTTCGACGTCAAGGAGGCCCCGGCGGCCATCGAGGCCCTCAAGGGGCTGGTGCGCGAGGTGCTGGTGGCGCCGCACCTCGAGCAGTACGCCGCCATGCTGGTGCGGGCCACGGTGCCTGCGGGCTCCAAGTTCGCGCCCTCGTCCGGGGCCAAGCTGCCGCCCGACGAGGCGGTCGCACACTACGTCAGCTTCGGCTCCAGCCCGCGCGGCGGACAGGCGCTGCTGCTGGGCGCCAAGGTCCGCGCCCTGCTCGACGGTCGGGTCAACGTCACCTACGACGACATCGATCAGGTCGCCGTGCCCGCCCTCAATCACCGCTTGGTTCTGAACTTCGCCGCCGAGGCCGACGGCATCGACGCCGCCGCTCTGATCGAAGGAATCTTGCGCTCCGCGCATCGTTTGCGGCGTTGAGGTCGCGTGGCTGTACTGCGCCCATCCCGGCTCGCCCTCGGCGAGCCCGCCGGCGCCGGGCGGGCCGGCCCTGCCCTGCTCGACTCCGTCTTCCAGCCCGCGTTCCTGCGCCGCCTCGACCGTCTGCAGCTGCGCGTCGGCCACAGTCTGGCGACCCGCCCGGGAAACACGCCGATGCCTCATGGCAGCCAGCCGTCAGGGATCGAGCTGGCCAATTACAAGGACTACGGACCCGGCGACGATCTGCGCCATCTCGACTGGAACGCCTACGGCCGCCTCGATCAGCTCCTGATCAAGACCTTCCGCGCCGAGCGTGAGGTGGCGCTGCACCTGTTTCTCGATTGCAGTGCCTCGATGCGCGTGCCGGCGGCGGACGGGAAGTTCGACTTCGCCGTTGCCCTGGCGGCCTGTCTCGCCTACGTCAGCCTGCGCCACAACGATCCCGTGCGGCTCGTCGCTCTGGGCGGCGGCGGCCGGGCGTTGCTGCCCTCGCAGTGGTTCCGCCACCGCGACGCGCTCGGTCGGCTGCGCAACCATCTCGCGAGCCTGCGGCCGGCAGGGGAGACGACGTTGGCCGAGGGCATGCGCGAGTATCTCGGGCAGGCGCGCGTGCCGGGTGTGGCCATCGTGTTGTCCGACTTCCTGCTCGAGCCGGCGCGCTACCAGGCCGCGCTGCTCGGCCTGGTCGGACGCGGCTGGACGGTGAGCGTGCTGCGCCTGCTGGGTCCCGCGGAGCGTGATCCCGGGCGCCTGTTTCGCCGCGGCCGGCTGCGCGACAGCGAGACCGGGGCGGAGCGCGTCGTCACCCTGACCCCGGCGAACCGGGCGCGCTACGAGGCGGCGCTGCAGAGCCACCTGGACACCTTGCGCACCTGGTGCCGTCGCCACGAAGCCCGCTGCGCCGTCGTCGATGCGAGCGCGGGGTTGGAGCAGGCGCTGCTGCGCGAGCTGCCGGCCGCCGGCATCGTGCGGGGCAAGTCATGAGCGCCGGGAGCGGAGATCGATGGGTCTGCTGAACCCCGGGGCGCTGATCTTCGCCGCGCTCTTCGCCGTTCTCGTGCTGCTCTATCTGTGGGAGCGCATCCGGCGCCAGCTGGAGGTGCCCTCGCTGCTGCTGTGGCAGGCGGTGCACGAAGACGTCGTCCAGGCGCGCAAGTTCCGCCCCGATTGGCTTTTCCTGCTGCAGCTCCTGCTGCTGGCCGCGCTCGTCTTCGGCCTGGCGCGGCCCTACCTGAGCGACGGGCGGGCGGCAGCGGCGGCGCGCCGGCACGTCTTCATTCTCGACACCTCGGCGAGCATGCAGGCCCGCGAGGGACGCGGCACCCGTTTCGAGGCCGCGCGCCAGGCGCTGCGGGCGCGCATCGACACCCTGCCCGCGGGCGACCAGGTGATGCTAATGACGGCGGCAGCACACCCCGAGACCGTCGTCGACTTCACCGGCGATCACGCCGCGCTCCTGCGAGCGCTCGAGGCGGTCGAGCCGACCGACTCCGGCACCAACCTCGACCTCGCCCTGGCCGTAGCCGCGGGCGCGCGCCAGCGCGGCGATGCGGCGACGGAAATGCAGCTCTTCACCGACGTGCCCACGAACGAGCTGCCGGCGCGCTGGCGCGCCGAGGCCGAGGCCGGGCGACTGTCCGTGAATCATTTCGGCGCCACCGACTCGAACCTGGCGATCACCGGGCTGCAGATCTTTCAGGGTCGATTCCAGGAGCCCACGGCCGCCAGCGCCAACATCGTCGTGCAGAACTTCTCACACCAGCCCGGGCACGGCGTGCTCACCGTGAGCCTCGACGCCACGCCGCTGATGCGAACCGGCTTCAGCATTCCCCCGCGGGACGTTCGCGCCTTCGGCGTGCCCAGCTTTCCCGGTCCGGGGCGCGTGGTGGCGCAGATCGAGGCGCAGGCCGGCGGCGACGACGCCCTGCCCGCCGACAACACCGCGCTGGGATGGTTGCGGCCGCTGGCGACCACGAGAGTGCTGCTGGTATCGGCGGCGACACCGCTCGCCGGCGATCTCGAAACGGTGGCCCACGCAACGGCCGGATGGCAGCTCTCTGAGGTGGCGCCGGACGACTATGACCCGACGATGGCGGCAAGCGCCGACGTGGTGATCTTCCACCGCTTCGTTCCGCCGCTCGCGCCGGCGTCGCCGGCGCTGTACATCGATCCGCCGGCGCACAACCCGCTGTTTGCCGTGGCCGGCGACGTGCACGGCGTCGAGGTGCTCGACTGGAACGACCGGCACCCGGCGGTCGGCGATCTGCGCCCCCTGGCGGCGTTGCCGATTCAAAGCGCCCGGGTCATCTTGCCCGCCGAGTGGCAGGAGCCGTTGCTGCTGTCGCGCACCGCCGAGCGGGAGTTTCCCCTCGCCTTTGCCGGCACTCGCCACGGGCACCGCCTGGCCTGCATCGCCTTCGATCTCGAGGCGGAGCGGCTGCTGAGCAGCGACAACGTCAACTTCCTCCTCTTCTTCCTGAACCTCGTCAGTTGGTTGGCTCCGGGGCCGGCCGACGTCACCACGGTGACGACGGGGACGATCGTGCCTCTGACCGCTCTGCCCGCCGCGCCGGCAACCGTGATCGATCCCCGCGGTCGCCGGTACGCCCTCGGCGACGGCCGCCACGCCAGTCTGGAAGCACTGACCGCCGGCGAGTATCGCCTGCAGGCCGGCGGGGTGACGCGGACGGTGTACGCCAACTTGTTCGACCCGGCGGAGTCGGACATCGGCCGCAGGGCCAAGGCGTCGCCCGCGGGGCGGGCGGCAAAGCCGAAGGCGAGCGCCGGCGCGGTCCAGGCGGCGCCACGGCCCGGGGCGGAGTTCGGCTGGTGGCTGTTCGCCGCCGCCGCCGCCCTGCTGCTGGTCGAGTGGGCCGCGGCGATGCGGAGAAGCGCATGAGCGCGCCGCAGCCGCGCGGGAGAGCCGGTTGTGGCGGGCGAGGACGTCGATGACGCACGAGCCGAGCCTGCACTATCTCCTCACTCATCTGGGCACTCTCGGGGTGGCGTTGCGGCACCCGTGGTGGTTGCTGCTGTTGGGCTTCGTGCCGCTGCTTCTCCATCTCGGCCGGCACGCGCCGGCGGCGGCGACGGCGTTGCGCGTGGCCTGCTTCGTCATCGTCACGCTCGCTCTCGCCGGGCTGTCGCTGACCACGCGGCTGCCGGTCGACCGGCTGTCGGTGGTCGCCGTCGTCGACGTCTCCGACAGCATCGACGCGCGCGGCCGGCAATGGGAGACCCGTTATCTGAGCGATCTGGCCGGCGCGCTCGCCCCGGGCGACGAGATGGCGGTGGTGGCGTTCGCCAAGGACGCCATGGTCCTGCGCCCTCCCGGCACGCCGGCGCCGATCGAGGCGTTGCCGCGCAGCCTCGACTCCTCGGCCACCGACATCGGCCGCGGCCTCGACGCCGGCCTGGCCCTGTTCGGCCCGCAGAGCGAGCGGCGGTTGATCCTGCTCTCCGATGGGCTCGAGTCCCGCGGCGACAGCGGCGCGCCGGTGCTGCGCGCGCGGCGCGCCGGCGTCACGCTGTACGCCGCGGTGCCGCCGCATGCCGTGCATCGCGACGTGGCCCTGCAACGGCTGGTCGTCGCCCCCGTGGTCGGCGCGGGCGAGATCTTTCCCTTGCGGATCGTCGCGCGCAACTACGCGCGGCCCGGTCCGGCGCAGCTCGCCCTGTTTGCCGACGGCCAGCCGCTCGGCAGCGAGAAGGTGACGCTGCAGACGGGGCTCAACGCGATCGAGATTCCCTATCGGCTCACGGGCGCCGGCAGCCACCACCTGCGCGCCGAGCTGCACGCGCCGCAAGACGACATTGCGGCCAACGACCGGCGCGACGTGAGCGTCACCGTGGTCGGAAAGCCGCGGGCCCTGGTCATCACGTCCGCGCCGCGCTCGCCGCTGGCGGCCGTGCTGCGGCGCAAGGACGTCGGCGCGGAGGTGCGGCCGCCCAGCGGCTTTCCCCATCGGCTCGACGAGCTGCTCGAGTTCCACTGCGTCATCCTGGAGGGCGTAGCGGCTGCCGGGCTCGGCGCCAACCGGCTCGACTTGCTCGAGCGCTACGTGCGCGACTTCGGCGGCGGCTTGATCCTGATCGGCAGCGAGCGCACCTACGGCGATCCGGGGTTCCGCAAAACGGCGCTGGAGAAGATGTTACCGGTGACGCTGGAGCCGCGCCAGCCGCAGCGTACCGAGCGCGAGCCGATCGGCCTCTTCGTTCTCATCGATCGCTCCAACAGCATGGGTTACAACAGCCGCATCCGCACGCTGCGCGACGGGGAGAAGCTGCGCTATGCGCGCGAGGCGGCGCTGGCGGTGATTCGCCAGCTCAAGGATCACGACCTCGTCGGCGTGATCGCCTTCGACTCGCAGCCCTTCGAGCTGGCGCCGCTGCGGCCCCTGCGGGAGAACCGGAAGCTGCTCGAGGACACCATCCCGCGCCTGAAGGAGGGCGGCGGCACCGATTTCTACGACGCGCTCGAGTCGGCGCGCGCGCAGCTGGTGGCGTCGCGCGTTTCCACCAAGCACATCATCCTGCTGACGGACGGCGACACCAACCGTGGCGCCTCCGATCACTACCCGCTGATCGCGGCGCTGAGCCAGGCGGGGATCAGCGTCACCACCATTCGCATCGGCGACGACACGGTCAACCTCAACTTGCTGAACGACATCTCGTCGAGGACCGGCGGCCAGTTCTATCACGTCGAGAACGTCGCCAAGCTGCCCGAGCTCATGCTGCGCGACACCAGCGAGAGGCTGGCGCAGACGCCGCAGCGGGGGCGTCGCTTCCTGCCCCACTTCGGCCAGCCGAGCCAGCTGCTGCGCGGCCTCGCCGAGGCGAGCGTGCCGCCGTTGGCGGGCTACGCGTTCGCCCGTGTGAAGCCCGGTGCGGAAGTACCCTTGTTCGTCCTCGCCGGCGACCGTAAGAACCCGCTGCTCGCCGACTGGCAGTACGGCCTGGGTCGCGTCGTCGCCTTCACCGCCGGATTGACGAATGACGCCGAGACCTGGGTGGGATGGCCGGGTTTCGGCAAGTTCTGGTCGCAGGTGGTGCACTGGAGCGTGCGCAGCGAGACCCCCTGGGACTATGCGCTGGCCGTACGGCGGCACGACGGCACCACGCAGCTCACGGTCCGCTCGTTCCATCCCGCGGGGGACGGTGCCCTGCTGGCGCGGCTGCACGTGGACGAGAGTGACAGCGTCGATGTGCCGCTGGCGCCGATCGCGCCGCAGCAGTTCACCGGCCGGCTGCCGAGCCTGCCGGGCGGAAGATACGCGCTGACCCTCCTGCGCCGCCGCGGCGACCGGGACGTCGATCAGCGCACCGTGCTCGTCGCGGTGCCGGATGGCGATGAGCCGGCGGGAGAAGAGCGCTTCGATCCCAGCCCAAACGTGACCCTGCTCAGTCGCCTGACCGAGAAGACGGGCGGGCGGACCAATCCCGACGTCCGCGAGGTCGTGGCGCGCAAGCCGGGCAGCCGCCGGCTGTATCATGGGCTGGACTTCCTGCTGATTCCCCTCGGGATGTTCCTCTTCCTCGGCGATGTGGCCATCCGGCGGATGACGCCGGCGCCGATGTCCGCGGGGGCGAATTAACCTTACTGCTTCCAGGTATTAGGACAGCCTTGGTTGCCGCTCCGCCATCCCCGTGGTACAAAATTTCGTTTCCGGCCGCCCGACCTCCCGATACACAGGAGTCACCGTCGGATTGGCCAGCGTCAGAGATACGAACGAGCAGGGTCGACTCCGCCTGCGCCAGTTCTGAAATTTCGTTTGGAGGTCAACCGTGCCGAGCCGCAAGGGTTCTCGTTCGCCCCTTTCCCACGATGCCGCGCAAGCCGTCGTCGACGCCATTCACCGGCGACTGGACTTCCGCCATCCCCCGTTCCGGTTCGAGGACTTCCTGTCGGCCCACGACTCGTACAAGGTCTTCGAGGTCGATCTCCCGCTGGGGCTCGACGGGCGCGTCTTTCTCACCCCCGACGGCGAGCAGAAGACGATTCACCTGCGCAAGGACAACTCGCGCCCGCGGCTGCGCTTCACCCTGGCCCACGAGATCATGCATGCGGAGCTCCACTTCGCGCAGGGCAAGCTGCAGAACCTGACCGCCTGCCGCACGGCGGAGCATGCCCGCGACGGCCGCCGCGCCCTGCTCGAGCGCGAGGCCGACTTCGGCGCCGCCGCGCTGCTGATGCCCCTCTGGATGCTCGACGACTGCCTGCCCTACCGCCTGCACCACGAGTATCCCGACACGGTCGTGCGCGAGATGGCTCGCGCCTTCCGGGTCAGCGACACGGCGATGCGCATCCAGCTGAAGAACTACATCGCGCACCCGGGAGAGCTCACCCGTCCGTTCTGATCCCCGCTTGTCGGCAACGCGGCAACGCATGCTAGGATTGCCGCATGCGCGTTCTCTACTTCGACGCCTTTTCGGGCGTCAGCGGCGACATGACCGTGGGAGCCCTGCTGGCCCTCGGTCTCTCGCTCGACGAGCTACGAGCTGAGCTGCAACACCTGCCGCTCTCGGACTACTCCATCGACGCCGAGAGCGTGAGCGTGAACGGCATCGGCGCGGTGAAATTTTCCGTTCGGCTCGAACCTCGCGCCGACCACCCCCCGCACGAGCATCATCCGCACCGTCCGTTTCGCGCGGTCCGCGCGCTGTTGGCGGAGAGCCGGCTGAGCACGGAAGTGAAGGAAAGAGCGCTGGCCGTCTTCACCGCGTTGGCGCGGGCCGAAGGGCGCGTGCACGGGATCGCGCCCGACGACGTCGAGTTTCACGAGGTCGGGGCCGTCGACGCCATCGTCGACGTCGTCGCCACGGCCGTGGGGTTCACGGCGCTCGGCATCGAGGCCGCGTACGTCTCGCCGCTACCTCTCGGGTCCGGCCTGGTGCACTCGCAGCACGGCCCACTCCCGGTACCGGCACCGGCAACGATCGAGCTGCTGCAGGGATACCCGGTGCGCGCCCAGGACGGCGAAGGCGAGCTGGTCACCCCGACGGGCGCGGCCATCGTTGCCGCCCTGACCCGCCCCGAGCCGCCACCGTTGCGGATCGAGGCGGTCGGCTACGGCGCCGGCAGCCGCCGCCTGGCCGACCGTCCCAACGTCCTGCGCCTGGTCCTCGGCGAGCCGGCGACGGCGGTCGGCACGGACGAGATGGTGTTGCTGGCAACCAACATCGATGATGCCAATCCGGAAATCTACGGCTACGTCATGGAGCGGTTGCTCGAAGCCGGGGCGCGCGACGTCTACCTGACGCCGGTGTACATGAAGAAGAACCGGCCGGGGATCGTGCTCAACGTGCTTTGCTCCGAGAGCGACCGCGCGCGTCTGACCGGCATCGTCTTGAGCGAGACGACGGCGATCGGCGTGCGCTACCACGTGGTGCAGCGCAGCACTCTGGCGCGGGAGATCGTGACCGTGGACACCGAGCTCGGGGCGGTACGGGTGAAGGTCGCCCACGGCCCGGAGGGACGCGACAACGTCGCGCCGGAGTACGAGGATTGCTGCCGCGTCGCCCGCGAGCGGAACGTTCCGCTGAAGACGGTGTATCAGGCGGC
>CAZYMF010000038.1:0-3579 GCA_964648215.1 uncultured Binatia bacterium (SeqCode) | reverse complement strand
GGCCAGAGATCCGCGAGGCGTACTCGGGCGGCGAAGAGCTCGGCCAGGCGCGCCCGCTCCGCCGCGGTCTCCTGGATCTCGCCGAGCCACGGGATCACCCCCAGGGGCGGCCCGGCGAGCTCGGTCAACAGCGCGACGTTGGTCTCGGCGGCCAGGTCCGCCGCGGGCGACAGAGCGTTGATCACGTAGCCGGCGACGGGAAGGCTTACCTGCCGGGCGTGCGACAACGTAAGCAACGCGTGATTGATCGCCCCCAACTTGTTGCCGACCACCAGCAACAGTCGCAGGTCGAGACGCCGGCACAGATCGGCAAACGTCAGGCGATCCCACAGGGGAACCAGGAGACCGCCCGCACCCTCGACCAGCACGACGTCGTGGGCCGCCGCCAGGCGCTCGTACGACTCGACAATCCGGGCGAGATCGACCTTCCGCCCCTCGCGTTTCGCGGCAATGCTCGGGGCCAGGGGATCGCGCAGGCGGAAGGGGCAGACGGTGAGCGGGTCGGCAGCGCACTGGGCGAAGTAGGCCAGGCGACGCGCGTCAACCGCGATCGGCTCGCCGGCGGGACCGGGCTCGCAACCGGTCTCCGCGGGCTTGAGAACTCCCACGCGCCGGCCCGTGGCTCGGACGGCGGCAGCCAGGCCCGCCGCTACCGTCGTCTTGCCGACGCCGGTATCCGTTCCAGTGATGAGAAGGTTGAAGGAAGGCACGGGCTTGTCCTGGGACGAGCCCGTGTAGCAAATGCTCCGCTCGAAGGGGAGAGCGGAAGAGGAGGGATCAGAGGAGAACCACGATGATCATGGTGATGGCCGCCCACAGGCCCAGACTGATCACCGTCCCGGAAATGAATCCTACCAGCGGTAGGCCAGGCGCTCGGTCGAAATCCGCGACCTCGTGGGCCAGGAAACCGTTCCAATGGGGTTCAGCGATAGTGGTGCGCATGGCAGCCTCCGATTCTCCTAGCTAATTATATAGCAATGCGCGTGCCGTATCAGTCACGGTCGATTTTACGAAGCCTAATGGGGCGCGGGTTGGGGTGGTGTGTCCGATGAGACAACGAGAGGGCGTAAAACGTTCCAAACGTCAGGAACTTGGCGTACCTTTTTCCGATCTCCGGAGCGTCAGCCGGTAACGTTGAGGATGGCCTGACGAACGGAGCCGCACAGGGTGATCAACTCCTCCTCGGTGATGCTGAGTGGCGGCATGAGCACGACGACGTCTCCCAGCGGCCGGACGATGACTCCGAATTTGCGCGCTTCGGCGACCACGCGAGCCCCAACCCTTGCCGCCGTCTCATAGGCCGTTCGACGGCGAACATCGCGCGTCAATTCGATCCCGGCCATCAACCCCCACTGCCGGATGTCGCCGACGTGAGGCAGCCCGGCAAACTCTCGATGGAGCAGGTCGCTCAGCTGCGCGGCGCGCGCCTCGACCCGGGTGATCACTCCCTCGCGCTCGAAGATCTCGAGGTTGGCCAGGGCAACCGCACACGCCAGCGGGTTGCCGGTGTACGTGTGCCCGTGGAAGAAGGTCTTGAGCTCGTCGTACGGGGCCAGGAAGGCGGAGAAGATCTCCTCGGTCGTCAGCGTCGCGGCCAACGGCAGATAGCCGCCGGTGAGGCCCTTGCCGACGCAGAGGATGTCCGGGCTGACGTTGTCGTGGGCGACGGCGAACATCTTGCCGGTGCGGCCGAAGCCGGTCGCGACTTCGTCACAGATGAGCAGCGTGCCGGCCTTGCGCGTGAGCTCGCGCAGAGCCGCCAGGTACCCGCGTGGCTGCGCCCACATGCCCGCCGCCCCCTGCATCATCGGCTCGACGATCAGGGCGGCGATGCGCTCGCCGCGGCGCGCGAACAGCTCCTCGGCCTCCTGCACCGCCAGCTCCAACGCCCGTGCCGGCGGCAGACCGCGCTGCCAGCGGAAGACGTGAGGGGGATTGAGCCGCTCGCAGGGAAACAACAGCGGCTTGAAATAGCGATGGAACGCTTCCGAGTAGCCGACGCTGACGGCGCCGAGGGTGTCGCCGTGGTACGACTCGGTGAGCGAGACGAACGTATCGCGACCGGGCACTCCCTTGAGCTGCCAGTACTGGTAGGCGACCTTGAGGGCGATCTCGACGGCGGTGGCGCCGGCGTCGGAATAGAACACCCGGGTCAGATTGCCCGGAGCGATGGCAACCAGCTTCCGCGCCAGCTCGATGGCCGGCACGTTGGCGAGTCCCAGCATGGTCGAGTGGGCGATGCGGTCGATCTGCGCATGCAGCGCGGCGTCGAGCTCCGGCTTACGATGACCATGGACGTTGCACCACAGCGAGGAGACGCCGTCGAGATAGCGCCGCCCTGCGGTGTCGATCAGGTAGTTGCCCTCGCCGCGCTCGATGATGACCGGCTCGGCGGCGAGCCATTCGCGCATCTGCGTGAACGGGTGCCACAGGTAGGCATGGTCCCAGCGAACGAGGTCGGCCGTGGTCGGCGTCTCGGTCATGCAAGCGCGGCCTGCTTTCCCGCCTGCAGGCGGGAGAAGGCTTCCAGAGCGTGGTCGATGTCGGCCGGCGTGTGCGTCGCCATGGTGGTCGCGCGCAGCCGTGACGTCCCCGGCGGCACGGTCGGCGGGCGAATCCCCTGGACGAAGACGTCGCCGGCGAGCAGCTCGGCGCAGTGAGCCATGGTTTCCGCCGCGCCGCCGAGCAGCACCGGAACGATCGGCGTGCCGTCGGCCGGCACCGAATAGCCGAGGCGGCGCAACCCGGCGGCGAGCCGTTGCGCCCGCGCGAGGGTTCGCGCCCGGCGTTCGGGCTCGGTCGCGATCAGAGTGAGGGCGGCTCCGGCCGCGGCGACGATCGAGGGCGGCAGGGCGGTGGTGTAGATGAAGCTGCGCGCCGTATTGATGAGCAGATCGACGATCTGGCGGCTGCCGGCTGCGAAGGCGCCGAAGCAGCCCAGCGCCTTCCCGAGCGTTCCCATCTGCACCGTGACGCCGTCGCGGACGCCGTGGAGCTCCACCGCGCCGGCACCCGTCATCCCGAGAACGCCGGTCGCGTGCGCCTCGTCGACGACGACCATGGCGCCGTAGCGCTGCGCCAGGGCGCAGATCTCGGGCAACGGCGCAACGTCGCCGTCCATGCTGAAGACGGAGTCGGTGACGATCAGCTTGCGGCGCGCCGGCCGCCGCAGGCCGTCCTCGAGCCGATCGAGATCGAGGTGGCGGTAGACGTGGACGCGGGCGCGCGACAGGCGGCAGCCGTCGACGATGCTGGCGTGGTTCAGCTCGTCGCTCAGGATCAGGTCGCCGGCGCCGACCAGGGCGGTGATGATGCCGACGTTGGCGTGGTAACCCGAGTTGAAGAGCAGCGCGGCCTCGGTGCCTTTGAACGCGGCCAGGCGTTCCTCCAGCTCACGATGGGCGCGCATCGAGCCCGAGATCAGCCGCGAGGCGCCGGCCCCGACACCGGTATCGCGCGCCGCGACCATCGCCGCCTCGCGCAGCGCCGGATGGTTGGCGAGGCCCAGATAGTTGTTGGAGCACAGCATGAGAACGGAGCGCCCGTCGAGGGTGACCCAGCCGTCCTGCGCCGAGTCGA
>CAZYMF010000037.1:20458-30612 GCA_964648215.1 uncultured Binatia bacterium (SeqCode) | reverse complement strand
TCGTGGCGGATGACCTTCTTGCGCGTGCCCTGGTCGACGATCTCGACCTCGTCGATGCCGTCGATCTCGTGCAGGCGGGTGGGCGGCTCGAGGTGGTCGCGGGCGGGGTCGTAGATCACCTGCACTTCCTTGTTGCTGATCTTGCGCAGCTCCTCGGCCAGCGACTGCAGCTTGCGGGCGTGGTCGCCGACGTTCTCGATCAGCGAGCTGGTTCCCAGCCCGCCCTGCTGGGAGGCGCGGATGGCCTCGTCGAGGGACTCCTTGACGATCTCGTACTCGCGCACCAGGCGCTCGGTGGCGTACTGCGCCAGGTAGGCCGCGTCGATGCGCCGCCGGTTGGCGATGACGACGTCGGGGGCGACGCCGCCGTGACGGCGGATGGCGGCGACGTGGTCGCTCACCGTGTAGTCGTCGGTCTCGCCCGGCTCGGTCATGATGTTGCACACGTAGATGCGCCGGCCCGGTGCCGCCGCGATCGCCTCGGCCACGCCGTCGGTGAGCAGGTTGGGAATCACGCTGCTGTAGAGGCTGCCCGGGCCGAGGACGATGGCGTCGGCGGCCGCAATCGTCGCCAGCGTCTCCGGCATGGCCGGCGGCCGATAGGGCGTAGGGCTACCCTCGCTGCCGCCGTTGCGGCGGGCCAGGAACACCGAGTCGATGGGCAGGATGTTCTTGCGCCGGGCGATCTGCGACTCGCCGCGCACGACCGAGCCGTCGGCAAGCCGCGCGCACAGCACCGTCGGCTCCAGCGTCGGCAGCAGGATGTGGCCGCGGATCGACAGCACGCGCGCGACGTCGAGGATCGCGCGGCGGATGTCGCCGCCGTGGAGCTGCGCCAGCGCCACGATCAGCAGGTTGCCGGCGCTGTGGCCGTCGAGCTCGGCGTCGGCGTGGCCGTCGAAGCGATGGTTGAAGAAACGCTTCATCACCGGCTCGGACGATTCGTCGGCGAGCGCCAGCAGACAGTTGCGCAGGTCACCCGGCGGCAGCGTGTCGTACTCGCGCATCAGGCGGCCGGAGCTGCCGCCGTCGTCCGTGACCGAGACGATCACCGTCAGCTCGTCGAGGTCGAGCCGCTCCCAACCGGGCAGCTTGCGCCCGACGTACTCACGCAGGCCGCGCAGGACGATCGGCAGGCCGGTGCCGCCGCCGATGCAGACGATGCGGAAGGGGCGCGCGGGCGAGGTCACCGGCCTCCGGTGCTTTGTCGCGACATGCCGAAGAAGGTTCTTGCCCGATGTGACTGTCGTCGAAGCGAATGAGAGACAGGAAACGGGACACCGGAAACGGGAAACCGGCCGCTGCTGATTTCTTCTCTTCTATTCTTCATTTCGAATTTCCGGTTCCCTGTTTTCTGTTTCTCGTTCTCCGTCTTCTTCAACGATGCAAGTGAAAAACGGTGCGCAGCGTCTCCGCGTGGGCCGAGAGGTCGGGGACGCCGCGCTCGAGGCAGGCGCGGATTCCCGGTGCCACCAGGAAGCGCCCGTCCTTTCCATAACGCGCCAGCCGCTCGTCGAGCCATTGCTCGAGGGCCGGGCCGGCGAGCCCGTCGTCGAGACGGGCGCGCAGCTCGGCGAGAAAGTGGTCGGCGAAGTCGATGCGGTTCTCGACCGACACTAGCTGCGACAAGGCCAGCGCGTGGCGCGGCACGCGCAGATCCAGCGTGCCCAGCAGATGCTCGGCCATCTGCAGCGTCGCCTCGGCCACCAGCCGGCCGATCTCCGCCCTGACCGGCGCGCCGGCGCCGGCCGGCCCTCCCGCCTCGACGTACATCTTCAGCTTCGGCTCGGTTCCGGAGGGACGTGCGGTGATCTTCAATCCATCGTCGAAGTAGAAGGCCAGCACGTTGCGCGCGGCGCGATCGGTGCTCGACTTGATCGGTCCGTGCACCTGCTCCTCCCAGTAGTCGATCACGCGGGTGGCGCGGCGCCCCGCGATCACCGGTGGCGGCTGCCGCCGCAGCGCGTTCATCATGTCCTCGATCCGCTGCAGGCCGACGACGCCCTCCATGATCAGCGAGTAGGCGCCGTGGGCGAAGTAGCCGTAGCGATCGTGGATACGCTCGAGGTCGTCGACGAGCGTCTTGTTCTCGCCCTTGAGCTGCGCGATCCGTTCGGCCAGTAGCAAGGCCCCGCCGGCGGCGTCCTTGTCGCGCAACGCGGCGGTGACCAGCACGCCGTTGCTCTCCTCGGCGGCGAACAGGAAGTCGTCGAGGGTTGCTTCCATGCCCCCGTAGCGACCGCTGCGGCCGATCGTCTCCAGCACCGCGGCGATGTACTTGAAGCCGACGAGCAGGTCGCCGACGACGTGGACGCCGTGGGCCCGCGCGATGGCCGACATCAGCTCCGTGGTGACGCCGGTTTTGACGACGAAGCCGCGGCGCGGCAGCGTGCCGCGGGCGGCGTGTCCCTCGAGGACGTAGGCGGTCAGCAGCGCCGCGATCTCGTTGCCGGTGAAGAAGCGGTCGCCCCGGCTCGTCGGCACCACGACGCCGAGACGGTCGGCGTCCGGATCGGTGGCGAACGCGGCATCGGCGCCGGCGCGACGCGCCTCGGCGACCGCGGCCTCGAAGGCCTCGGGCACCTCCGGGTTGGGGATGCGGTACTTCACCTGCGGAAACTCGCCGTCGTAGTCGGCCTGCCCGGGCACCAGGGAGACGCGAAAACCAGCTTGCACCAGCACGTCGTGCACGGTGCGGCGACCGGTGCCGTTGAGCGGGCTGTACATGATGAAGGCGCCGCGCGCCGTGCGATCGATCGAGCGCGCCAGGCTGGCCCCGACGTAGGCCTCGTGATCCGCGGCGCTCCACCACGTCACCCGGCCGGCGGCGACGGCTTCGTCGAAGGGCGTGCTGCGGACGTTCGTCACCGCCGCCACCGCCTCGGCCATCTCCTCGTCGGCGGGCGCGATCGGCTGGCCGCCGTAGTCCGTGTAGAACTTGGCACCGTTGTCGTCGGGGTGATTGTGCGAGGCGGAGATGTTGAGACCGCCCGCGGCCTGCAGGTGACGGATGGCGAAGGACAGCTCGGGCGTCGACAGCAGCAGGTCGTCGCCGCTGACCGTGCACACCGAGATGCCGTTGGCGGCGTAGACACCGGCGGCGAGGCGGGCGAAGTCGCGCGAGCGCATGCCGAGCAGCGGGTTGGGCCGGGCCGGGTCGTAGTTGCCGCGCAGGTCCTTGAAGACGCGGCAGTCGAAGGCCACCACCACGCGCAACGGTCCGTCGCCGTGATGGCGGCGCAGGTAGTCGACGTGGCCCTGGACCGAGGTGGTCACCGTGTGGGGGTTGATGCGGTTGAGGCCGGCGCCCACCGGGCCGCGCCGGCCGCCGGTGCCGAAGGGGATGACGCGGTAGAAGGAGTCGAGCAGAAAATCCCAACGCTCGCGCTCGATCAGGCTCTGGAGCTGGGGCCGGTAGGGCACCAGCTCGGCCTGCTCCCACCAGCGGCGCAGGTTGGCCAGCGCGGCGGCGCGCACCTTCTCGGGCACGCTCAGGGTGGCAAAGCCTTTCTGCGCCCGCTCGATCACCGCCCCTCCTTGCCGGACCGCCTCGCTCAGCCGTTCGCGCCGGCGCGGCGCGGCCGCTGCGGTTTTCGGGAGGCCGCGGCGCGCCGCGCCGCCAGCTCCGCCGCCAGCGCGATCGCGGCGATCATGCTGGCCGGGTTGGCCGTGCCCTTGCCGGCGATGTCGTACGCCGTGCCGTGGTCCGGCGAGGTCCGCACGAACGGCAGCCCCAGGGTCACGTTCACCCCGTCCTCGAAGTGCAGCAGCTTGAACGGGGCCAGCCCCTGGTCGTGGTACATGCACACGACCGCGTCGTAGCCGCCGGCGGCGGCGTGGGCGAAGACGCTGTCGGCCGGCAAGGGCCCCTCGGCGCGGATGCCGCGCCGGCGCGCGGCGCGCACCGCCGGGGCGATGACGGCGGTCTCCTCGCGGCCGAACAACCCGCCCTCGCCGGCGTGCGGGTTCAGGCCGCACACTGCCAGGCGCGGCCGGGCGATGCCGAAGAGATCCGTGAGCGCCCGAGCGGTGACGGCGATGGTGTCGCCGACGAGCTCGGCGTCGAGCAGCGACGGAACGCGGCGCAGGGCGACGTGGGTGGTGGCCAGGACCACGCGCAGCCGCGGGCCGGCCATCATCATGCGCACGCGGCGGGCGCCGCTGAGCTCGGTGAGCAGCTCGGTGTGTCCAGGGAAGTCGTGCCCGGCGGCGGCGATGTTGGCCTTGCTGATCGGCGCCGTCACCAGCGCCGCCGCCTCGCCGCGCTGCACGGCGCGGGTGCCGGCGACGATCGCCTGGAAGGCCGCCTCGCCGCCGGCGCGGCAGGGTCGCCCCGGCACGCGCTCGCGCGCTTGCAGCGACGAGACGGCGCGCACGGCGACGGCACCGCGGCCGGCCGCCTCGCCGTCGGCGCAAAAACGCAGCGGCAGATCCAGTCGCTCGGCGGCATCGCGAAGCACCTCCACGTCGCCGAGCAGCAAGGGATCGACCCGGTGCCGCAGCGGCGCGGCGGTCAGGGCCTTCAGCGTCACCTCGGGGCCGATTCCGGCCGGTTCGCCCATGCTGATGGCGATCCGGGGCGCGGCCAGCGGGCCGCCGCCGCGCCTCACTGCACCATCTCCACCACGTGGCGCTTGCGCAGCTCCTCGGTCAGCCACTTCTGGTAGCGATCCTCGAGCGCGGCGTTGTAGAGCTGCTCCTTGATCCCCGCGGCGAGCTTGTCGAGCGGCTCGTGCGAGGCGCCCTCGCGCGCCTCCAGCTTGATGATGTGGATACCGACGCTGCTGCGCACCGGCTTGCTGATCTCGCCGGGCTTGAGCGCCATGGCGGCCTTCTCGATCGGCTCGAGCATTTCGCCGAGGTGCATCCAGCCGAGGTCGCCGCCGTCCTTGCCGGCCGGGTCTTCGGAGTACTCGCGCGCCATCGTGGCGAAGTCGGCTCCCTTCTCGAGCCGCTGATAGATGTCCTCCGCCTTGGCCATGGTCGCGCTCACCTGGGCGCCCGAGGCGTCGGGCGGCAGGCGCAACAGGATGTGCCGCAGGTGCAGGCGCTCCGGGGTCGAGTAGTCCTGCAGGTGGGCCTTGTAGTAGCGCTCGACCTCCTCCGGGGTGACGTTGACCTTGCCGCGGATCTCGCGGTTGATGAGCTGCGCTTTCTGGATCTCCTCGCGCACCTGCTTGCGGTAGCCCTCCATCGTCATGCCCTGGGCGCTGAGGGCCTGCTTGAGCTGGTCGTCGTTGATGTGGTTCCGGTCCTTGATGCTCTGGATGTACTGGTCGATGTCCTCGTCGCGAACGACGATGCCCTTGTCGCTGACCTCCTTTTGCAGCAGCCGGTCGGTGATCAGCATGTCGAGCAGCTGGTCCTGGCTCGAGCCCTGCTGCCCGTGCATCTTGGCGGCGAACGTGTCGAGCTCGTACAGGGTGACCGGATCGCCATCGACGGTGGCGAGGATCCGGTCGACCACCGCGGCACGTGCCGGCAGCGCCGCCAGGGCCAGGGCGGCACAGCCGATCAGAATCAGACGGCTCCGCATGGTTCCACTCCTATGGCCCTCGCGGGTATCACGTCGGTCGCAGGGACTGCAACACCGCTTTGGTCTCTTCGATCAGGCCGTCCCAATCCCGCTCGGTGGCCTCGAAGCTGAGCTGAAAATCCTGCGACAGTCTGAGCCGGCCCTTGCTCTGCTGCGCCAGCTCGATGAGGTGATCGACCTCGACTGGCGCCTGGTGGTGGAACTGCAGGGTGACTCGGCCGTTGCGCAGCAGGGCGCGGATCACCATGTGGTCCTTCAGGTGGCGGCGCAGCTCCATGACCTTGAGCAGGGTGTCGACCAGCGGTGGGATGGGGCCGAAGCGGTCCTGCATCTCGGCGGCGATCTCGGCGAGATCCTGCCCGGTGCGGATGCCGGCCAGGCGGCGGTAGAACACCAGGCGCTGGTTCTCGTCGGGGATGTACTGCCCCGGGATGTAGGCGGGCACGCCGAGCTGGATCTCGGGCTCGACCTCCTGCTGCACGTGCTCCCCGCGCAGCTCGCGCACGGCGTCGGCGAGCATCTGCTCGTAGAGCTCGAAGCCGACGGCGCTGACCTGGCCCGACTGCTGCTTGCCGAGCAGGTTGCCGGCGCCGCGGATCTCCAGGTCGTGCGCGGCCAGGCGGAAGCCGCCGCCGAGGTCGTCGAGCTCCTGCAGCACGCGCAGCCGCTTCTGCGCGTCCTTGGAGATCAGCTGCTCGCCGGGAATCATCAGATAGGCATAGGCGCGCTCGTGCGAGCGACCGACGCGACCGCGCAGCTGGTAGAGCTGGGCCAGCCCGAGGTGGTCGGCGCGGTTGATCAGGATGGTGTTGGCGTTGGGCACGTCGAGGCCCGACTCGATGATCGCCGTGCACACCAGCACGTCGGTCTTCTTGTCGAAGAAATCGGCCATCACCTTCTCCAGATCGCGCTCGTGCATCTGCCCGTGGGCGACGGCGAAGCTGGCCTCGGGCACGACCTCGCGCAGGCGGCGGGCGATGATCTCGATGGTCTCGACGCGGTTGTGGACGAAGAACACCTGTCCGTCGCGGTGGACCTCGCGCAGGATCGCCTCGCGGATGATGCCCTCGTCGTAGCGGGTGACGTA
Source organism: uncultured Binatia bacterium (SeqCode) (assembly GCA_964648215.1). Taxonomy (GTDB): domain Bacteria; phylum Desulfobacterota; class Binatia; order HRBIN30; family JACQVA1; genus CAZYMF01. Next base: position 23,989 of record CAZYMF010000037.1, on the reverse strand, counting down.
GGTGCGGATGGCGAGGCGGTCCACCGGCGGCGTCTCGATCACGCTGAGATCGCGGATTCCCATCAGCGACATCTGCAGCGTGCGCGGTATCGGCGTGGCGGTGAGAGTGAGCACCGGCACCGTCTTGCGCAGCTGCTTGATGCGCTCCTTGTGGGCGACGCCGAAGCGGTGCTCCTCGTCGACCACCAGCAGCCCGAGTTGCTTGAAGGCAATATCCTTCTGCAGCAGGCGGTGGGTGCCGATGACGATGTCGATCTCGCCGCCGGCGACGCCCTTGACCACCTGCTGGATCTCGCCGCGGGTGAGGAAGCGGGAGAGCATGGCGACGCGCACGGGATAGCCGTCGAAGCGGCGCGCGAAGGTGTTGTAGTGCTGCTGGGCGAGCACCGTGGTCGGCACCAGCACGGCGACCTGCTGGCCGTCCATCACGGCGACGAAGGCGGCGCGCATGGCCACCTCGGTCTTGCCGTAGCCGACGTCGCCGCAGATGAGACGGTCCATCGGCTTGTGCCGCTGCAGGTCGGCGACGACCTCGTCGATGGCGCGCTGCTGATCCGGGGTCTCCTCGAAGGGGAAGGCGGCCTCGAACTCGCGGAAGTAGTCGTCCGGGCCGGGGTATTCGTGGCCCTGGAGCACCTCGCGCGCGGCGTACACCTCGAGCAGCTCCTTGGCCATGGCCAGCACCGACTCGCGCGCCTTCCTCTTGGTCCGCTCCCAGCTCTCGCCGCCGAGCTTGTCCAGCGCCGGCGCCGCGCCGTCGGCGCCGACGTACTTCTGCACCAGGTTGATGCGGTCGGCCGGCAGGTAGAGGCGGTCGCCGCCGGCGTACTCGAGGTGGAGGAAGTCGCCGTCGACGTCGGCCACCTTCAGGTGCTTGAGGCCGCGATAGACGCCGACGCCGAAGTCGATGTGGACGATGAAGTCGTCCGGCTTCAGCTCGCTGAGGTTCTTGATCAGCTGGCCGATGTCGACCGGGCGGGCGTGCCGGCGCCGCCGCGCCTCGCCGAAGAGGTCGGTCTCGGTGATCACCACCAGGCGCTCGTCGGGAAGCCGGAAGCCCTCGCTCAACGAGCCGACGAGCAGGCGCGGCGGCGCGGCCCGTGCGCGCGCCGGCGGCGCGAAGGTGTCGGGTTCGAGGCGGACCAGGCGCGACACCGGCAGCTCGTGGGTGTCGAAGAGCCGGGCGATGCGCGCGGCCTGGGAGTCGCTGCTGGCGACCAGGTAGACCTGCTGCCCCTCGTCGCACCAGGCCCGCACCTTGTCGGCGACCGGGCCGAAGGAGACCTCGCGGCGGTGGCGCACGCGCGCCGCCTTGAGATCGCCGGTGGTGTAGGAGTGCACCTCGATGTGCGCGGCGTCTTCGGCGCCGGACATGAGGTCGAGTCCCTCGATCTCGACCAGGGGAAAGCGGGCGACGGCCGCGCGCCAATCGCCCGGCCTGGCGTACAGCCGCTCGGGCGGCGGCAGGAAACGTTGCGCGGCGGTGCGCTCCGCCGCCAGCCGCTCCACCTCGCTCCACGCCTGCTCCAGCGCGGCGTCGACGGCGCCGGCCTGGTCCACCCACACCAGGGTGTCGGCTGGCAGATAGGCGGCGAGCAGGTCGAGCTCGGGGTAGAAGTAGGGCAGGTAGAACTCGATGCCGGGAAACAGCAGGCCGTTGGCCAGGCCGTCGAGGATCTGGTCGCGCTCGACGCGTCCGACCTCGAGCTCCTGCAGCCGCTGCGTGATGGCGCGCAGCGCCTCCTTGCTCTGGCGCCCGCGGGCGTCGAGCTCGCGCACCGGGAGGACGACCAGCTCGGCGCGCGCGCCCAGCGAGCGCTGGCTGCCGGGGTCGAACTCGCGCATGCTCTCGATCGTGTCACCCGCCAGCTCGAGGCGCAGCGGGTTGGGATGCGCGGGGGGAAAGATATCCAAAATGCCGCCGCGGATGCAGAAGTCGCCGCGGTCCTCGACCAACGGTACGCGGCGATACCCCCAGTCGACCAGCCGCTCGGCGAGCTCGTCGAGATCCAGCACGTCGCCTTCCACCAGATAGCTCCAGCGCGCGGCGAAGGTGGAGCGGGGCGGCAGTCGCTGGAGAACGGCTTCGGCCGTCGTCACGAGGATCGGGTTCTTGGTCTGCCCGAGGTGAAAGAGGCCTTCGATGCGGGCGGCGATCGTCTCCGGCGGCGGGGACAGATCCTCGAACGGTGGCACCTCCCACGAGGGGACGTAGTGGATGCGGCGTTCGAAGGGCGGACGATCGCCGCTCTCGCCGAAGTAGAAGCGCAGGTCGTCGGCGAAACCCTCCGCCTGACGGGCGTCGGCGACGACGACGAGGGCGGGGCGCGGCGACTCGCTCAGGTAACGGAAGGCGAAAAAGGCGCGGGCCCCTCCTTTGAGGCCCTGGACACGGACCGTGCGCCGGCCCGCGCCGGTAAGGTGCTGGCGCACGCGCTCCAGCGCCTGGGCGCAGAAGCCCGGTCGTGCCGCCGGCGCCGGCGCCGGGGCTTGAGAGGCGGCGGCCGCATGCTCGCGGCTCGGTGCGGTGTCGTGCTGCTCGTCCATGTGTGGCCGCGTGTGGCTTGGGAAGAGGGAGACTCCGGGATGGACTCACCCACCCGTCGACGCCGCACCTTAGCAGCCGGCACGGTGAGCGACAACGCGAGCCGCGGAGAGAGCCCAGAGCCAGCAGCGCTGGCTCTGGGCATACGCCCGTCTACCGCAAGGTCAGTATTGCGGTACCGGCCCGGACGGTGGCCGGTGGACGTACGACAAGGGTTTGGCGCGGTTGAAGCCTTGCATCGCCCCGGTGCGCTCGGGGAGCACGACGTAGCCGAAGAACACGCCGGTGGCGAACATGAACGGCACGCGCATCAGAATCGGCGAAGCCCAACCGACGCTGGCATCGCTGAGCAGCACGCTGGCAAAGCCGATGAGCGCGGCGCCGACCGCCAGCACGGCGAGATTCTCGAGCTTGGCGGCCATGATGAGAACGAAGAAGAAGAACAGGAAGAACTCCTGGCTGGCGCGTGTGAGCAGTAGAATCGCGCAGATCAGCGCGGTGTCGGAAACCAGCACCGGCGCTTGCATCCAGGCGTCGAAAAAGCTGAACGGCGGCGCTGTTCCCAGCACCAGGTTGGACAACAGCGCCACCGCCACCACCACGGTCACAGGGAGGGGGGACACCTGCGACGTGATCTCCATGTACGCCAGCGCGCCGGTGGCAAATATGAGCGCATAGCGACAGAGGAGAAACGACTGCTTGCGCTGAATGGCCTCGGTTTCCCGAGTCATGCGTACGGACGGCAGCAACTCGCATACCAGCACGGCGCGACGCCGCCCGACAGGCGGCTCGTCTGCTTACCGCCAACGGCGTAACGGCCGCCGTTACATCTCTCCTCACGCCGGGAGGGAAAAGGAGGAATTCTTGCCGCCCGCCCCGTTCACGACCTCGCTGCCGCCGTCGCGGAACTCGCGCAGGAAGCGGGCGGTGTGCGAGCGGGCGCCGTCGGCGACGATGCGATCGGGCGGACCCATGGCCACCACCTC
>CAZYMF010000037.1:0-20448 GCA_964648215.1 uncultured Binatia bacterium (SeqCode) | reverse complement strand
GCCCTCGGGGCCGAGGTCGACGATCCAGTCGGCCTCCTTGATGATGTCGAGGTTGTGCTCGATGGTGACCACGGTGTTGCCGCGATCGACCAGGCGGTGGAGCACGTCGATGAGGCGATCGATGTCGGCGAAGTGCAACCCGGTGGTCGGCTCGTCGAGGACGTAGAGGGTGGCGTTGCGCGACTCCTTGCCGAGCTCGTAGGCGAGCTTGATGCGTTGCGCCTCGCCGCCGGAGAGGGTGTTGCTCCCCTGCCCCAGCGTCAGATAGCCGAGACCGATGTCGGCGAGCAGCTGCAGCGGCGCGGCGATGTGACTCACGCCGCCGAAGAAGGCCGCCGCCTGCTCGATCGTCATCGCCAGCACCTCGGCGATGTTGCGCCCACCGTAAGTCACCGCCAGCGTCTCCTCGCCGAAACGGCGGCCGCCGCAGACCTCGCACTCGACGTAGAGGTCGGGCAGGAAGCTCATCGCCATCTTGATCCGGCCCTGCCCGGCGCAGGCCTCGCAGCGCCCGCCCTTGACGTTGAACGAGAAGCGGCCGGCGCTGTAGCCGCGCAGGCGCGCCTCGGAGGTCATGGCGAACAGCTTGCGGATGTCGTCGAAGAAGCCGACGTAGGAGGCCGGGATCGAGCGCGGGGTACGACCGATCGGGGTCTGGTCGACCTCGACCACGCGCTGCACGTGCTCGAGACCGCGGATGCGCCGGTGCGCGCCGACGCGTCCGCTCGGCAGCCCGAGGGCGCGGCGCAGGCCGGCAAAGAGCACGTCGCGCACGAGCGTCGACTTGCCCGAGCCCGACACGCCGGTCACGCAGGTCCACGCCCCGAGCGGCAGCTCGACGTTGATGTCCTTGAGGTTGTGCTCGCGCGCCCCCTCGATCCGCAGGCGGGGCCGGCCGTTGCCGACGTCGCGCAACGGGCCGAGCCGCGGGCGATGCTGTCCGAGATAGCGGCCGGTGATCGAGGCCGGCTCGCGGCGGAGCTCGGCCGGCGGACCCATCGCCACCAGCCGGCCGCCGTGCGTGCCGCCGCCCGGGCCGAGATCGACGACGAGGTCCGCCGCCGAGATCGTCGCCTCGTCGTGCTCGACCACCAGCACCGTGTTGCCGTGCTGCTTGAGCTCCAGCAGGGTGCCGAGCAGCATGGCGTTGTCGCGCGGGTGCAGACCGATGGTCGGCTCGTCCAGGATGTAGCAGACGCCGCGCAGATTCGAGCCCAGCTGCGCCGCCAGGCGGATGCGCTGTGCCTCGCCGCCCGACAGGGTGTCGGCGCGGCGGTCGAGGGTGAGGTACGACAGGCCCACCTGCTCGAGGAAGTGCAGCCGCGGCACGATCTCCTTCACCACGTTGGCGGCGATGGCCGCGTCGCGGCCGCGGAAGCGGCGTCCGCGCCAGTCCTCGTGCGCCGCCGCCACCGACTGCGCGGTCACCTCCCAGATCGCCCGCCCGTCGACGCGCACCGCCTGGGCGCGCGGGCGCAGGCGCCGGCCGTGGCAGCTCGGGCACGCGCGCTCGTGCAGGAAGGGCGCGAGCAGGGCGGCGTTGGCTTCGTCGTCTTCGAGGAGCCCTTCGAGGTAGGCGATGACGCCCGCCGCGCCGTCGCCGTGGAACAGCGCCTGCTGCTGCCTGGCGGTGAGCTTGGCGAACGGCCGTTTGAGGTCGATGCGGTAGCGCGCCGCGGTTTCCTTCACCGTCCGGCGAGCACCGGCGCCCAACGGCTCGAGGGCGGCGGCGAGGGCCTCGCCCACCGGCCGGGCCCGATCGGCGAGGATCAGCTCGGGCGCGAAGCTCGGCACCGCGCCGATGCCGTCGCAGTCCGGGCATGCCCCCTGGGGCGAGTTGAAGGAGAACAGGCGCGGGTCGAGCTCCTCGTAGCCGATGCCGCACGCGGCGCAGTAGAGGCGCTCGCTGTAGACGCGCTCGGGGTCGGCGGCCGTGCCCGCCGGCAAGGCGATCAGCGCGCCGCTGCCGAGGCGCAGCGCGGTCGTCACCAGCTCCGGCAGGCGGCCGGAGCTGGCCCGGGTGAGCTCGATCTCGCCGACGACGACGTCGATGTCGTGGGCGCGGTAGCGGGCGAGCGACGGCGTCGGCTGCAGGGCGACGATCTTGCCGTCGATGCGGGCGCGGGTGAAGCCGAGGCGACGCGCGGCGCGGAACAGCTCGGTGTACTGGCCCTTGCGGCCGCGCACGGCGGGAGCCAGCAGGGTGACGGTCTCGCCGCGAAGGTCGCGCTGCAGGCGATCGACGATCTGCTGCCGCGTCTGGGCGCTGATCGGCCGCTGGCACTGGACGCAGTGCTGCACGCCAATCTTGGCGTAGAGCAGGCGCAGGTAGTGATAGACCTCGGTGATGGTGGCGACCGTGGACTTCTTGCTGCCGCGGCTCAGGCGCTGCTCGATGGCCACCGTCGGCGGGATGCCGGAGAGCAGGTCGACCGCCGGGCGGGCCATCACCTTGACGAACTGCCGGGCGTAGGCCGACAGGCTGTCGAGGTAACGGCGCTGGCCTTCGGCGTAGAGGATGTCGAAGGCCAGGGTCGACTTGCCCGAGCCGCTCAGCCCGGTGACGACGATGAGCTGGTCGCGGGGCAGGCTCAGGGTGAGGTCGCGCAGGTTGTGCTCCCTGGCCCCGACCACCCGCATGATGCCGCGGTCCTCGTGACGGATCGGGACGTGCGCCGGCAGCGTCGGGACGAGCGGCCCGCCGTCGCCGAGCGCCTGGCGCAGGTAGCGACCGGTGTGCGACTCGGGTGCGGCCGCCACCTGCTCCGGCGTCCCGGCGGCGACCAGTCGTCCGCCCCCGGGGCCGCCTTCCGGGCCGAGGTCGATGACGTAGTCGGCCGCCTTGATGATGTCGATGTTGTGCTCGATCACCACCAGCGAGCTGCCGCGGTCGACCAGACGGTGCAGCGCGGCGAGCAGGGTGTCGACGTCGGCGAAGTGCAGGCCGATGCTGGGCTCGTCGAACAGAAACAGGCTGTGCGGCTTGGCCTCGCGCCCCATCGCCGCGGCCAGCTTGAGACGCTGCGACTCGCCTCCCGACAGGGTGGTCAGCGGCTGGCCGAGACGGAGGTAGTCGAGGCCGACGTCGGCGAGGGGCTGCAGCCGTCGCCGAATCTCCGCCTGGTCGTGAAAGAACTCGAGCGCATCGCGCACCGTCAGCTCGAGCACGTCGCGGATGCTCTTCCCCTTGTAGACGACCTCGAGGATCTCGGGGCGGAAGCGGGCGCCGTTGCACTCGGGGCAGGCGACGTAGACGTCGGAGAGGAACTGCATCTCGATCTTCTCGAAGCCCTCGCCGTTGCAGACCTCGCAACGTCCGCCGGCGACGTTGAAGGAGAACGAGCTGGCCCGATAGCCGCGCAGGCGCGCCATCGGCGTCTGGGCGAAGAGCGCCCGGATCGGATCGAAAGCCTTGAGATAGGTCACCGGGTTGGCGCGCGGCGTCGTGCCCAGCGGCGACTGGTCGACGAGCACGACCTCGCCGATGCGCTCCGCCCCCTCGATGTCGTCGTGCTCGCCGGGCACGCCGACGAACTGGCCGAGGCGCTTCTTCAGGCCGCGGTAGAGGACGTCCTCGATCAGCGTCGACTTACCCGAGCCCGAGACACCGGTGACGCACACCAGGCGCGACAGCGGGATGTCGACGTCGACGTCGCGCAGGTTGTGGCCGCGGGCGCCGCGGAGGCCGAGCTGCAAGGTCGGGATCACCGGGCGCCGCCGGGCCGGCATGGCAATGCGCTTGTGCCCCGACAGATACTGTCCGGTCAGCGACGGTTTGCCGCCGTTGCCGCCGAGCAGCTCGTCGTAGCCGCCGGCGAACACCACCTCGCCGCCGCGGCCGCCGGCGCCGGGCCCGAGATCGATGACGTGATCGGCCTCGCGGATGATCTCGGCCTCGTGCTCGACCACGACGACGGTGTTCTCCTGTGCCCGCAGGGCGTGGAGAATGCGCACCAGCCGCTGGCTGTCGCGCGGGTGCAGGCCGACCGAGGGCTCGTCGAGGACGTAGAGGGTGTTGACCAGCGACGAGCCCACCGCCGTGGTGAGATCGACGCGCGCCAGCTCGCCGCCGGAGAGCGTGCGCGACTGGCGGTCGAGGGTGAGGTAGTCGAGCCCGACCTCGAGCAGGTAGCGCAGCCGGTTGCGGATCTCCGCCAGGATCAGATGCGCGATCTCCTCCTCGGTCTCGCTCAGCCGCAGCGCCGCGAAGAAGGCCGCGGCGCCGGCGATGTCGAGCTGGTTGATCTCCGGCAGCGTCTTACCATTGACGCGGAACAGCAGCGCCTCGGCTCGGAGCCGACCGCCGGCGCACGCCGGACAGAGGCGGTAGCTGCGGTAGCGCGCGAGAAAGACGCGCACGTGCATGCGGTAGGTGCGGCCCTCGAGCCAGCGGAACCAGCCGCGGATGCCGTGGAAGCGCTTCCTGCCGGCGTTCTCGCCGTCGATGATGAGGCGGCGCTGCTCCTCGCGGAGCTGCGCGAAGGGCTTGTCGGTGGGGATCTTGCGCCGGCGGCAGAAGGCCATCAGCTCGCCGCGCTCCCACTCCGTGGCCGGCGTGCTCCACGGCTTGATGGCACCGTCGGCGATCGACTTGCGCGGGTCGGGGATGACCAGGTCGAGGTCGATGTCGATCACGCGGCCGAAGCCGCGGCAGGTCTCGCAAGCGCCCAGCGGGCTGTTGAACGAGAACAGGTTGGCGGTGGCCTCGCGGTAGCCGATGTCGCAGCGCGGGCACTCGAGCCGATCGACGAAGGGCTCCTCGCGCCCGCCGTCGTCGGGGAAGAGCAGGGCCATGCGGCCCTTGCCGAAACGGAAGGCCTGCTCGATCGAGTCGACCAGGCGGCCCTTCCGCTCGGCGCGGGCGACGACGCGATCGACGACCACGGTCAGCGGCGAGGCCGGCGCCGTGGCGACGTTCTCCACCTCGACCGTCTCGCCGTCGATCAGCAGACGGCGAAAGCCGGAGCGCGACAGGCCGGTGCGCGCCTCCTCCCAGGGCAGGTTCTCGGGCAGCGGCAGGGCGAAGGTGACCAGCGCGCGCGTACCGGCGGGTTGGTGCAGCAGCCGCGTCGCCACCGACTCCGCCGAGTCGCGCCCGACGACCTGGCCGCACTGGCGGCAGTGCAGCACGCCGATCTTGGCGAAGAGCAGCTTCAAGTGGTCGTGCAGCTCGGTCATCGTCGCCACCGTCGAGCGCGACGTCTTGACCGTGTTGCCCTGGGCGATCGCGATTGCCGGCAGCACGCCGTCGAGTCGCTCCACCTGCGGCTTGTCCATGCGATCGAGGAACTGCCGCGTGTAGGCCGAGAAGCTCTCGACGTAACGGCGCTGCCCCTCGGCGTAGAGCACGTCGAAGGCGAGGCTCGACTTGCCCGAGCCCGACACCCCGGTGATGACGGTGAGCGCGCCCAGCGGAATCTCGACGTCGATCCCCTTCAGGTTGTTCTGACGGGCGCCGACGATCCTGATTACGTCGTTCGACATGACAACGAATTGTGCACTATACCCGAAAACCGCCGCGGCGGGTACCGCGGCGGGAAAATTTGGCACTGCCCGGATTCCCTCTCCCCGTACGGATGGGACTGTCGATCTTCTCGAACGCCGGGGTTCCCCCTTTGGAAAAGGGGGCAGGGGGGATTTTGAGATGGAATCGTTCGGACAAATCCCCCTCGGTCCCCCTTTTTCAAAGGGGGAAGCCGGAGTCGACCGTCCTCGTCGAGAGGTGCCGGCGTTTCCCCTGGCTCAGCGCAGCTGGAGCAGGCGGCCGAGGAGAAACTCGACGAAGCGCGGGGCGTCGACGCCGACGGCAACCTCGAGCTCGGCCGCGCCGGGGTCCGGTTGCAGGCGGAACACGGCGTCGACGATGGCCGGCTGCAGCCGCATTCGTTGCATGGTCACGAACGAGCGCTCGAACACCACGCTGAGGGCGAGCGGGTCGTGGAGAAAGGCGACGACGTCGGCGCCGTAAGTGCGCGCGCCGGCGAAGAGCTCGCGGTGCACCGGCCACCAGATCTCCATCGCCTCGCAGAGCCGCTGCACCAACGGCGACGACGACGGCCGCAGGCGCGCCAGCTCGGCCGTGGTGAAACGCACCTGCCAGGTGACGTCGAGCGGGACGAGCGTGATCGGGATGCCCGAGGTGAGCACGAGCTGCGCCGCTTCGGCATCGCTGTTGAGGTTGTACTCGACGAGCGGCACCGTCGGATCGTCGCCGATCCCCAGCGCGCCGCCCATGATCGTGAGATGGGGGATCGCGGCGATCACCTCCGGCGCCTTCATGATGGCGACGGCGAGATTGGACAGCGGGCCGATGGCGACCACGTGCGGCTGCTCGCGCAGCACGGTGTCGATGAAGAGATCCACGCCGTGCGCGACGGCCAGAGCCAGAGCCTCGTTGGCGTCGACGATTCCCCGGCCCTCGTGTCCGAGCCAGAGAAAGTTGCGCTGGCGCAGGATCGGCTCGCGGATCCCCGCCGCCACCGGCACCGCCGGGCGGCCGCCGAGGTCGAGCAGCTTCTTGGCGATCCGCGCGCGCAGGGCGACGTCGGCGGACACCGTCGTCACCGCCCGCAGGTCGATCTCCGGCGAGGCCAGTGCCAGGGCGATGGCGATGGCATCATCGACGTCGGTGCCGACGTCGGTGTCGAGCAAGAGCGGAACGGCAGCCATGCCCGAACGTTAGCACGACGCCGATTCAGGGGCAGGGGGGACCTGGACGGGTCCGTGAAAATTTCGTTCTCGGCAGGGCCGGGTACTGCCGGCACGGAACCGCCGGGGGCAGGCGCCGGCGGTCGACAGTCGATGGGCGCTTGTCTAGAGTAATCCCTTGGTTGGCCGCGGAGACCTATGATGCCGAAGCCGGATCGTGACAGCTACCTGGAGCGGGGTGAGCAACTGCTCGCCGAGTGGGGCGTGGGCGCCGACGCCGACGCGAATGGTCTGAAGCCGCACGCGCTGCGGGAGCCCGCCGCCGACCTGGCGATTGCGGCTCGGCTCGGCAGCCGTCCGGAGGAGACCACCGTTGCTCTCCTGCGCGAGATCGAGAGCCGTTGCCGCGACAAGCTGGTGCGCAAGGAGGTCAAGCGCGCGCTCTACCGCCTGCAGCAGCGCGGCGTGAGCGTTCCCGCTCCGCCGCAGCCGGCACCGGCGCCGGTGCTGGGGCCCCAGCTCGAGGGCTATCTCTCGGCCGTGGACGGTCGCGGCGATCAGCTGGTGTGGCTGGTGCGCCCGGCAACCGGCGGTGTCGCCCACCTGTTCGCCGTGATCAACGACCCCGAGGGCATGCGCGAGGTCGACCTCAACCACGTGACGCGCAAGGCGCTGCGGGAAACACGCCGCGAGCTCGAGGCCAAGCACGAGCTGCGCCTGGTGGAGGCCGACTGGCGCTACGGCGACTTCCTGATGGATCGCGCCTTTCGCTGGGCGCAGCAGCGGGGCGCGGGGATCGCCGGCGATTATCCCGGCCTGCGCGGGCAGATCACGCGCCTGCCGGCGCCGGCGGAGCTGGCGCCGCTGGTCTTCTCCCGCCTCGACGAGGCCTCGGTGCGCGCCGAACCGGCCCTGCTAGCGCAGGCGCCGGCGCTGTTCGAGGAGCCGGAGTTCCGCACCTGGGCGCTCGACCCGGAGATGCTCAAACCCCATCTCGAGCAGCTGATGCAGGTCAAGGACAGCCCGATCGTTCTCAGCCCGGCGCAGCAGCAGGAGCGCTTCGAGTCCACCGTGATCCGCGCGGTCGAGGAGGTCTTCGGCGGCGAGCGACAGCAGAGCTGGGCACGAAGGCTGTTCGAGATGGCCTATTTCTTCGTCGCCAGCCGGCGCGAGGTTGCCGCGCGGCGAGCGTGCGCCACGGCGCTGGCGTTGCGGGAGAGCCCGCGTGGCGGTCGTGACATTCCTCTGTGCGAGCTGATGGTGCGGGGCAGTCTGTCGGCGTACTTCCGGGCCGCCGCCGAGCGCGAGCAGGAGGAGTCCCGCAGCTCGCTGATCCTCACGCCGCAGCAGGCGGCGCAGGCAACGCAGCGTCGGCGCTCGTAGGCCGCAACGCCGGCGGGATTCCGCTGGTTACTTGGAACACAGGCAGTAGCTGCAGATGTTGGCACCGCCGTGATTCTCGGCGACGCAGGCGTTCCGGGCCTTGAACTGCGCGTCGCTCGCGGACAGGGCGTAGACGTTGCCACGCCATGAGCTGATCGTGACCTGGCCGAACTGGCTCGGCGTCGGGGCGAGCCCGGGATCGCGGGCCTGGCACAGGCACTGGAAGTAACCGAAGCTGGGCGGCGGCGTCTGGGCACCCGCCACCGTCACCCAACCGACCACTGTCAGGGCCAGCAGCATCGCTCGCATGCGGCCCCCTCTACCACGATCCCCGGACGGCCACCACCGCGCCTCGCGGCCCGTTCAAAGTTCTCCGGGGCCCGTTCGCATTTGTGCGCTCCTGGTCGGGCGGGAGCGTTGGCGGCCGGTGCGGGGCGGTGGCACGGGCCTTGCCCTTCGTCCTGGTCAACGATGGTTTCCGAGGGGAGAAGGCAGATGCAGCTGATCGCGGCAGGCAAGTGGTCGAAGGAGAAGAAGGACTGGACGATGGTGGTGGCTCTGCGGCGACCGACTGCCGGTTCGGCAAAGGCCGCGGCAGCACCGGCCAAGCGACCGACGCCGCCGCGGCGCGAGCGCTGAGGGCTCCCCTCGGGCGCCGTCTTCGTTCTCCCTCCGTCCGTCCCCCCGGCCCGCTCGGCGAGTGCGGTGCCTCCCGCTCGCCGGGCGGGTCAAGCCCACCGTTTGAACTGATCGACCTGATTCGGTTCCGAACTTCCTCGATGTTCTCCACTGTCTTCACCCGCTCGCGGTCAGATAGCGCGGGCAGATCCATACGGCTGCGGCGATGGCGATCAGGACCAGAGCCGTTGCCACCTGCCGCCAGCGCCGCGAACGCTGCGCGTCCCACGCCGCGGCGGCCAACAGTGCCAGAAACGGAAACGCCGGCAACAGCGAGCGCGGGCTGACCGGCGCGCAGGCCGACAGGCTCGGCGGGATGCCGGACCAGAGCGCCGGGGCCAGCCAGGTGAGGTCGCTGTAGCGGCGGTGCCAGCGCCAGGGGCGGATCAGCAGCAGCAACAGGAGCGGCAGCAGCGTGCCGAGCAGAGCGACGATGGCGAACGGGGAGGATGACCCTGGCTCCTCGGCCGCCCCGAGCGCATCGACCCAGGCGGTGGCGGACCGATCCCGGGCCAGCCGGTGGTCGAGCCCGGTCAGGAAGCCGCGCGGCAGCGGCAGCGGCGCGTCGCCGAGGATGCTGCGCGTGGCCTGTAGCGCGCGACTCCGGCAGGGGATCTCGCGCAAGCGGGTGATCGGGTGGCGGAAGCCGAAGCCGGCGCTGAGGACGAGCAGGGCCACGATGGCCGCAATCACGACGGCGGCCATGCCGCCGTGCAGCACGCGCCGCCGTGACTCCAGGCGCTCGGCGGTGAAGGTGCGCAGCAGCACCAGGACGAGCGCCAGCGGTGCCAGCGCCAGCGCGGAGAATCGGCTCAGCAGCGCCAGGCCGCCGGCCACGCCGGCCACCAGGCTGCGCTCGAGCGAGGGATCGAGCAGGCACCGCGACAGCGCGTACACGGCGGCGAAGATCAGGCCGGTGCCGGCGGCGTCGGCGGTGACGCGGGCGCTGTATCCCAGCAGCGGCGGCACGAAGGCGATCAGGGCCGTCGCCGCGAGCGCGCCCGCGGGGCCGTAGACCTCCATGCCCCAGGCGAACACCAGCAGGCAGAGGCCGACGTAGAAGAGCAAGTTGACCAGCCTGCCGGCGCGGAGGGGAAGGGGTGCGCCGAGGCGTTCGGGCAGCGCGTGCAGCGCGAGCACGGGCAGCGGCGCCGCGTCCATCGCGGCCGGCGGATCGAAGCGGCCCGCGAGCAACACGCGACGGCCGTAGTCGTAGGAGCGAATCTCTTCGTCGCTCGGGCCGGTGCGGCAGGCGGTAGCGACGATCAGGAGAGTGCCCAGGGTGACGGCGGCGATGGCCCCGGCGCGCGCGCGCGCTCGGCTCATGGGAGCCGCATCCTGGCGAGCGCCGCCGGCGCCTCGCCGGCTCCTCGCGGCGCACGGGTCACCCTGCCGACCTCTGGTATTTCTGCACCGCCCGGTTGTGCTCGGCCAGGGTGGCGGAGAACTGGTGCGTGCCGTCGCCGCGGGCAACGAAGTAGAGGTAGTTGGTCTCGGCGGGGTGCAGCACGGCGGCCAGGGCCGCGAGGCCCGGGTTGCAGATGGGCCCGGGCGGCAGGCCGGGGTTGGTGTAGGTGTTGTAGCGCGTCGGCTGATGCAGCTGCGCCTTGGTCAGGTTGCCGTCGAAGGAGTCGAGGCCGTAGATCACGGTCGGGTCGGACTGCAGCGGCCAGCGCAGGCGCAAGCGGTTGAGGAAGACGTCGGCCACCAGCGGCCGCTCGTTCTCCGCGCCGGTCTCCTTCTCGACGATGGAGGCCAGCGTCACCCACTCGTGCCGGGTGAGCCCGAGCGGCGGCTCCACCGGCTCGAGCGCGGCGGTGGCCGCGCGAAAGCGCGCCACCATGAGGCGGATGAGATCGGCCGGCGTGGCCGTCCACTCCAGGGCGTAGGTGTCCGGGAAGAGGTAACCCTCGGCGCCCGTGCTCGGCAGGTCGAGGTCGGCGAGCAGGTCGGGGTCGCGCGCCGCGCACAGAAACGCGTCGGCGCTTCCAAAACCCTGCGAGGCGAAGGTGGCGGCGACCTGCTCGACCGTGGCGCCTTCGGGAATGGTCACGCGATGCAGTGCCAGCAGCGGCGAGCGCAGCAGGTCGAGCACCGCGAGCGGGGTGAGGTCGCCGGCGAAGCGATAGTCGCCGCTGCGCACCTGACGATCGAGATGCTGGAAGCGCGCCCACAGAGAGAGCAGCCAGCCGTTGCGGACGACGCCGGCCTGCTGCAGGCGACGGGCGACGGCGCGAAACGGCTCGCCCGTCGACACGCTCAGGACCACGCCGCCCGCGGGTAGCGGCTGCGGGCGATGCAGCTCGTGCCACGCCAGCGCCGCCGCCGCTCCCAGCCCGGCGGCGAGGAGGAGGACGAGGGTGAGCGAGATTCGCAGCAGGCGCCACATGGAAAGCGATCGTGAGTCGAACCCGCCCGGATGCACCGCGGCCGTTCGCCCCTACGCGTGTCGCTGTACCATCGGCGTTGCCGCGCGGCAACGGCCGGGGCTTTCGCTTCTGGCTCTGCGAGCAGAGCCAGAAGCCGGGCTCGTGTCAGTGCCCGCCGAGGCCGCCGAAGAGCGCGAGCAGGACCATCACGATGGCGACCTGGACGACGAAGCCGATGACGCACACGCCGACGGCGCGGCCGGTGCTCTGGTAGTCGAGAGCCTGACGCACGGCGATGACCATCGCCACCAGCATCCAGAGGCCGGCGACCAGAAAGGCGACGCCGGCGAGCACGTGGACGACACCGACGACGCGAATCAGGCCAGGCGCGCTGGAGAAGCCGGTGGTGCGCAGCAGCTCGCCCAGATCGGAGTGTGTCTGCGGCTCCGGCAGCAGGCGCGTGCCGATGATGTAGACGAGGTAGGCCCACACGAACCATCCCAGCAGCGCGGCGATGGTGCCGACGATGATTGCTGCCACGCCGCCGTTGGGGGCGCCGATTCCGGCGGCCACGCTCGACAGCACGACGACGGTCATGGCCTGTCCGAGAGCGCCCTGGTCCGCCTCCACCTCTTCGTAGAGCCCCACGTCCAAACGCGCGGCCCGCAACATGCGATCGACTAGCTTGTCCATCCGGCAAACCTCCCTCCCCTGTCATTGTGAAGTGCCATGTCGCCTCAGGCTACAGGAAAAGAGGGCGGGAACCAGGCCGCGGCGGCAGGGGGTGCCGACCTCCGGGTTCCTTGTCAACACGGGGTGCCGGTGTTAGGAACCGGGAATGCCGGACTATCGCCGCCGAGCGGCGCGCGAAGCGATGAGCGTGCGGCTCGACGTCAACGGCATGATGGCCGAGGCCATCGGCCCGCAGGGCATCGGCCGGGAGGAGGTCGAGGCGCTGGCGCCGCGCGCGGCCGAGGTGGCCCGTACGCTGAGCGTTCGCCGCAAAGCGGGCGAGATGGCGTTTTACGATCTGCCGCAACAGCTCGACGAGGTGCAGGCGATCAAGAGCGCCGCCACCGCGGTGCGCAAGGACCTCGACACCCTGGTGGTTCTCGGCATCGGCGGCTCGGCGTTGGGCCCCCGCACGCTGGCCGAGGCGCTCGGCGCCCGCAGCCCGCGGGTGGTCGTTGCCGACAACATCGACCCGGTCAGCTTCGGCGCCCTGCTCGACGGTCTGGATCTCAGCCGCACGGTGTTCAACGTCGTCAGCAAGAGCGGCGAGACGGCCGAGACCATGGCGCAGTTTCTCGTCGTGCGCGAGCAGCTGCTGCGGGTCCTCGGCGCCGTCGACTACAAGCAGCGTGTCGTCATCACCACCGACGCCGAAAGCGGTCTGCTGCGCCAGATCATCAACGACGAGGGCTTCCTCGATCTGGCCCTGCCGTCCGGCATCGCCGGACGCTTCTCGGTGCTGACGGCGGCGGGCCTGTTCCCGGCGGCCGTCGCCGGCGTACGCATCGACGAGGTGCTCGCCGGCGCGGCGTGGATGGATACCCGCACCGCGCCGGCGGAGCTGTGGCGCAACCCGGCGCACCTGCTCGGCGCGCTGCTCTACCTCGCCGAGGTCGAGCACGGCCGCCACGTCGTCGTGCTCATGCCCTACAGCGATCGCCTCGCTCGCTTCGGCGACTGGTTCGCGCAGCTGTGGGCCGAGAGCCTGGGCAAGGCCGAAACCGTCGGCGGCCAGCCGATTCACTGCGGCCAGACGCCGCTGGCGGCGCGCGGGGCCACCGACCAGCACTCGCTGCTGCAGCTGTTGCTGGACGGGCCGGCGGACAAGGTGGTGATCCTGCTGCGCGTGGACGACCACGGTCGCGAGCTCAGCATTCCCGCCGGCTACGGTGATCTCGACGGCGTCGGCTATCTCGGCGGCCGCGGTCTGGGGAGCCTGCTCAACATGGAGCAACGCGCCACCGAGCTGGCGCTGGTGCAGCAGCAACGACCGGTGCTGACCATCTCCCTGCCGCAGCTCAACGCGTTCACCCTGGGGCAGCTCTTCTACCTGTTCGAGGCGGCCACGGTGTTCGCCGGCGGCCTGCATGGGATCAACCCGCTCGATCAGCCCGGAGTCGAGAGCAGCAAGCGCCTCACCTACGGTCTCGCCGGTCGTCGCGGCTTCGAGAGCGATCGTGCCGAGGTCGCGGCCTGGCAGGCGCGCAAGCGCGCGGAGTACGTGCTGTGAGGGACGCCGCGACGCACCCTCGCTCCGCGCCGGCGCCGGAAGCCGGGCGCGTGCGCGTCCTGCCGCCGGAGATCGCCAACCAGATCGCCGCCGGCGAGGTCATCGAGCGCCCGGCGGCGGTGGTCAAGGAGCTGGTCGAGAACGCCATCGACGCCGGCGCGCGCCGGATCGACGTGACGATCGAGGAGGCCGGCCTGGCGCTGATCGCGGTGACCGACGACGGCGAGGGGATGAGCGCCGCCGATGCGGAGTGCGCTTTCTCGCGTCACGCCACCAGCAAGGTGAGCTGTGCCGAGGACCTCTTCCGCATCGTCACGCTCGGCTTTCGCGGCGAAGCGCTGGCGAGCATCGCCGCCGTGTCGACGACGACGCTGACCACGCGGCGCGCGCAGGATCTCGCCGGCACGCGCGTGGTGGTGCGCGCCGGGGCGATCCAAGAGGTGCGCGAGGCGGGAACCCCGCCGGGAACGCGCGTGGAGGTGGCGGATCTGTTCGGCAACACGCCGGCCCGGCGCAAGTTCTTGAAGGCGCCGGCGACCGAGGTGGGACACGTCACCGAGCTGGTGACGCGCATCGCCCTGGCCTTTCCCGAGATCGGTTTCTCGGTCCGGCACGGCTCGCGCCGCCTGCTCGAGCTGGCCGCCACCGGCGAGCCGCGCGAGCGGGTGACGCAGGTGTTCGGCCGCCAGCGCGCCGAGGGATTGCTCGATCTCGGCGCCCGCACCGCGGCCGGCGGCGTCCACGGCTGGCTCACCGGCTCGCACCTGAGCTTTCCCACCGCGCGCCAGATCTACACCTTCGTCAACCGCCGCTACGTGCGCGACAAGCTGGTGAGCCACGCGCTGGTGGCGGGCTACAGCACTCTGCTCATGCACGGCCGCTACCCGGCGGCGGTGGTGTTCCTGGAGCTGGCGCCCGACGAGGTCGACGTCAACGTGCACCCGGCCAAATCGGAGGTTCGTTTCCGTCGCGGCGGAGCGGTGCACGAGCTGCTCTCGCGCGCGGTACAGGAGCGGCTGCGTCAGCAGGCGCCGCGGCCGGAGACGGCGGGCGCGTCGCCCGCGCCGACGGCGTGGCAGATGCCGATGACGTTGAAGCCGATGGCGGCGCCGCCCGGGCCGGTCGCCCCGCCGAGCACGGACGTCATCCGTCTGCGGCCCCTGGTCCCGCTGGCGACGGGTACGGCGGCGCCCGAGCCTCCTCTCGAGCCGCCGCCCACCTCGGCCGAGCCCCCGGCGGCCGAAGGCTTCTTCTCCAACATGAAGGTCATCGGGCAGGCCTTCGAGGGCTATCTCGTCTGCCAGCGCGGCGATGCGCTGGTGCTCATCGATCAGCACGCGGCGCACGAGCGGGTGGCCTTCGAGCGGCTGCGGCGCGCCTACGGCGCCGGTGGCGTGGCGCAGCAGCGGCTGCTGGTGCCGACCGTGGTCGATCTCGGCCCGCGCGAGGCGGCGCTGCTGGCCGATCGCATCGAGGAGCTGCACGCCCTCGGCTTCGAGGTGGAGCCCTTCGGCGGCGGCAGCTTCGCCGTGCGCGCGGTGCCGGCGCTGCTCGGCGACGCGGACCCGGCGGTGCTCCTTGGCGATCTCGTCGACGAGTGCGTCGAGAACGGCGGCTCGCGCCGGCTCAGCGATGCCGCCGAGGCGGTGCTGGCGCGGCTGGCGTGCCACAGCGTGGTGCGTGTCGGCCAGAGCCTCGGGCCGGACCAGATTCGCGCGCTGCTGGCGGCGATGGACAGCATCCCGTTCTCGGGCAACTGCCCGCACGGCCGGCCCGCCTACGTCACCCTGACGCGCGGCGAGCTGGAGCGACTGTTCAAACGGGCGTGAGTCCGTCGTCGGCCGCGCATCCGTCGCGGAGAACCGCACAGCAAGAAACCGGGAACGGGAAACCGGCAATCGCGCGCGTCCGGGCATTGACCGGTTCCCCGTTCCCTGTTCCCGGTTTCCCGTTTCCCGTTCTCTTTACTCTCTTCCTCGCCTTGACACCGCGGCAGGCGGCGGCTTTGTAAGGTAGCGAAGTGCCCTCCTCCCGACACCCGACACCCGACACCCAACCCCCGATTCTCGCCATCGTCGGGCCCACCGGCGTCGGCAAGACGGCGCTGGCGCTGGAGCTCGCCGAACGGCTCGGGGCCGAGATCGTCAATGCCGACTCGCGACAGGTGTATCGCCAGCTCGACATCGGCAGCGCCAAGCCGACGGCCGCCGAGCGGGCCCGCGTGCCGCACCACGTTTTCGACGTGGTCGATCCGGACCAGCCGTTCGACTGCGCCCGCTACCGCGAGCTGGCCGCGGCGGCGATCGCGGACATCCGGGGACGCGGGCGGCGCGTGCTCGTGGTGGGAGGAACGGGACTGTACGTCAAGGCGCTGCGCTACGGTCTGTTCCCCGGCCCGCCGCGGAACGCGGAGCTGCGCGCCCGGCTGGAGGCGGAGGAGCAAGCGGCGGCCGGCTCGCTGCACCGGCGACTGACGGAGCTGGATCCGGTAACGGCCGCGCGTCTGCATCCCCACGATCGGGTGCGTCTGATCCGCGCGCTCGAGGTGGAGCTGGTCACCGGACGACCGATGAGCGCCTGGCAAGCCGAGCACGGCTTCCGCGCGGCGTCGGTCCCGATGACTCTGATCGGGCTCACGCTCGCGCGCGCGCGCCTGCGCCAGCGCCTGGCGCAACGTTGCCGGGCCATGATCGAGGCCGGCCTCCTCGACGAGGTGCGCGACCTCTGGAAGCGCGGCTACCCCCGCGCCTTGCCGACCCTGCAGACCATCGGCTACCGCGAGATGGGCGCGGTCTTGGCGGAGGAGATGAACCTCGATGAGGCTCTCGCCGCCATGATCCGCGCCACCTGTCAGCTTGCCAAACGTCAGCTCACCTGGTTTCGCGCCGATCCGACGGTGCGGTGGTTCGACGCGGAAGGCGAGACGGATCGGCTTGCACGCGAGCTCTGATCGAACGATTCATCGCCGTTGTTTCACCCGTAAGGTTTTCTCCGCTCGGGAGTGCCTTTTGCGTTGGAAGCGTCGCCTGGCCAGATGGCGATGTGAGCCGATGTCAAGTCAGAGTCGCAGCACTGGTGATATTGTCGCAATGCAATACTTCACTCAGGGCCAGGTAATTCGGGAGAATCACCTTGGACATACATTCATGGAATGTGCTAGGTGGCTTCTTGTTTCGAAGCCTGAAGTCGCCGACCTGGGTGAGCAAAGTGGCTTGGAAGATAGTCTCTCTCACTTCTGACAGACGCGAGTGCTTTGCCGCGGACATTTTCTCGAAACCGCTGCCGCGCTAACGATGGATTGCGGCAAAGCGATGAGGCTCGGCTCCTCGCGCGTCAGGCACAGGCGTTGCTCGTGTTGGCGCACGATTTCGACCGGGAGATTCGGTTGCGGTTCCCCGTCCGGAACATCCTTGCGAAGAAAGGAGACGGAATGAAGCAGGTAGGTGTTTGGGTGGTGGCCCTGGCGCTGACCGCCGGGTCGAGCGCATGCACGCATACGATGCAGGTGAAGAACCTGAACGAGTACTCCAAGAGCGCCTCATTATCGCGTCACATGTCGTTTGATCTCGTCGACAATTCGATTAGTCCCGATGAGCACGAGTATTTCGAGTTTATCCACGAGGCGCTGGCTACCCGTCCGGATGTCACCAAGGTGGTGGTCGCGTCGCCTTCGGCGACGGACACGCCGGCCGACGTTCGCGTCAAGATCGAAGTGCGGCCGAAGTACAACGGCTCGGGCTGGAACTTCCCGATCACGTTCCCGGGATTTGTCGTTTTCGCTCATGCCTGGAACGGCTTCGTCTACAGCGCCGACCTGGCCACCGACGTCGACCTCTCCCTGGCCGGCGCTGCAGAGTCTACGCACCAGGAGTTCGACACGCATTATGACATGCGCCACTGCGACTTCTGGCGCGGTGCGCTGGCCTCATCGGGCTGGTACACGCCCGGCTTCGGCGGGCTCAATCTGCTTTGGGGCATCATCTTGACGGAGTACGACAACGACGCGACTCCGCCCTTTCGCAAGGAGGTGCGCTCCGCCTACGGCCAGTTCATCGCCAACTCGATCGTGGAGATGGCGAACAAGCAGGTGCAGGCGAGTCTGGCGTCGGCACCGACTCGGGCCGCGGGCACGGAGATTCTGCCGAAGAAGAACGCCGCGGGTCACCTGTAGCGGCATTTCGGTGGCGAGGGACGAGACATGAGAATCTTGCAACGCTGGTTGGCCGCGATGATGGCGACCCTGTTGGCTGCCTGTCAACTGACGCCGACCTTCACCACCGGCTACCGGTACGAGCAGATGAAGCTGCGGGCGCAGCCGATCGGCGCCGCGCTGGGAGTGAAGCGTTTCGAGGAGCAGCGTCCCCCGCGGCTCTACCAGACGCAGGGGCGGATGTTCCTGACCTACGTGCCGTTGCTTCCATACGTCTCGTTGTCGTTCGAGCGACTCGACGAGAGCGTCAAGATGCAGAGCGATCGGATCGCGCAGGAATACGGCACGACGGATTGGGCGCCAGACTATGTGGCGCCCGACTTCGGTGAGTACAACTATCCCGCCAGCATCCCCCGCGCGATCGCTGCCGATCTCTCGGCGAGTGGTCTGTTCGACCGGGTGGCCTACGTTGGGGACGAGCCCGCCACCGGGTACCGCTACGTGCTGACGGGGAAGGTGCGGGAGTCGCCGCTGACGGAGTCGGCCACCTCCTACGGGTTGGGAATGGTTGGCGTACTGCTGTGGTTCATTCCGATCCCAATGGCGAAGACCTCGGCCGGAGTGACCGTCGACCTCACGCTGACCGACACCGACGGGGGCGCGGTGATCTGGCAACACACGCTGACCAGCGAGATCTCACGCGTGGTCAACCTGTACACCAGCTCGGCGATGGTCTACGGCACCGGCGGCGGCTTCAGCTTCAATCTCATCCCGCCGCCGGCCGACTCCCAGGTCGATCCTCACTCGCTGTTCTCGTGGCACTTCGAGGCGCTGCGCCGGGCGATGAACGAGGCCAAGCCCGAGCTCGCCGCGGCGCTGGCCGGGCGCTAGCTGCCGCGGCCCGGTTCGCGCCTATTGCGTCTGACCCAGCACCCAGGCGGCGGTGTCCGCGGGAAGCTCGGGGATGTGTTGCAGGAACTCCTCGACGGTGTCGCCGACCAGATTGCCGCTGAGGTTGGCCTTGAGGAACTCGTGGTAGCGCTTGGCCACGCGCTCGCTGAGCAGGCCGCAGCGGCGTAGCGTCGGGATGACGAAGCCCTGCACCGGGCCGAGGCGGCGCCCCTTCGTCTGGTTGCGGGTGAGCTCGTCGCGCTCGTTGGCCAGGCAGGTGAACAGCTCGACCGGGTCGATGACCTCGGCCCAGATCGCCATGATCGCGGTCTGGAAGGTCTGCTGGTTGCGCTGGTCGATCAGACTGCGCGCCGCCTCGAGAGCGAAGTCCTCGAGCTCCTCGCGTTCGGAGTCGCTCAGGCACGGCACGCAGCGCTCGATGTACTGCACCCCGTAGGCGTGGTGGCGCGACTCGTCGCGGGCGACGTAGGTGAGC
The DNA here is from genome assembly GCA_964648215.1 of uncultured Binatia bacterium (SeqCode). Classification (GTDB taxonomy): domain Bacteria; phylum Desulfobacterota; class Binatia; order HRBIN30; family JACQVA1; genus CAZYMF01. The sequence continues at coordinate 1,591 of CAZYMF010000037.1, read as the reverse complement.
AGATCCTTCAGCAGCGGCTCCTCGGTGAGGTTGCGCATCTCGCGGAAGCTGTACAGCGCCAGCCCCTCGACCACGATCTGCATGCCGACCAGCTTCTTCATCCAGTTCTCGGTCTGCAGCGTGGCGTCGAGAATGGTGCGCAGCGCCGGCGCGATCGGCCGCACCTCGTCGAGCTTGTCGATGTACTTGGCGAACACCTCGACGTGCCGCGCTTCGTCCATGGTCTGCGTCGCGGCGTAGAACTTGGCGTCGGTGTGGGGCACGGCGTTGACCAGCTGCGCCGCCACCATCAGCGCCCCCTGCTCGCCGTGGAGGAAGTTGGAGAGCCGGAAGGAGGCCGCCCGTCGGGTCAGCTCCCACCGGGTCTCCTCCTTGAGCGCCTTCCAATAGGAGCACTGCTCGATCGGCACCGCCGCGCCCAGCGGCGTGGCGGCGAACTTCTCCTGGTCGATGCGCCGCTCCCAGTCGATGTCGCGCTCGGCGATCCACTGCGCCTCGGTGGCCTTGACGTAGAGCCGGCGCAGCTCCTCGACGTCGGGATCGTAGTTCCACTGGTAGATCACCTTCATCGAGGTATCGAGATCCGGCTCCTGGGTTGTGGTGGTGACAGTGAAATCGCTCATGACGAAGCTCCTTGGGGGGGTCGTAGTCGATGGTCAATAGTCAATGGTCGATGGTCGAAGAGCTGAAGATCAAACAGTCGATGGTCGACAGGCCGCCCGGAACGAATGAGAAACCGGAGACAGGAAGCCGGCAAATCGCTCGTGCTTCGTCGGACATTGGCCTGTTTTTCATTTCCGGTTTCCTGTTTTCTGTTTCTCGTTTTCCTCGGGAGCGCCTACACGGCCGCGGCGCGTGCGCTCGTTCGTTGCGAGCCGGCCTGGAGCGAGGCGTCGCCGACCAGGGTGATGAGGCGCCGCAGGGCGGCGAGAGCGTCCTCGGGCCGGCCGTTGTCGATGGCGTCCAGCGAGGTGTCGATGATCGGCACGATTCGCCCCGGGTCGCGCCGCAGCCGCCGGCGTGTCTCGCGCAGGGGCTCGGAGGCGAGCAGCGCCCGCAGCCGGCGGGCCAGCATCTGCCAGACGCGGTTCCGCGTCATGTCCGAGAGCAGAACGATCAGGTCGCGCGAAGAAGCGAAGCGCTCCTCGCGCTCGCGCCCCTCGTCGGCGATGAGGTCGCGCAGCCGCCGCAGCTCGACGAGCTGCCGTGGCTGCCGCCGCTCGACGGCCAGCCGCGCCATCTCGAAGAGCAGCGGCATGATCACCTCGGTCATGTCCACCAGGGTATCGGCGTCGATGCGGCCGCCGTGAAAGATCATCGGCGCCAGGATGTCGAGGGAGGCGTCGATCAGCGGTTGTACCGTCGCTCCGTCCCCTTGCCGTACCGTGACCAGGCCGAGGCCTTCGAGCACCTTGATCGCCTCGCGGACCGAGGTGCGGTTGACCTGGAACTCCTCGGCCAGCTCGCGTTCGGGCGGCAGCTTCTGCCCGGCGCGGAAGCGTCCGTCGAGGATCGCGTCGCGCAGCTGCTCGGCGACGTCCTCGTGAATGCGCCGCCGCCGCGGCGGCCGGAAGCCGGCCTCGCTGGGAGA
>CAZYMF010000036.1:0-31075 GCA_964648215.1 uncultured Binatia bacterium (SeqCode) | reverse complement strand
GACCAACGGGAGCGTGGGGCGAAGCCCCCATCTCGCCGGGGGCCGCCGCCCCCACCCTAGCGCTCGGTCGAGACGATCATCGTCGCCGCGGCGCTCCACACGCCACCGGTGCCGTGACAGATGGCGACCTTGGCGTCGGGCACCTGGCGCGGCCCGCACTCGCCGCGGAGCTGGCGCACGGCCTCGATGATGGTGAAGATGCCGTACATGCCGGTATGGGTGTAGGAGAGCCCGCCCCCGTTGGTGTTCATGGGAAAAGCGCCGCCCGGGGCCGTGCGCTGCCCCGACACGAAGGGCCCGCTCTCGCCCTTCTGGCAGAAGCCGAGCTCCTCCAGGGCCAGCATCGGCACGATGGTGAAGGCGTCGTAGAACTCGGCGACGTCGATGTCGGCATGCTTCACCCCCGACATGCGGAAGGCGCGCTCGCCGGCGATCCGCGCCGCGTCCCAGCTCGTGAACGACGGCATCTGGCTCACCATCTGGTGGGTGACGCCCTCGCCGGTGCCGAGCACGTAGACCGGCTTCTTGGGCAGGTCGCGCGCCCGCTCCGCCGAGGTGACGATCGCGGCGCCGCCGGCGTCGGTGACCAGGCAGCAGTCGAGCAGGTGAAACGGCCAGGAGATCAGGCGCGAGCCGAGCACGTCCTCGATGGTGATGGGATCGCGCACGTAGGCCCTGGGGTTCATCGCCGCCCACTTGCGGGTGGCCACCGCCACCTCGGCGAGCTGCTCGCTGGTGGTGCCGTACTCGTGCATGTGCCGCGTGGCGAGAAAGCCGTAGCCGGTGACCGGACCGGCGGTGCCGTAAGGCAGCTCGAACTGGCTGTTGGTGGAGTCCTCGCCCCAGCGCGGCGCCGGCATGGCAATGCGCGAGTAGCCGCTCTCGCCGTGGGTGATCAGGGCCACCTCGCACAGCCCGGCGTGGATCGCCGCCATGGCGTGCTCGACGTGAAGAATGAACGAGCAGCCGCCGACCTGGGTGCCGCCGACGAAACGCGGCCGGATGCCGAGGTACTCCGGAAGGTCGTTGGCCATGTTGCGGCCGGAGGTGAAGACGGCGTCGACGTCGCCCTTCTTCAGCCCGGCATCGGCGAGCGCGTTGTGCGTCGCCTCCATGTGCAGCTGCAGCGACGACTTGTGCGGCAGCCGCCCCATCTCGTCCGACTCGGCGACGCCGACGATGGCCGCGGTTCCGCGCAGCTCCCTGCAGTCGGCCATCAGCCTTGCACCGGCTTGAATTTCGGAAGCGTGATCGCCTCGGTGATGTCCTCGAAGACCACCTCCACCGGCATGTCACAACGGATCTTGGCGGGATCGGGCTCGACGCCGACGAGGTTGCTCATCAGCCGCGGCCCCTCGTCGAGCTCGATCATGCCGATGACGAACGGCGCCGGGGTCGGAAAGCCACGCGGCGTTCGGTGATTGATCACGAACGAGTGCAGCTTGCCGCGACCGCTCGCCTGCACCCAGCTCACGTTGCGCGACAGGCAGTGTGGGCACAGCGGTCGTGGATAGAAATAGTGCCGCCGGCAATCGCCGCAGAGCTGAATCATCAGCTTGCGCTGCTTGGTCCCCTCCCAGAAGGGCTTGGTCTCCGGCGTCGGCTTGGGAGTCGGTCCCGCGTACGTTTTCTCGGCCATGGCGAGTCGGGGCTTTAGCGAAACGCGTCCGCCACGGTCAAGCGACTCGGAGATCCGGCGCAACTTGATCGCCCAGCGCATCCTCGGCCTGCCGCGCTAACCTCGGAGAGAAGATCCTGAACCACAGAGGCACAGAGGACACCGAGACGGACCGGAGAGAGTCGCGGGATCATCATCCTGTAAGAAAACCTCACCGGGGATGCGGCCCTTCACGTCGATGCGAGAGCGCTCTTTGATCTTGTCCTCTGTGCCCTCTGTGCCTCTGTGGTAAGCTCCTTTTCTCTCGATTGCGGCTGAGAGTTCCGGCGGCGCGGTCCGCCGCTTGTCCCACCGCCACGCCGCCGCTACGATCGAGCGACACCAACGAGGAGGATCCCATCGTGTTCGTCGTCACCAACCGCATCCCCGTCTCCCATGGCCACGAGGCCGACTTCGAAGATCGTTTCCGCCACCGGGCGCACCTCATCGACCAGTCCCCCGGGTTCGTCAAGAACCTCGTGCTGCGGCCGGTGAACCGCCGCTTCAATCATCAAACCGGACAGATCGAGGAAAAGGCCGAGCAGGGCTACTACCTGGTGCAGACCTACTGGGAGAGCGAGAAGGCATTCTGGGACTGGACCAACAGCGAGTCGTTCCGGACCGCGCACAGCAACCGCCCGCCGGCCGAGATGTTCGCCGGCCCCAACGTCCTCGAGATCCACGAGGTCATCCTGAGCACGGAGAAGCGGGAGGGGTAGCCGTCATCCTCTCGCTGATCTCCCACAGCCGCTTCGCGCTTGCCTCATCGTACGAGGCGGGCGACGAGCGGCGAGGACGGCAATCGACGAAGTACTTCCCGCTCGTCCCCTCCACCTCGGGAGACGAGGCGAGGTAGATCGACGTCGCCGCTCCCCGCTCCGGGCTGCGGAAGAACAGCCCCAGCAGCTTGATGATCGGCTTCGCCCAGGCGCCGTTGTTGGTCCCCAGTCCGGTGGCGACGGCGCCGGGATGGAGGCAGTTCACCGTGACTCCGGTACCTTGCAACCGCCGGGCAAGCTCGTAGGTGAAGAGGATGTTGGCCAGCTTCGACTGGCCGTAGACGCGCATGGTGCGGTAGCGGCGCTCGGCCTGGAGATCGTCGAAGTTCATGGCGCCGAACTTGTGCGCATCCGAGGCGACGCTGATGATGCGCGCCGGCGCACTCTGCTGCAGCCGATCGAGCAGCAGGTGCGTCAGCAGAAAGTAGGCCAGGTGGTTGACGGCGAAGACGGTCTCGATACCGTCGACGGTGACCGAGCGGCTGGTGTTGACGACGCCGGCGTTGTTGACGAGCACGTGCAGCGGGCGGCCGGTGGCCAGGAACTCCCCCGCCAGGCGCCGGATCTCCTGCTGGCTGGCGAGGTCGGCGAGCATCAGATCGACCTCCGCACCGGCGCTCTGGGCCCGGATCGCGGCGCGCGTCTGCTCCCCGCGGTTGCGATCGCGGCAGACCAGCACCAGCGTCGCGCCCATCCGCGCCAGCGCCAGGGCGGTAGCCTTGCCGATGCCCGAGGTGGCCCCTGTGATCAGGCAGGTCTTGCCGCTCAGATCCGCGCTCACCGGCGTCATGGCTGGCCCCCTTTTCGTCCCTCGCCCACGTCTTGAACCAATCGCCGCTTGACGATAGTTTCCGCCCGATGAGCAAATCAAACGGATTCCAACGTTTTCAGGGCACCCCGGGCTACATCGCTTCCGGGCCGCTGGTCGACGCCGTCAACTGCGCCATCGCGCTGGAGCGGCCGCTGCTGATCAAGGGCGAGCCGGGCACGGGCAAGACGGTTCTGGCCAAGCACGTCGCCGACGGGCTCGGGATGCCGATGCTGTCGTGGCACATCAAGTCGACGGCCAAGGCGGCCGAGGGCTTGTACGTCTACGACACCGTGCAGCGTCTCAACGACAGCCGCTTCGGCACCGGCGACGTCTCGGATATCCGTCGCTACATCAAGCTCGGGCCGCTGGGCCAGACGTTCGCCGCCGAGGAGCGCCACGTCCTGCTCATCGACGAGGTCGACAAGGCAGACCTCGAGTTTCCCAACGATCTCCTGCGCGAGCTCGACGAGATGCGCTTCTCGATCGTGGAGACCAACGAGGATATCGTCGCCCGCCATCGCCCGATCGTTCTCATCACGTCCAACAACGAGAAGGAGCTGCCCGACGCGTTTCTGCGCCGCTGCATCTTCTACTTCATCGAGTTTCCCGATCCGCCCCTCATGCGCCGGATCATCGACGTCCATCATCCGCACCTCGACGCCAAGCTGCTCGACCAGGTGCTGATCAAGTTCTACTGGCTGCGCGAGCAGAACGATCTGCGCAAGAAGCCGTCGACCTCCGAGCTGATCGACTGGATCACCGCGCTGCTGCGCTCCGGGATCTCGCAGGAGAAGCTCGAGACCCACATCCCGTTCGTCGGCGCGCTGCTCAAGAAGGAGCAGGACGTCGACGCCCTCGGCCAGTACGACGCCAAGGGCGGTCGCTATCCGAAGAGCTGGGAGGATCTCGGGCCGCGGTACAACCAGTAACCGGCCGTCGACCCGTTGCCCCGGCCGGAGCGGGCACGGACACCGCGGAAGGGGGACGCGGGTGCGCACGGTCCTGATGATCTCGCGCTACTTCCCGCCGCGCTACGACGTCGGCGGCAAGCGCGCCTACCGCTTCGCCCTGCATCTGCCCGACCACGGCTGGCGACCGATCATCCTCACCGGCGCGTTGCCGGCGGGCTACCCGGCCGGCCCACTTGCTGCGTCGCCGCTCACGCCGATCCCGCTCACAGTCGAAAAACGCGCCGGGCGTTGCCACCGAGGAAGAGTGAGAGCGTATCCTCGTCAAGGTGAAGGTCGTCGATGCGGGCGAGCGCACGCGCGGCGGTCATCATCGGATAGTTGGTGCCGAACAGCACCTTCTTCTTACCGCGTCCCTTCAGGTAGTCGACGAGCTCGGCCGGGTACCGGTGCGCGGCGTAGGCGCTGGTGTCGATGAAGACGTTGGGGTGCTTGTCGGCGACGGCGATCATCTCGACGGTCCACGGGTAGCCGATGTGACCGCAGACGATCACCAGCTCGGGAAAGTCGAGGGCGACCTGGTCGATGTAGGGAATGGGGCGGCCGGTTTCCGACGGCCGCAGCGGGCCGGTGTGTCCCATCACCTCGGCGGGCATGGGCGCATGATGGATGATCGCCGGGAACCCGGCAAGCGACGACGTAGATGACAACTTCGTAGCCAGCCGGGCGCAGACACACGGTCGCGAGCAGCTCTGCCACGGTGACGGTCGCGCCCGGGCTCCCCCTAGGATATGCGCCGCAAAGATGGTAGGCGGACGGTGATGTTTCTCGACCTCTTCTACGGCCTGCGCGACGAGGGCGTGCCCCTGGCGATCCAGGAGTGGCAGACCTTTCTGCGCGCGCTCGAGGACGGTCTGCACGGAGCCAGTCTGCTGCGCTTCTACCACCTCGGCCGCTCCTGCCTGATCAAGAGCGAGACCTACTTCGACGCCTACGACCGCGTCTTCGCCCGCGTCTTCCGCGGCGTCGAGGGGGCCTTCGGCGACGACGTCACCGAGAAGGTGATGGAGTGGCTGCGCGACCCGAAGAACTTCCCCGACCTGTCTCCCGAGGAAATGGAAAAGCTGCAGCGCCTGACCTCGGACGAGCTGATGCAGAAGTTCCTCGAGACGCTCTCCAAGCAGACCGAGCGCCACGACGGCGGCGACAAGTGGGTGGGCACCGGCGGCAAGTCGCCCTTCGGCCACGGCGGCCAGCATCCCACCGGCATCCGCGTCGGCGGGCCGGCGAAGAGCCGCTCGGCGATGAAGGTGGCCGAGGAGCGCCGCTTCGAGAACTACCGCACCGACCAGACGCTCGATATCCGGCAACTGCGCGTCGCCCTGCGGCGGCTGCGCCAGCTCACCCGCAGCGGCGAGGCCAGCGAGCTCGACCTCGACGAGACCATCGACGAGACCTGCAAGAACGCCGGCGAGATCGAGCTGGTCTTTCGCCCGCCGCGGCGCAACGACGTCCGCCTGCTGCTGCTCATGGACGTCGGCGGGACCATGGAGCCGTACTACCGGCCGGTCAGCCAGCTGCTCACCGCCCTGCACGAGGAGCGCGGCCTGCGCGACTTCCAGCCGTACTACTTCCACAACTGCGTCTACGACCACATCTACACCAGCGCGCGCATGACCCGCGCCGACGCCATCCCCACCGGCGACGTCCTGCGCCGCCTCGACAGCCGCTGGAAGGTGGTCTTCGTCGGCGACGCCGCCATGCATCCGGCCGAGCTGCTCGAGCCGTTCGGAAACATCGACCCGCGTCGCACTTCGTCGACGCCGGGCGTCGCCTGGCTGCAGCAGATCGCCCACCACTTCGATCGCTCGGTGTGGCTCAATCCCGAGGATACGGCCTACTGGGAGGTCCACACCGTGCGCCTGATCCGCCGGCTCTTCCCGATGTATCATCTGAGCGTCGACGGCCTCACCCAGGCAGTGCAGGCGCTCGTCGGCGCCCGCGTCTGAGGAGCCCCCGGACTCGGCCGATGCGTTCGACCGGAGCGGATCGGGGATGATTCTCGCCGCTGTCGCGGTCGCGCTGCTCGGCTGGCTGGCCCTGACGTTCAACCGCTTCATCCGCCTGCGCCAGCTCGTGCGCGAGGCGTGGAGCGGCATCGAGGTGCAGCTCAAGCGGCGGCACGATCTGATCCCGAATCTCGTCGAGGCCGTCAAAGGCTACCGCGACTACGAGCAGCGGCTGCTCGAGCACGTCACCGAGCTGCGCTCGCGCTGCCAGAGCATCCAGGAGATCAAGCCGCGCGGCGAGGCGGAGACCGAGCTGTCGCACGACCTCAAGAGCATTCTCGCCATCGCCGAGGCGTACCCCGACCTCAAGGCGAACGAGCAATTCCTCAACCTGCAGCGCACGCTGGCCAGCGTCGAGGACGACATCCAGCTCGCGCGCCGCTACTACAACGGCACCGTGCGCGACTTCAACATCGAGGTCGAGTCGTTTCCCAGCCTGCTGGTGGCGCGCGCCTGGGACTTCCGGCTCGCCGACTACTTCGAGCTCGAGTCGGCCACCGAGGGCAGCGTGCCGGCGGTGAAGCTATGACGGCCATTCGTACCCTGCGCATCGGCCTGCTCTGCCTGCTGCTGTCGGCGTTCCTCTCGACGCTGGCCCGCGCCGACGGCGGCGAGCGCATTCTCGGCTTTCACAGCGACATCGTCGTCCACGCCGATTCCAGCATGACCGTCGCGGAGACGATCCGGGTGGTGAGCCGGGGGAAAAAGATCCGCCACGGCATCTACCGCGATTTTCCCACCCGCTACCGCGATCGTCTGGGGAATCGCTACTCGGTCGGCTTCATCGTCACGCGGGTGCTGCGCGACGGGCGGCCCGAGCCCTACCACACCGAGGACATCAGCAACGGCGAGCGCGTGTACATCGGCCGGAGCAACGCCCTCGTGTCCCCGGGCGAGCACGTCTACGTCCTCGAGTACCGCACCCGGCGTCAGCTCGGGTTCTTCGCCGATCACGACGAGCTCTACTGGAACGTCACCGGCAACGGCTGGATCTTTCCGATCGATTTCGCCTCGGCCGCCGTGACCTTGCCGGGAGAGGCCGGGCGGCACGTCCTGGCGAGCGAGGCCTACACCGGCCCGCAGGGGGCGAAGGGCAAGAACTACCAGGTGTCCACCGACGCCGCGGGTCAGGTGACCTTCCGCACCACGGCCCCGCTCGGCCCGCGTCAGGGCCTCACCATCGTCGTTTCGTGGCCGAAGGGCTTCGTGACCAAGCCGAGCCGCGAGAGCGAGATCCGCGACTACGTGAAAGACAATCCGACGATCCTGACGGCGCTGCTCGGGATCGGAGCGGTGCTCTGTTACTACTTCGTGGTCTGGCTGCTGGTCGGGCGCGATCCCGAGCCCGGGACGATCATTCCTCTCTACCATCCGCCCAACGGCGTCTCGCCGGCGGCCGCCCGTTACCTCGTCCGGATGGGCTACGACGACAAGATGCTCGCGGCGGCGGTGATCGACCTGGCCGTCAAGGGCCACGTGACAATCGAAAAACCTGAGAGCGTTTACGAGATCGTTCGCGCCGACGCCGACAAGGCGCCTCTGGCACCCGAGGAAGCGCGGCTTGCCGACAAGCTGCTCGCCGGCGGCAACCGCATTCGGCTGAAGAACAGCAACCACAAGACGATCCAGGCCGCCATCCTCGCCCTGAAGAACTCGCTGCGCTTGCAGCACGAGCGCATTCATTTCCTCACCAATCGCCGCTATCTCCTGCCCGGGCTCGGGCTGTCGCTGTTGTTGCTCCTGTACGCGATCTTTCCCGCCAGGAACGCAGGCGGCGTGGTCTTCATCACCATCTGGCTGTCGGTCTGGAGCATAGGAGTGGCCGCGCTCCTGGTGCAGGCCGTCCAGCGCTGGCGCGAGGCGCTGTGGCAGCGCAGCGGGCGCGCGTTGCACGTCATCAGCGCGTTGTTCGCCACCGCCCTTGCCGTTCCGTTCACGGCCGGCGAGGTGTTCGGCCTGTACGCGTTTGCCGGCTTCACCTCGCCGGCGATCGCCGCGATGCTGCTCGCTCTGGTCGGAGTGAACGTGCTGTTCCACTACCTGCTCAAGGCGCCGACGCGCGCCGGGCGCAAGATCCTCGACCTGATCGCCGGCTTTCGCATGTATCTGGGCGTCGCCGAGAAGGATCGGCTGAACCTGCTCAACCCGCCGGAGCGCACGCCCGAGCTGTTCGAGCAGTATCTCCCCTACGCCCTGGCGCTCGACGTCGAGCAGGAGTGGAGCGAGCAGTTCAGCGAGGTGCTGGCGCGCGCCGGAACCGCGGGCACGTCCTACAGCCCTGCCTGGTACTCGGGCAGCGACTGGAGCTCGATGAATGCCGCCAGCTTCGCCGGCACTCTCGGCGGCGCGCTGAGCAGTGCCATCTCCTCGTCGTCCTCGGCGCCGGGATCGAGCTCAGGCGGCGGTGGCGGCGGCTCGTCGGGCGGTGGAGGAGGCGGCGGTGGTGGCGGCGGGTGGTGAGTGGTTGGCGTGCTCGCGAGCATGGCGCACGCTCCCCCTGCCCTGGCATTCTCACCGCATTGTCGCTAAACGAGCAGCCAGTCGGACCCCGCCGCGATGGCTGAGCTGTTTTCCTTCAATCCGTTCGATCCCGACGTGCGCCGGGACCCGTTTCCGCTCTTCGCGCGCGGGCGGCGCGAGTGTCCGGTGCTCGCCCACGAGGGGCTGCCGCTGTTCTCGGTCTTTCGTTACGACGACATCCAGACCATCCTGAAGGATCCCGCCACCTGGTCGAGCGTGTTTCCGCCACCGCCCGGGGTGGAGCTGCGACCCGACCTGCCGCCGAGCATGCTGATGCAGGACCCGCCGGCGCACACGCGCCTGCGCGGCCTGGTCAACCAGGCGTTCACCCCGCGGCGCATCCGCCAGCTCGAGCCGCGCATGGAGCAGATCGCCCACGAGCTGCTCGACGACGCCCTGGCCAAACGCCGCGTCGACCTGGTCGAGGCCCTCACCTACCCCCTGCCGGTCATCGTCATCGCCGAGATGATCGGGGTACCGCTGGAGGACCGCGAGCAGTTCAAGCGCTGGTCGGACGGTCTGGTAGAGAACCTCGGCCTCGGCATCCTCGGACCCGAGCCGCCCGAGGTGATCCAGCGCGAGCTCGCCATCATCGACGAGATGCGCGCCTACTTCTCCCGCCTGGTCGAGGAACGGCGGCGCAGCCCGAAGGACGATCTCCTGAGCGGTCTGGTGGCGGCCGAGGTCGAAGGATCGCGTCTGACGTTCGACGAGATGCTGCAGATGCTCGTGCTCCTGCTCGTCGCCGGCAACGAGACCACCACGACGCTGATCGGCAACACCGGCATCGAGCTCATGCGCCACCCCGAGCAACTGGCCCTGCTGCGCGCGCGCCCGGAGCTGATCCCCAACGCCATCGACGAGGTGCTGCGCTTCTGCTCCCCGGTCCAGCTCACCGTCCGCATGGCCATGCAACCGGTCGATCTGCTCGGCCACCGCATCGAAGAGCAGCAGGCCGCACTGCTGTGGATCGGCTCGGCCAACCGCGACGAGAGCGTCTTCGAGCGACCGGAGGTCTTCGACGTCACCCGCGAGGACAGCCGCCACATCGCCTTCGGCTTCGGCCCGCATTACTGCCTCGGCGCCAACCTGGCGCGCCTCGAGGCCCAGGTCGCCTTGCGCGTTCTCCTGCAGCGCACGCGCGACTTCCACCGCACCGACGACGAGCCCCTGCCGCTGCACCCCAGCTTCATCTTCCGCAGCTTCACCCGCATCCCGGTGGAGCTCTCGTGAGCGCCACGAGGTCACCGCCATGAAACACTCCCCCGGCGCCGGACCTCGGGTTGACAACGGGGGACCCGTTCAGTAGGAACGTTGTTTCTCTTGACGCTGGAGACCACCTTCATGGACTATGCAGTGATTCGCACCGGCGGGAAGCAATACCGCGTCGCGCCCGGGGACGTGATTCAGATCGAGAAGCTCGACGGCGAGGCCGGCAACCCGGTGGAGTTCACCGAGGTGCTCATGACCTCCGCCGCAAGCGAGCTGCACGTGGGCACCCCCTTGGTGACCGGCGCGCGCGTCACCGGCGAGATCGTGAGCCAGGGAAAAGCCAGGAAAATCCTGGTGTTCAAGAAGAAGAAGCGCAAGAACTACCGGCGCCACCAGGGTCACCGGCAGCTGCAGACCACCGTCCGGGTGACCGGCATCGAGGCGGGAGAGTAGTCATGGCTCACAAAAAAGGTCAGGGAAGCTCGCGCAACGGCCGCGACAGCGCCGGGCAGCGGCGCGGGGTGAAGGTCTTCGCCGGTCAGCTCGCCCGCGCCGGCAACATCCTGGTGCGTCAGCTCGGCACCCGGATCCACCCCGGCAAGAACGTCGGCATGGGCCGCGACTACACCCTGTTCGCCAAGATCGACGGCGTGGTTCAATACGAGCGGGTCGGCAAGGATCGCAAGCAGGTCCACGTCTTCCCCGCCTGAACCTCGCGGCCGGCCGCTCCATCAACCGCGGCCGGCCGCCTCTTTCATTCCATCCCGGCGCCGCACCTCCCCGGGCGCCGGCGTCAGCCCCCGATGAAATTCATCGACGAAGCCGAGATCAGCGTGCACGCCGGTGACGGCGGCAAGGGCTGCGTCAGCTTCCTGCGCGAGAAGTACCGCCCGCGCGGCGGGCCCGACGGCGGCGACGGCGGCCACGGTGGCGACGTGATCCTCGAAGCCCACGAAGGGCTGACCACCCTGCTCGACTTCAAGTTCCAGCGCATCATCCGCGCCGAGCGCGGCGAGGACGGGCGCGGCAAGTGCCAGTTCGGCAAGGCCGGCGCCGACCGGGTGGTCCGCGTGCCGCCGGGAACCCTGGTGCGCGACACCGCCACCGAAGATCTGATCGCCGACCTGTCGCGCGCCGGCGCGCGGGTGGTGGCGGCGCGCGGCGGACGCGGCGGGCGCGGCAACGCCAACTTCGCCACCTCGTCGAACCAGGCGCCGCGCTACGCGCAGCCGGGACTGCCCGGCGAGGAGCGCACGATCAAGCTCGAGCTGCGGCTGCTCGCCGACGTCGGCCTGGTCGGCTACCCCAACACCGGCAAGTCGACCCTGATCAGCGCCGTGTCGGCCGCGCGCCCGCGCATCGCCGACTACCCGTTCACCACGCTGGTGCCGCACCTCGGCGTGGTGCGCTGCGACGAGGAACGCACCTTCGTCCTCGCCGACGTCCCCGGCCTGATCGAGGGCGCCCACACCGGCCACGGGCTCGGGCTGCGCTTCCTGCGGCACCTGTCGCGCACCGCCGTGCTCATTCACCTGCTCGACATCAGCGGCCTGACCGGCCGCGATCCGCTGGGCGACTACGACGTGATCAACCGCGAGCTCGCGTGCTTCGACCCGGAGCTGGCCGCCAAGCCGCAGATCGTCGCCGCCAACAAGATCGACCTGGCCGAGGCCCGCGACTGCCTGCCCGAGGTGCGGGCGCGCTTCGCCGCGCGCGGGATCGATCTCCACGTGATCTCCGCCGCCACCGGCGATGGAGTCCGCGAGCTGATGCGGCTGGCCTGCGACCGCGTCGGCTCTTCGCGCCAGGCCCAGCGCGCCGGGGAGGCCGAGAGCGCGGCCGTCGAGCCATGAACGCGCAGCTTCCGCACAAGGCCAAGCTGCTCAAACGGCTGCGCCGTGTCGTGGTCAAGATCGGCAGCAGCCTGCTCTCCGATCGCCAGCGCATCGACCGCGGCCGCCTCGAGATGCTGGTGGACGACCTCTGCGACCTGCGGCAACGCGGCATGGAGGTCATCCTCGTGACCTCCGGGGCCATTGCCTCCGGCGTCGCCCGCATGGGCCTGAAGGAAGCACCGAAGACGATCCCGCAGCGGCAGGCGGCGGCGGCCGTCGGTCAGATCAACCTGATGGCCGCCTACCAGGAGTTCTTCGCCGCGCGGGGGCAACTGATCGGGCAGATTCTGCTCACCGGTGACGACCTCGGCCACCGCCGGCGCTATCTGAACGCCCGCCACACCATCGAGAGCCTGCTCGCCGCCGGCGTCGTTCCCGTCGCCAACGAGAACGACACCGTGGCGGTGGACGAGATCAAGCTCGGCGAGAACGACAACCTCTCGGCCATGATCGCCACCCTGATCGACGCCCAGCTGCTGATCATCCTGAGCGACGTCGACGGTCTCTACAACAGCGACCCGCGCCGCGACGCCGATGCCACGTTGGTGGAGCTGGTGGAGCAACCGACGGGCCGGGTGCTGGCGCTGGCCACCGACTCGGCGGGCCCGGTCGGCACCGGCGGCATGGCGTCGAAGATGAACGCGGCGCGCAAGGCCTCGCTGGCCGGCATCGCCACCGTCATCGCCAACGGCACGCGCCCGCGGGTACTGCAGAGGGTCGTCGACCCCCAGGCCTCCGTCGGCACGCTGGTGCTGGCCCAGGGCGACCGCATCACGCGGCGCAAGCACTGGATCGGTTACACCCTCAAGCCGGCAGGGACGATCGTGGTCGATCAGGGCGCCCGCGACGCCGTCGTCGAGCGCGGCCGCAGCCTGCTACCCAAGGGGGTGCAGGAGGTGCAGGGCAACTTCGGCATCGGCGAGTGCGTCCGCTGCGTCGCCCCCGACGGCACCGAGTTCGCCCGCGGTCTGGTCAGCTACAGCGCCGCCGAGCTGGCCAGGATCAACGGTCTGCACTCCAAGCAGATCGCCGCCGTCCTCGGCTACAAGACCACCGACGAGGTGATCCATCGCAACGATCTGGTGCTGACGGACAAAGAAAGGTGAAAGGTCAAAGGGACAAGGGACAAGCAAGAAGGGAAGGGAGACCGCCCGATTTCGATTCGGGCTTTGACCTTTGACCTTTAACCTTTGACCTGTCTCATTCCACCGTCAGCGCCGCGTCGCGGCTTTGGCCCAGACCCCGGGTCCAGTCGATGATGCGGATGCGCTCGGGCAACACGCGGGCGATCAGCAGCCTCTCGTCACCCCATGCGTCGTCGAGCTGTGGAAACCGCTGACTGAGAATCTGCTGGCCCAGGCGGATGCGATGCCCCTGGGCGATCGAGGCGTTGCCGATCAGCTCGACGCCGTGCATCGGGATCTGGAAGCCGTCGTCGACGACGATCGACACCTGCGGGCGAGCAAGGATTGCCCGGTGTTTTTCACTGTCGCGGAAGACGAAGAAGTAGACCACCAGATCGTCGGCCAGCGCGTAGCACGTGGTGGCGGCGCGCACCTCGCCCTCGTAGAGATAGGAGAGCACCATCGAGCGATGGTTGCTCAGATAGCCCTCGACCTCGTCACGCATCGGATCCCCCCCCGCTCGCTTCTGATGATGATGCTAAAGCAGCGCTCTGGCAATGGGTCTTGATGCGCTCGCCGAAGTAGCTGTCGACCGGCTCGGCGGCGCCGGCCGCGACCGCCTTCTGATAGGGCCCGGGCACGTAGGCGCAAAAGGGATCGGATTCGAGGTAGTCGCCCATCATCCCGTGGGCGCGCGCGCGCGAGCCGCCACAGACGTCGCGGAACTCGCACACGCCGCACTTGCCCTTGAGCTGCGAGTAGTCGCGCAGAGAACGGAACAGATCGCTGTCGCGGTAGATGGCCGCCAACGGCGTCCGCCGGAGGTTGCCGCCGGACAGCGGTAGAAAGCCGCTCGGGTAGACGTCGCCGGTGTGCGCCACGAACACGAAGCCGTTGCCGTCGTTGACGCTCCTCGGCGCCCGCGACTCGGCGCCTTTGATGGCGAAGCCGATGCCGCGGGTGACCGGCAGATCGCGCTTCTCGCGCCGCGCCGCCGCCCGTTGCTGCAGCAGGAAGCGGCGGTAGTGCGGCGCGGCGGTGCTCTTGATGTCGAAGGGCACGCGCTGCGACAGCTCGAACATCTTGGCGAAGATCGTCTCGTACTGCTCGGCGCTGATTTCGTCCTCCGGGCGGCCACGCCCGGTGGGCACGAGGAAGAAGACGCTCCACAGATCGACGCCGAGCTCGGCCATCAGCTCGCTCATGGCGTCGAAGTGCTCGAAGTTGAAGCGTGTCACCGTGGTGTTCACCTGCGTCGACAGCCCGATCTCGCCGGCGTAGCGCAGCATGTCCAGCGACCAGTCGAAGGAGCCGCGCACGCGACGGAAGGCGTCGTGGACGGCCGCCGTCGGCCCGTCGAGGCTGACCGCCATGCGCGCCAGGCCGGCGCCCCGCAGGCGGTCGATGACCGCGTGGGTCATCAACGGTGTACCCGAGGGCGTCATCGTCATGCGCAGCCCCAGCTCGTCGCCGCGGCGGATGATGTCGTAGACGTCGGGGCGCTTGATCGGGTCACCGCCGGTCAGGACCACCAGTGGGCTGCCGAAGCCGGCGATCTGCTCGAGCAGCCCCAGGCCCTCGGCGGGTGTCAGCTCGCGCGGGTCGCGAAACGGCACCGCTTCGGCGCGGCAGTGGACGCAGGCGAGGTCACACGCCCGCGTCACTTCCCAGATGACGATGAACGGCGAGCGGTCGAAGTCGAGGGCGCTCAGATCGGGACGGCGCGAAGGCACGCGCTGTGCTTCCATGTCCCCCATAGGTAGCACACGGGCCGCGCCTCACAAGCGCCGGCGGCCGCCCTCACGGAGGCAGCCCCCGGCCCTAGAAGAACACCCCGGCGCGCCGGCGCAGGCCGCGGTCGAGCATCGCCCGGATCGCCGACTTCACCTTGTCGACGTGGCGCTCGATGGCGCTGTCCTCGTCGTGCGGGTCGCCCTGCAAACGCAGCGGCTTGCCGAAGTAGATGCGATACTTGGTCGGCAACGGGATCATCCCGAGGGGGCCCAGCCACGGCCAGGTGAGTGTCACCGGGAAGGCCGGCATGCCCAGGAGGCGGGCGAGCCACTTGACGTTGGCGATCGCCGGCGCCTGCTCCTCCGAGCCCACCACCGCCACCGGCACGATCGGCGTCTTGGTCTGCAGCGCCAGCCGCACGAAGCCGAGGCCGAACTCCTGCAGCTGATAGCGCTGGCTGAACAGCTTGTTCATGCCGCGCACGCCTTCGGGGAAGGCGATTACCGCCTCTTCGTTGTGGAGCAGGTCGACGCAGTTCTTCGGCGTCCCCACCACCGAGCCGGTGCGCGCCATCAGCTCGCTGATGAACGGCACCGTCGGCAGCCAGTACTCGCCCATGCCGCGCAGGATGCGCGGCGGCTTGCCCTCGAGAAAAGCGGCCGTGCCGATCATCGCGGCGTCGATGGCCACCTGGCCGGCATGGTTGCCGATCACCAGCACCCGCCCCGGGGGAAGATTGTCCACCCCGAAGGACTGGACACGAAAGTAGTAGCGATAAAACAGGGCCATCAGCACCATGGCGCGCCGGGCGGTGTCGGGGTGGAACCCCCACGCGTCGTAGCCGTAGCTGTTGAGCCGGATGGGCACGTCGCGCATCTTGCGGGCCACCTCGTCGTCGAGGCGCGAGATGACCTCGGGATTGATCGCGTCGGCGAGCTGCGACAGGAAAGCGGTGATCTGATCGATCACATCCGGGACCGGCCGCGCCGGCCGCGCCCTCCGGGCGGCGCCGCGGGTGGCGGTACGCCGGCTTGTTTCCAGGGAGTCGACTTTGACCGCCATGGCATCTCTCCTCAGGCTTGCGCGCTGGCGAAGATGTCCTCGAGGGAGAAGCGCGGCTTGAAACCCGTGGCCGCGACGAAGCGGCTGCCGTCGAGGGTGCAAGGATACTTCGCGAAATCGATGGCCCCCGGCGGGAACGGATACATTCCCCAGCGAAACAGCGCCGTGATCGCCGGACGCGTGATGAACTCGGGCGCCGGCAGGGCCATTCCCCCGGTCGCGGCGATGGCGACCTTGAGCGGCACGGCGCCGGGACCGACCACGTTGTACACGCCGCGCACTCCCTTTTCGATGGTGCGAGCGATCGCCTCGGCGACGTCCTCCTCGTGAATGAACTGCATCAGGGGATCGAACCCGAGGATGGTGGGCACGTACTCCAGGCGCAGGTACCGGCTGATGGCGCTGTGCGCGTAGTACCCGAGCACGCTGACCGGACGCAGGATCGAGATGGCGATCTCGGGATAACGCCACAGGTAGGCGCTGGCGAGCGTATCGACCTCGACCAGGTCGCGCACGTCGGGATAGGTGCGGCTGGCGTTGAGGGGATAGCCCTCGTCCATGTAGTAGGGGTTCTCGGGCAGCGCTCCGTAGACGTAGGAGCTGGAGAAGATCACCAGCTTCTTCACCTTGTAGGCGACGGCGAACTCGAGGAGACGCTTGGTGCCGGCGACGTTGACCTCGTGCCGGATGGCCGGGTCCTCCTCGAAGTGACGGATGAAGGCCAGGTGCACGATCGCCTGCGGGCGCTCGCGGCGAATGACGTCCTCGAAGCGCTTCTTGCGCTGATCGAGCTGGTAGAAGCGCACCTCGCGCGGCCGCCCCTCCCACGGGCTCTTGTCGACGCCGATGACCTCGTACTCGCCCCGCAGCCGCTCGGCGACCAGGCGCCCGTTGCCGCCGGCGACGCCGGTGATCAACACCTTGTCCATGGCGCGGAGTCTATCCCGCCGGCGGCCGGGCTTTCAAACCAGGGCCGCGAGAACCGGGCGGCGGCCGCACGGCCAGCTCCGCGCCGGGGGCGGGGCCGGCCGCAGCGGCGACGGCCGCGTAGGGATCGGCCGCACCGTTGGTGACCCGCAGCACCACGGCGATCGCGGCGCGCAGGTCATCGTGCTGTCGCGCGAGCAGGCGCCGGAACAGGTCCAGGCGGTCGTTGTAGAGCCGGTAATGCAGGATGCGGGCGTTGTTCAACCGCCCCTGGCCGAAGTCGCGGTAGAGGTTGGTCTGCAACGGCAGCGCGCGGAACTCCTCCTGTGCGCTGGCGAACATCCGCTCCCGCGTTGCCGGGTCGATGCCCCGGGCGTAGGCGTCCTCGAGCCGGGACACCAGCTTGCCGAGGAAGTCGGAGAAGGCCAGGGCATCGTGCCACAGCGCCTGCGCCCGGCGCGCGCCTTCGGCATCGCGGCGCGCCGCGAAGAACGCCGCGGCACCGCGATAGCCGACGAAGTCGGCCAGCGACTCGTTGAACGCGCTCTGGCCGGGAAGGTAGAGGGTGTTGTGCGTCAGCTCGTGAATGATGACGCTGGCCAGGCTGACCCGATCGTAACGCAGCAGATTGGAGAGCAGCGGGTCGTCGAACCAGCCGAGGGTGCTGAACGCGACCGACGGCTGCACCAGGGTGTCGAAGCCGTCGCTCTCGAGCTCGGCCGCCGCCTCGTCGGCCCGGTCCTCGTCGAAGAACCCCTTGTACGGGACGGCGCCGACGATCGGGAACCACCACGTCTTCAACCGGAGGCGATCGCGATGGGCCGCCACCACGACGTAGACCACCTGATCGGCGTCGATACGCGCAAAGGTCCGGAAGCTTCCGCCGACGTCGAGCCCGAGGGCATCGCGCGCGAAGGCGCGAGCGTCGAGCGTGAGCGCGAGCTTGCGGCGGACGTCGGGATCGAGATCCGGCTGCTGCAGCAGCTTTTCGATCGGCTGTCGCCGCCACAGAATACGGGCTTCCTGGTATCCCGAGCGCAGCACGTACAGCGGCGCGCCGCAGCCGCTCAGCGCGGCGGCGACGACGGCGACCAGGAGCAGGCGCGCGCTACTTCGCGACACCGGAGCGCAGCTCCATGACCGGCGGCTCGGGTACTCGGCTGTACTGCAGCTGCTGCAGACGGAAGTACAGACCGCGGGCCGCGACGAGCTCGGCGTGGGTGCCGCTCTCGCGCAACTGGCCGTGGTGCATGACCAGGATGCGGTCGCTGTGCTCGATCGTCGACAGACGGTGGGCGATCACCACCGACGTGCGCCCCCGCATCAACGCCTGCAACGCCGCCTGGATCAGGAGCTCGGTTTCGGTATCGACGCTGGCGGTCGCCTCGTCGAGCACGAGGATGGGCGGATCGTGGGCCAGGGCGCGGGCGAAGGCGAGGAGCTGGCGCTGGCCGGTGGAGAGATTGCTACCGCGCTCGCGCAGCGGCGCCTCGTAACCCCGGGGGAGGCGCTCGATGAAGCGGTGCGCGTTCACGTGGCGGGCGGCGCGCTGCACCGCGGCAGCGCCGATGTCGCGGCGTCCCAGGGTGAGGTTGTCGGTGATGGTGCCCGAGAACAGGAAGACGTCCTGCAGCACCACGCCGATACGCGAGCGCAGGGCGTGCAGGTCCCATTCCCGCACGTCGACGCCGTCGACCAGCACGCGGCCGCGGCTGACGTCGTAGCCGCGGTTGAGCAGCTTGATGATCGAGGTCTTGCCCGCGCCGGTGGCGCCGACGATGGCGATCTTCTCCCCCGGCTCGATGACGAAGGAAACGTCGCGCAGCACCCAGTCCTCGTCCTTGTAGGCGAACCAAACGTGATCGAACTCGATGCGGCCGCGCGTCGCCGACGGCGTCTCGGGGTGCGCCGGGCTGACGATGGTGGCCGGGGTGTCGAGGAGCTGGAAGACGCGCTCGGCGGCGGTCATCGCCGACTGCATGACGGCGTACTTGCTCGAGAAGTCGCGAATCGGGACGAAGAACTTCTGCACGTACTCGATGAATGCCACCAGGGTGCCGAAGGCGAGCGCGCCGGCGACGATCTGGCCACCGCCGTACCAGACGATGAGGGCGATCGAGATGGCGCTGACGGCCTCGACCATGGAGAAGAGCGCCGCCTCGTAGATGTTCGACCAGTGATTGGCCATCCGATGGGAGTCGTTGAGCTGCTCGAAGTGGCGGAAGGTCTTGTCCTCGCGCGCGAAGAGCTGGATCACGGCGATGCCCGAGATCGCCTCTTGCAGGTAGGCGTTGAGCCGCGCGATGCGCTCGCGAACGGCGCGGTAGTTCTCCCGCGCGCGCAGCCGGAAGAAGTTGATGGCCACGACCATGAGGGGCAGCAGCGACAGGGTGATCAGGGCGAGGCGGAAATCGATGGCCGCCATGATGGCGACGATGCCCAGCAGCGTGACCGCGTCCATCAAGATCGTCATCGCGCCGGCGGCGAACATCTCGCTGATCACGTCGACGTCGGTGGTCAGGCGCGTGAGCGTCCGGCCCACAGGATTGCGGTCGAAGAACGAGGCCGGCAGCGTCTGCACGTGCGAGAAGAGATCGAGCCGCAGATCGGCCAGGCTCTTCTGCGCCACCAGCATGGTGAGATAGTACTGCAGGTAGAAGAAGGTGAAGTCGCCGACCATGCAGGCGGCGTAGAGCAGGCCCATCAGGGAGAGCCCCTGGAAGTTCTTCACGCTGATGTAGCGGTCGATGGCGACCTTGAGCAGGTACGGCTGCACCAGAACGAAGGCGGAGTTCACCGGCAGGCAGACCAGCGACAGCACGAACAGGCCGCGGTAGGGGCGGATGTAGCGCCACAGGCGGCGCATCAAGCGCGCGTCGTAGGCCTTGCCGAGCGCCTCTTCGCGGTGCAGATCGAGTGCGCCCGGCGAGCCCGGCACAGTGGGGGCGGATCGCGTGCTCACAGCTCCGACAGCTCCTCTTCCAGCCGTTGTTGGCGAAACAAGTCGGCGTAGAGCCCGTCGCGCGCGAGCAGCGTGGCGTGGTCGCCGAGCTCGACGATGCGCCCGTCGTCGACCACCGCGATGAGATCCGCGTCCTGGATCGTCGAGATGCGATGGGCGATGACGATGCTGGTGCGGTCGCGGCGCACCTCGCGCAGGGCCTGCAGGATGTGCCGCTCGGTGCGCGTGTCGACGCTCGAGAGGGCATCGTCGAGGATCAGGATCTGCGGCCGGGCGGCCAGCGCGCGGGCCAGGGTCAGCCGCTGGCGCTGCCCGCCGGAGAGGGTGATGCCGCGCTCGCCGATCACGGTGTCGTAGCCGCGGCGGAAGGCCTCGATCTCGTCGTCGATGCCGGCCATGCGCGCCGCCCAGCGCACGGTGTCGTCGTCGACGGGATCGAGGGGGAAGCCGATATTCTCCCGCACCGAGTCCGAGAACAGGAAAGGATCCTGCGACACGACGCCGATGCAACGGCGCAGCTGCTGCAGCGGCACGGTGCGGATATCGCGACCGTCGAGGTAGACGGCGCCGCCGCTGGTGTCGGCCAGGCGCGGCAGCAGCTGCGCGATGGTCGACTTGCCGGCGCCGGTGCGCCCCACCAGGGCGAGCTGCTGACCGGGCTCGACGGTGAAGCTGACGCCCTCCAGGGCGTGGTGGCCGTTGCCGGGCGCGTCGTAGGCGAAGTCGACGTCGCGGAACTCGATGCGGCCGTCGACCGCGGCCAGCGGTTGCGCCGCGGGGGCGTCACGAATCTCGGGCACCGCGGCGAAGATGTGCTCGAGCCGTTGCAGCGCGGCGCGCCCGCGCTGCAGCACCGAGAGCATCCACCCCAGGGCCATCGTCGGCCAGGCCAGGAGGTTGAGGTAGCCGATGAAGGCCACCAGATCTCCCAAGCTGAGGCGCCCGGTCATTACGTGGCGTCCGCCGTACCAGAGGACCACCAGGGTGCCCAGGCTCGAGGCGATCTTCATGATCGGCAGCATGCGACCGCGCACGCGCGCCAGGTGGATGCTGTGATTTTGCAGACGGTCGTTGATCTCGGCGAAGTGGGCGATGGCCGCCCGTTCGGCGACGTACGACTGGACCACGTGCATCCCGCTCAGGTTCTCTTGCACCACGCTGCTCAGCCCGGCGAGGTTCTCCTGCACTCGCAGCGTCCCTTCCATGAGCTGGCGGCTGTAACGTTTGACCGCCCACAGCAGCAGCGGATACGGCAGCAAGGCGACCAGGGTCAGGCGCGCGTCGATCGATGCCATGATCGACACGCCGTACAGGTAGTACACGGGGGTGTTGACCAGATTGAGGATGGCGGGCCCGAGCAGCATGCGAACGGCGGTAACGTCGTTCACCAGGCGCGACATCAGGTCACCCGTCTGCTGAACGCGATAGAAGGACGGCGACAGCTTCTGCAGATGGGCGAACAGATCGTTGCGCAGGTCGTACTCGATGTCGCGCCCGACGTTGAAGATCAGCGACCGCGACAGGGTGCGGACGACGGCCTGCACCAGGGCGATGGCGACGATGGCCGCGGCACAGAGCACGACCTGACGGAAGGGCTCGCCCTGCTCGATGGCGTTGATGGCCCGTTTCAGGAGATAGGGCACGCTCATCGCCAGCGAGGCGGTGGCCAGCAAGCACGCCCCGCCGGCCACGTAACGCCATCGGTAACGCCAAACGTAGCCCCGGAGTCGTCGCACGCCGGCCATCATCCCACAACGTCGCCCTTATGCAACGTTGCGCCGGCGCCCAAATGCCGAGGCGGCAGACGCCGGAGCGCCTGCCGCCTCGGCAGCGACGAGAGAGAGTAGAGAAGCGACCGCTACTTCTACTTGTTGATGTGGCCGCGCCAGACGTCGATGGAGCCGAAGCGGCCGCGCTCGGGTCCGCGCTCCTTGTCCGTCTTGCCCTTCTCCTTGGCCGCGTTCAGGTCCATCTTCTTGCCGCCGACCACGTACTTGGGAGAGAGGACGTCGCCGAAGGCCACGCCGATGTCGAGCACGCCGTCGCCATCGATGTCCGCCAGGCCGGCGCCCCAGGTGCGTTCGCGACCCGTGGTCGGCAAGCCGGTGTTCTCCAGCACGGTCCAGTTTCCGTGACCGTCACCGAGGAAGGGGAAGACGCCGTAGACACCCCCGATCTGCTCGAGGTCGGTCTTGCCGGCGACGACCATGTCGAGCTTGCCGTCGTTGTTGAGGTCGCCGAGGGCGACACCGAGCGCGTTCATCGGCATCAAGCCCTTGCTGGAGGCCTTCCACTTGCCGTTGTCCCAGACGAAGACCTCGATCCCGGGAATGGCACTCGTCGCGGCCAGATCGAGCTTGCCGTCGCCGTTGACGTCGCCCAGGGCGATGCCGAACATGTACAGACCGTGCACCTCGGGCGCCGGCAGCCCTTCGGAGGCGTCGCGGAAGCCGCCCTTGCCGTCGCCGAGCCAGACACGCGGCCCGGCGGAGTAGGCCGCCGCGATGTCCAGATTGCCGTCGCCGTCGACGTCGCCCACGGTCACCGCGTTGCCCCACTCCGTCTTCGGCAGGCCGTCGTTGGAGTTCTCGCGCCAGGTGCCCTTGCAGTCGCCGAGGAAGGTGCGCACCCCCTCGTCGGCGGCGGCCACCATCACGACGTCGAGGCAGCCGTCCTTGTTGAAGTCGCCCAGGGCGACGTCCTCCGACCCGATGGTCGGCAGGCCGGCCGAGGCGGTCTTCCAGTGCCCGGCGCCGTCGCCGAGAAAGACGTACACCCCCTTGCAATGGTCGGCGATGGCGACGTCCATCTTGCCGTCCTTGTTGATGTCCCCGAACGACATGCCGCCGCCGCAAAAGGTCTCCCGCGGCAGCCCGGAGGAGGCGTCGGTCCAGTGGCCCTTGCCGTCCCCGGTGAAAATGTAGGGGCCGTCGGCCAGGCGGGATACCACCCCGATGTCCGGAAACCCGTCACCGTTGATGTCGCCGAAAGCGATCTGCGACTTCCAGATCTTGCCCGTGGGCAGGCCGTCCTGCGCCGGGGTGTAGGTGAGGGGGGACGCCGCCGCAGCCGAACCCGTCGCCGTCGCAGTGCCCGTCGCCGGCTTGACCGGGTGGGTCGACTGGCATCCGGCGAGCAGCCCGACCGCCGACACGGCGCACAAGAGTTGAAACTTCGCTATCTTCATCATCCAGAAACCTCCCCGTTATCTCGCGTGTCGACTACAGACTGTTGACAGGCGGTTCTTATTCGGCGAGAAAAGCGTAGCGCCGTCTACCAGAGGCTCCCCGGGGCGTCAAGGTAACCGGGGCCCGCCAACGTCGGAATCGACGAAATTCTGCGCACTTCGACCAGCCGCGAGGCAAAAATCGGCCCGTTTTCCGCTTGACAACCAGGGCCTGTTCGAGTATCAGAACAGCGCCTCTCGTCCATTCCGTGGGATGGGCGGATTGTGCATGCGTGGAGAAGGCGAGACGCCTCGACACGTGGGCGGTGTGGCAAGTGGCTTTGGGAGCGGTGAATTTCTCCGCTAGGGAAAGGAGAAAAACAATGGGTTTCGGACTGGGGAAGCGACGACTCGCGGGATTCAGCGCGGTGCTGGCGACGGCGCTCCTACTGGGATTGGCGGGCCGAGCCTCGGCCAGCGATCCCAACGACAACTCCGGAGTGACGATCGATCAGCCGGGCGCGATCCTGATCTTCCCGAAGGTGATCTTCGACGGTCCCGACGGGCGGGATACGATCATCCGGATCAGCAACACGATGAACGTCACGGCGGAGGCACGTTGCTTCTACATCGACGCCCGCCTGCAGTTCCCGGACCAGCCTCCCGGACAGTTCAATCCGCGTAGCTGGTCGGTAACCGACTTCACGCTCTTCCTGACCCGCCAGCAGCCCACCCATTGGGTAGCCAGCCTGGGTCGCCCGGTCGACCCCAGCGACGGCTTGGGCAACCAGAACTCCGGTATCGATCCCGGCGGCATCCCGCCGGTCACGGTCGGCTTCCAGGGTGAGCTCCGCTGCGTCGTCGTCGACGCCTCGGAAAGGCCGATCCCGGCCAACTGGCTCAAGGGTGAGGCGACGCTGCGCAGCGTCAACGGCGACGTGGCGAGCTACAATGCCATCGCCATCCGCGCCGGCGACCAGGCGGGCGCCACCGGCAACGAGCTGATCCTCGACAGAATCGGCACGGACCCCTTTGCGGGCGGCCAGTACAACTCCTGCCCCGACACCCTGCTGTTCAACTTCGCCAAGTACGACGCTCCCGATCCCGTGATCCAGGCCAACGGGCAGTGCGCGGGCGGCAACTGCCCGATCGAGACCAGCCTCACCCTGGTTCCCTGCAGCGCCAATCTGGAGAACCTGGTGCCTGGTCAGGTCACGGTGCACTTCGACATCACCGACGAGTTCGAGACCACGCTCTCGGAGGTGACCACGGTCCAGTGCTGGTACGACACCGACTTGAATCGAATCGGCGCCGGCGGCGGCCCGACGAACAACTCCTTCGTGACGCTCGCCTCGCTGACCGGCTCGGCTCGCATCACTCCGGCCGATGGCCAGGGCGGGGTGCTGGGGATCGCCGAGGAAACCCACATCGACTCCAGCAGCTTCGAGGCGCACGCCGCGTTCAACCTGCAGCACGAAGGCACGCGTGCCGCGTCGCTTCCGTTCGAGAACTTTGACCGCATCATCCTCTCCGCCACTTTCCAGTGACCGATGGAGCCGAGAGCGGGAGTGGGGTTGAAGATCTTGTCCGGCGGTGAGGAAAGGAGACAAGCGATGAGCATGAAGAAGGGGCTTTGGCGGCACGCGGTCCTAGGGGCTGCGGTGGGGGCATTGGGGTTGTTGGGGACGGCGCGTGCGGACGTCGTCGCCGATCAGGCGGCAGCCATCGTGGTCTTCCCCAAGATTCGGGTGGACACGACCGCGGCGGCAACAACGAAGATCGACACGGTGGTCCAGATCACCAACACGTCGCCCTTCCTGACCCGGGCGCGGTGCTGGTACGTCAACGCGAACGGGCACTGCACCAACGCGGGCGCGGGGGGTATCGTACCTGCCGTTTGCACCTCGTCGGCCGACTGCAATCCCGACACCATCACCGGCGGTATCTGCCAGCCCGGATGGGACGAGCGTGACTTCCAGCTCACGCTCACCAAACGCCAGCCGCTGTCGTGGAACGCCAGCACCGGCCTTTCCGGCGACGACGTTCCGCTGACCAACGGACGGGTTTCCAAGGACGGCCAGAGCAACGATCCCACCCTCATCCCACCGGTCATGGAGGATCCGTTCATCGGCGAGCTCAAGTGCGTCGAGGTCGACACGGCCACCGAGGAGCCGCTCGACCGCAACGACCTGATCGGCCAGGCGACGATCACCTCGGTGATCCCATCCGGTGGCGTCGACACCCGCAAGTACAACGCGGTCGGCATTCAGGCCACGGGCTTCCAGGACGGCGATCCGACCACCCTCACGCTCGGTGGGCCCGACGCGGAGTACAATGCCTGCCCCAACATCACGATCCTCGATCACTACTTCGACAGCCTCGATCCGGGTACCGGACCGGGCGTGTCCACCCACAACGACGGCACCGGGACGCCTACGGTGACCGGCGGTGTGGCCACCGATCTCATCGTCGTCCCCTGCAGCGAGGACTTCCTGACGCAGGATCCGACATACGGGAGTGCCGTGCTGCAGTTCCTGATCTTCAACGAGTTCGAACAGCGCTTCTCGAGCTCGGCACGGGTCGACTGCTTCAAGCAGATCCAGCTCGCCGACATCAACACGCGGCCAGGGCCGTCGGACAATGCCTCCTCCATCTTCGCCCAGGGGGTGCAAGGCACGCTGACCGGTCAGACCCGGATTCGGCCCGTCTCCGGTGCCGATCGGGCGCACCGGGTCCTGATCATGGCGGAGGAACGCTGGGAACGAACGCGGTCGGGCCCCGTTACCATCTTCACCACCGCGCGCAACGTCCAGAACATCCAGCCTCTCAGTCCGTTCGACGCCCCGCTGCCGGACATCATCCGGCTCAGTCCGACCCAGTAGGGTAGCGCGATCAACTCCTGACAAAGGGCCGGGCGGTGCAAACCGTCCGGCCCTTTCTTTTGCCTCGACCCGCAAGACAAACGACCAGCTCGGAGTCACCCGCACGCGCACGGCCGGCCCCACCAACGGACCGCGCCAAGACCCCTGCCTCGGCACAACCCCCAACCGTGGCCATGCCTGGGGACGCCCCACTCCGGCCGGTTGCCGAGGATGACCTGCGCGGCGGGCCGCTGCGCGCGGCGACTTACCAGGCGCTCGCCGAACCCGACTTCGCGCCGCCGTTGCCCGTCGACCCCAGCCCGACCAGGGTGAGCTGACCGCGGACCTCGATCTCCTGTGGGTTGGTCTTGTCGACCACGGCGAAGTCGAAACCCCAGCAGTCGCACTCGGAGAGCAAACGCAAGCCGAAGTAGTTTTCGAGAAACCTGCTGTTCTGGACATCGAAGCGGCCCGAGTACAAGAACCCCAGGGTGTCGCTGAGCCGGAGCTGAAGATTGCTGTCCACCTGCTGCAGCAGGCCGCGAGTAATGAAGCGGTACGTCCCCCCAATGGAGCTCCGCGTGCTGAGTTGCTTCGCGGTCTGATCGGAGCCGTAACGCGGGTCTCGCAGCTGAAACCCGATGCTCGTGGAGGACAGATCCGAGGCGCTGGTATCGTAGGTAGCCTGGGCTCGTAGTGACAGCACGTCGCGCGGGTGAACCCAGAGACCGAGGTCGACATCGGAAAAATGATCCGCTGCCCCCTTGCCCGCCACCGGCGGAATCTCGCGCTGCGTGTCGTAGCTCTGCAGCAGGGAGAGCCGGGCCAGCTCGCGGATGCCGTGGTCCGGGCCAGCGGCGGTCGATGGGTCCTTCACTGCGTCGGGGGACCCGTCGGCGGGGCCGGCCTTCGCCAGCAATCGGCTGACGATGCCGTAGGTGAAGAGGCTGCGCCGGTTGTCGCGATCGACGCCGTCGAAGACCGGCAGGTCGTTCTGGCTGACTCCCGGAACGAAGGTATACGCGAGGACCGGCTCGATGCTGTGCTTCAGCTTGGCGATGCCATAACGGTCGAACTGATAGACCCGGCTGAGCGACGTCGAGGCTTCCGCGCCGACATGGAAGATCTCGCGGCTGGTGTTCTGCGGCAGGCGCACGAACTGGCCCGCGTCGACCCCGTTGAGCCCATTGTACGACTCCCCCTCGGTCAGATGATACGCCGTCTCGCGGAAACCCATGCTCACCGAGCCGAACACCGCCGGACTGAGGTGGATCGGGATCATCGCCTCCGGATGCACGTCCAGCCGTAGCCCGTCGATGCCCTGCTCGCGCTGGAAATCGGAGCCGGTCACGTCCCACCGGGCCAGCACCTTGTCGCCGAAGATCTTCTGTCCCCAGAGCTCGGCATCGGGCAAGCGCTGCAGGGTAGCGTTCTGGGGTCCGGCTATATTCTGGTAGTACGTTCCCTGCACGCGCAAGGCGCTGCGATCCCAGAGCTGCACTAGGCCGAACCGCGAGGTCGTGAACGGGAGCGTGCGGATCGCCGTGTCGCGCCGGTGATCGAAGGTGAAGGTGTTGATCTCGCGCAGGAAGGAGTCGTCGCTGATCAGGAACAGATCGGCATAGGCCTTGGCGCTGCCGACGGCGTTGGTGTGCTCGGTCAACACGCTCCAGCGGTCGTTGGGGATCGTGGGATCGGCAACGTTGCTGACCGTCTCCGTGGTGCCGCGGAAGAACTCGTTGAAATAGGAGGGGCTGATCTCCCCCTCGAAATCGGGGCTGAAGGCATAACGATATTCGCCCACCAGACCCACACGCGCCCCGGTTTCGAAGTCGGCGGCGACCGTGGCATCCTGGCTGCCGCTGATGGCCCAGTAGAAGGGCACCAACGCCTGGAACCCGCGCCGGTTCGATACGCTGAAGCGCGGCAGCAGGAAGCCGCTCTGCCGCTCCTGGTTGACCGGGAAGACCGCGCGCGGCACGTAGAGGATCGGGACATCGAGCACGTTGAAGGTGCCCCCGCTCAGGATGCCGTATCCGCCCAGGGTCACCTGCAGATCCTGGCCCGCGATGCTCCAGCTCGGCGGACCCTGGTCGCACTGGCACGTCGTGAACTTGCCGTTGACGATGTGGTAGGTCTGCCCCCGTCCCTTCTCGATGCGGTCGCCACTGAGCGAGTACTTGAGCCGGCGCGAGGTGACGGTGCCGTCGACGATCGTACCGGTCTCCTCGTCGAGATTGAGATCGACCTGGTCGGCAAACAGCGCCCCCTCGGGGTCGGTGACGCTCACGTCGCCGCGCGCGGAGACCTCATTGGTGTGGCGGTTCACGTGCACTTCGTCGGCATGCACCTCGGTCGTTCCGCGGCGAATAACGACGCCGCCGCGAGCCGTCACCACGTCGGCCTTCTGATCGTAGGACAACGACTTCGCGTCGATCGAGATCTCTTGCGAAGGAGTGGGAGTCGGGTTGGGGACCTGCGCCGGCGCCGCACCGGCGAGCACGGCGACGATCAACGCTCCTGCCAGAAGACGACCCACGCCCCCTCCCCCCGCCCGTCTCGTCCCTCAGGGGTGCGACAGCGAGCCGCTCGCCGCCAGCTCGTGGCGCAGGGCGGGATACACCGCCCCCACCAGGAAGAGTGAGCCCGTCACCAGCAAGGAGGTCTCGGGCGTCAGGCGCAGACGGATCCGCCGCAGGGCGCGAATCGGGTCCGGATCGACGGTGACGGGACAATGACGGCGGAACGCCTCGGCGACGATCTCGGGCAGCTCGCCGCGCGGCGGCAACACCGAAGTGATCGTGGCCGAGCACAGCAACGGCCCCAGGCGCTCGGCCATCGGCCGCCAATCCTTGTCTCGCATGACACCGAACAGGAGATGCAACGGTCGCTGCCCGACCAGAGACGGCAGCTCGTGCACGAGCATCGAGATGCCATCCTCGTTGTGGGCACCGTCGACGACCACCAGGGGAGACGTCGAGACGACCTCGAACCGGCCCGGCCAGCGCACCGCCGCCAGGCCGCGGCGGACGTGGGCCAGCGTGAGGCCGAAACGGTCGCGCACCAACGACGCCGCCGTCAGCGCCGTGCCGGCGTTGTCGCGCTGGAACTCGCCCGCCAGCGCCAGCCGAATACTGCCGATGTCCCCATCCACCCGCGAGAATCCCAGCTCGGCCGTGCCGGCGAGACCTCCCGGGCTCTCGTGGCAGGGAGCGTTGCGCTCCTGGGCCAGGGCGCGCAGAACATTCTTCGCGGCGAGCGGCATCGAGCCGAGCACTACAGGCCGGCCGGGCTTGATGATGCCGCCCTTCTCCGCCGCGATCGCCTCGAGTGTCTCGCCCAGATACTGCTGGTGATCGAGCCCGATCGTCGTGATGACCGCGACCTCGGGATCGATCACGTTGGTGGCGTCCAGACGACCGCCGAGCCCCACCTCGATCACGGCACACTCCACCTCATGGCGCGCGAACGCCAGGAAGGCAAGGACGGTGACGAACTCGAAGAAGGTGAGGTCGATACCGCGCACGGTGGCGGCGGTGCGGATCTCCCGCGTGAGCTCCACCACCTCGTCTTCGGAGATTTCCTCGTCGCCAAAGCGAATCCGCTCGGTGAAGCGCACCAGGTGCGGCGACGTGTACAGTCCCGCGCGGTGGCCCGCCGCCTGCAGGATCGCGTGCAACATGGCCGCAACGGAACCCTTGCCGTTGGTCCCGGCGATGTGCAGGCAGGGAAAGCGCCGGTGCGGATCGCCGAGCGCGGCCAGCGCCAGGGCGACGCGCTCGAGCTTGAAATCCATGCCCCGCGCGGCTTCCAGGCGATAGAGCCAGGCCAGAGTCTCGGAGAAAGCGCTCATCGCCGCCGCTGCGGCCGGCTCACGCCGCCCGTCCCGCCCGCCCGCTGCGCACCGCCGCCTTGAGCTCGCGGATGAAGTCGGCCACGCGCCGCACCACGTCCGGCGACCCACCGTGCTCCTCGACGATGCGCATGAGCGCCGTTCCCACCACCACCGCATCGGCGAAGCCGGCCACCTCGGCGGCCTGCTCGGGAGAGCTGATGCCGAACCCCACCCCGACGGGCAGCTTGGTGTGCCGCCGCACCCGCTCCAGCATCGGCCGCACGTCGGCGGCGCTGGCGCGGCGGACCCCGGTCACCCCGGTGACCGACACGTAGTAGACGAATCCCTTGGCCCGCGACAGAACCTTCTTCATCCGGGCGGCGTCGCTGGTGGGCGCCAGCAGCTGAATGATCTCCAGCCCGAACTCATCGGTGTGACGGCGCAGCTCGCCCGCTTCTTCCGGCGGCAGATCGACCACCAGCACGCCGTCGACGCCCGCCTGCGCCGCGTCATGGGCGAACCGATCGGGCCCATAGCGGAAGATCGGGTTGTAGTAGCCGAAGAGAATGACGGGAACGCTCAGCGACTGCTGCCGCAGCTCGTGCACCAGCTCGAGCACCCGCGGCAGGGAGACGTTCTGCGCCAGGGCGCGCTGCGCCGAGCGCTGCAGCACGGGTCCATCCGCGGTGGCATCGGAGAACGGCATGCCCAGCTCGATCAGATCGGCTCCCGCCTCCTGCGCCGCCAGCAGCAAGGCGCGCGTGCGGGACATGTCGGGATCGCCCGCCATGAGGAACGGGATCAGGGCCGCTTCCCCGCGCTCGCGCAGGGTGGCAAAGCAGGATTCGATTCGGTTCATCGTTCGAGCGTCACGCCGAGGTAGCGGGCGACCGTGTTCATGTCCTTGTCGCCGCGACCGGAGAGATTGACCAGCACGATCTGGTCGCGCGCCAGAGTGGGCGCCAGGGCGACGGCGTGGGCGATGGCGTGAGCGCTTTCCAGCGCCGGGATGATGCCTTCGGTCTCCGACAGCAGGCGCAGCGCCTCGACCGCCTGCCGATCGTTCACCGCCACGTAGTCGGCGCGCCCGGTGTCCTTCAAGTAGGCGTGCTCCGGGCCCACGCCGGGGTAATCGAGACCGGCCGAGATCGAGTGCGCCGTGCGAATCTGGCCGAGCTCGTCCTGCAGCACGTAGGTCTTCTTCCCGTGCAGCACGCCGACCTGTCCGGCGCTGATGGAAGCCGCGTGCCGCCCCGTTTCCAGCCCCTCGCCCCCGGCCTCGACACCGATCATCCTCACCTCCGCATCGTCCAGAAACGGATAGAAGAGGCCCATCGCGTTGCTGCCGCCGCCGACGCAGGCGATCAGGTAGTCGGGCACCCGGCCCTCACGCTGGCGGATCTGACGACGGGCCTCGATGCCGATCACCGCCTGGAAGTCGCGCACCATCATCGGATAGGGATGCGCCGCCATGGTCGAGCCGACGAGGTAATAGGTGGTCTCGACGTTGGTCACCCAGTCGCGCAGCGCCTCGTTGATGGCGTCCTTCAAGG
>CAZYMF010000035.1:23686-31852 GCA_964648215.1 uncultured Binatia bacterium (SeqCode) | reverse complement strand
CAATGCCGATCCAGCCGCCGCGGCCAAGGCGCCGCGCGGCTGATCGCCCGCGTTGAGGCTGTAGAAAAAAGTGCGCGCACTTAGGTGAATCAGGGTTCAGTGGGCCCGGCGGGCGTTGCTCCCGCTACGCCACGACCCGCTCCACCTCCACCGGCGCGCCGCGCGGGGCGTGGCCGGGGGAGCTGTAGAACATGCGGTAGTGGATCTGGCCGTAGCCGCCGGCGAGATGGATCGCCTTCCACGGCGCCTCGACCGGCTCCTGCTGGCCCTTCCAGTCCTTGAACATGTACGGCTCCCAGGCGTGGTAGATGATGACCTCGCCGGGCTGCGCGCTCGGGGCGACCTTGACCATCGCCTCGAAGGCGCCGGCGTCGTTGTA
Source organism: uncultured Binatia bacterium (SeqCode) (assembly GCA_964648215.1). GTDB lineage: Bacteria > Desulfobacterota > Binatia > HRBIN30 > JACQVA1 > CAZYMF01. The sequence continues at coordinate 31,473 of CAZYMF010000035.1, read as the reverse complement.
GACCCGTACCATGTCGCCGTCTTTGACGCCGCGGGCCGCGCCGTCCGCTGGGCTCAGGAAGCACACCGGCTCGCCGCGCTGCAGCCGCAGCATCAGCCGGTGATCGCGCCAGATGGCGTGAATGCTCCAGCGCGTGTGGCCGCCGTTGATGCGCAGCGGATACTTGCTGCGGGCCGCGGGGGAATCCTTGTGCACCGGCAGGCTCTCGCCCGCTTCCAGATACCAGTCGTGATCGAGGTAGAACTGCTGTCGGCCGGTCAGCGTCGGCCAGGGAATCTTGTCGCGCACGAACCACTGGTGCGGCCAGTAGGTGTCCTTCGGATCGTAGTCGCTGCAGGTCTGATAGATCGGCGACGGCCGCGCGGTTCCGACGACGCGCACGGCGCCGAGGCGCAAGGCCTCCTTGCCGCTGACTTTGCCGACGCTCGGGCTGTTGGTCATGATGTCGTCGACGAGCTTGACGGGGTCGGCGGGATCGTGAGGGTCGAAGCGCCCGTTGGAGGTGTACACGTCGTAGGCCTTGGTCAGGTCGAGAGGCTGGTCGTTGAAGCCGCGCACGGTGGTGACCCCGCGCGCGCGGGCACGCGCGGCAACGCGCTCCGCCAGCCGCCCGAACATCTCCCAGTGCGCTTTCGAGTCGCCGAGCGGCGGCACGGCCTGATCCGAGAGAATGACGTAGGGCACGTAGCTCTGGGCGTACTTGATGCCGTGCTGCTCGTAGTACCCGGCGGCCGGCAGCACGTAGTCGGCGTACATCGTCGTCGTGCTCATGCGGAAGTTCACCGACACGATGAGGTCGAGCTTCTTGAACAGGTGCTTCCGGGCGTACTGCGGCGCCGGCCAGCGGCGCAGGGGATTGGAGCCGGTGAAGATCAGGGCGCGCGGACGCCGGTCCAGAGGCGGATGGATCTTCGTCCAGCCGCGCTCGATCGACAGGCGCATGTACTCGTCCATGCCGCGCGGCAGGCCCTGATCGAGGAGGTCCGGCCGCGACCACAGCTCGCGGTAGCCGCCGTGCACGTAGAGAAACGGCATCAGCGGCGTGTTCGGCGCCTTCTCGCTGTGCTCGGTGTAGAGCCGCTCGTAGTCGCGCGGCAGCAGGCCGCGGATGGCCTTGGGAATGATGCGCAGCATGTCCATCATGCTGAGCTTCGAGCCGGCCATCTTGTCGAGCCCATCGAGGCCCCACCACGCGGCCACGCGCATGCCGCCGCCGGACTTGCCCTGGTTGCCGGTGAGGGCCATGAGCAGAATCATCGTGCGCTGGTAGAGGTCGCTGTGGTGCTGCTTGCACGCGCCCCACGACGCGAAGATCATCGCGCTCGGGGCCGCGGCGAGCTCCTTGGCGAAGCGCCGGATGAGCGTGGGCGACACCCCGGCGATGGCGCCGGCCTTCTCGGGAGTGTAGTCGGCGAGCTGGGCGCGCAGGCGCTCGAAGACGGGTCGCACGGTCACCGACTTGCCGTCGGCGAGCGTGACCGTGAAGCGGCCGGTGAGGGCGGGCTTCAGCGCTCCGAGCGCGATCGAGCGCCCGCCTTCGCCCTCGCAGCCCGGGACCGGGGCGAGCTTTCCCGCCGGCTCGTCCCAGAAGTAGAAGAGATTGTCGGCCCCGTCGCGCTCGACGTCCGACTGCCGCAGGAAGCGGCCGGTGTCGTCGCGCACCAGGACGGGCAGGTCGGTCTGCTCGCGGATGTAGTCGGCCTTGTAGAGCCCCTCCTCCAGGATCACCTGGGCCGCCGCCAGGCCGAAGGCGGCGTCGGTCTCGGCCTTGAGGTTGATCCACAGGTCGGCGTGAATCGCGGTGGCGCTGTAATCGGGCGCAATCACCACCACCTTGGCGCCGCGGTAGCGCGCCTCGTACATGAAGTGGACGTCGGGGATGCGCGTGTAGACCGGGTTGCCGATCCAGACGACGATGTAGTCGGAGCGGAACCAGTCGTCCGACGTGCCCTCGCAGTTGTACATGCCCCAGGTCTGCACGCAGCCCATCGGCATGTCGCCGACGCCCGACCAGGAATCGAGCACCGTGGCGCCGATCGCATCGGTGAAGCGCATCTCGCCGGCGGTCTCCGGGCCGTAGCCGGCGTTGGTGGTGCCGTGGTCGTGGACGATCGACTCGCTGCCGTCGGCGATGGCGGCATCGATCAGCTTGTCGGCGATTTCGTCGAGAGCCTGGTCCCACGAGATGCGCTGCCACTTGCCCTCGCCGCGCTCGCCGGCGCGCTTGAGCGGATAGAGCAGGCGCGAGGCCGAGACCTGCAGGTCGGCGTAGCACGCGCCCTTCTGACAGCCGCGCGGATTGAAGTCCGGAACGTCGGCACGCTGGTGCTCGTAGACCGCGTTCTGCTCTTCCTTCCAAACGATGCCGTCCCGGACGAAGAGGTTCCACGAGCACGCCGAGATGCAGTTGGCGCGCGTGTGCGTGCCCTTGGCGACGCGATCCCACGTCCAGCGCTGGCGATAGACGTCCTCCCACGTGCGATACTCGACCTGGGGCAGCGGCGGCGGGACAAAGCGCCCGCCCTGGGGCGGCACCGCCGGTTCCTGCGTGGACACAGGCCCCTGGTGGCCTGGCTGAAGGTAGTAGAGGCCGAGGGCGACAGTCGTGGCGCCGGCACCGGCGCCGATCAGGAACTTCCGTCGTGAGATCGGCATCAGGTTCACTCGTGCGGGAAGAATCGGCTGATGGTATCGACGACGCACCCGGGCCGGTCGCCGCCCTCGATCTCGACGGTGACCCGGATCGTGGCCTGCACGCCGCCCTTCACCTCCTCGACGCGGATCAGCTCGCCGCCGCCGCGAATCCGCGCGCCGACCCGCACCGGGGCCGGAAAACGAACCTTGTCGACGCCGTAGTTCACGCCCATGCGGATGCCGCGCACCTCGACGATCTGGGGCAGGAACAGGTTGACCAGCGACAGCGTCAGATAGCCGTGCGCGATGCAGGCGCCGAACGGGCCGTCCTTGGCGCGGACCGGGTCGACGTGAATCCACTGATGGTCGCCGGTGGCCTCGGCGAACTGATTGATGCGCTCCTGCGTGATCGTGAGCCAGTCACTGTAGCCGAGGTGCTGATCCACCGCACGGTTGAGATCTGCCGGCGTGTTGAAGACGGTCGTCATTGCCTCACTCCTTCGCCACGGAATCTCTACAACGGATTCAACGGATTCAACGGATTCGGAAAGGTTGGAATTCGGACTGCAGACTGTTTCTTGACCATCCTCGGCTCATCCGTTCAATCCGTTGTAAGCTCTCTCTTCTCACGGGTGCTGGCTGCTGACCGAGACGACTTCGCCGGTCATGTACGAGGAGTAGTCGCTGGCCAGGAAGACGATGACGTTGGCGATCTCCCAGGGCTCGGCGGCGCGGCCGAAGGCTTCGCGCGCGGTCAGCTCTTCGAGCAGGCCCGGAGGCGTCACCTTGGAGAGGAACTCGTGCATGGCGAGGCTGGGGGCGACGGCGTTGACCCGCACGTTGGCCGCGGCGGCTTCCATGGCGGCGCAGCGCGTCAGCGCCATCACCCCGGCCTTGGCCGCGGCGTAGTGCGCTTGCCCCGCCTGCGCCCGCCAGCCGAGCACCGAGGCGTTGTTGACGATCACGCCGCTGCCGCGCGGGAGCATGTGGCGCAGGGCGGCGCGGGTCATGCGAAACGTGCCGTTCAGGGTCACGTCGAGTACGGCGTGCCATTGCTCGTCGGTCATGTCGACGAGCGGCGCGAAGCCGCCGAGCCCGGCGTTGTTGACCAGAACGTCGATGCGGCCCATCTCGGCCACGGCGGCATCGACGAGCGCCTGCACCTCGGCCTCGCGCGTCACGTTGCACAGCCGGCTCGCCGGGCGGGTCGGAGCGATCGCCGCGAGGCGCGTGACCGCCTCGGCGAGGCGGCGCTCGTGGATGTCGCTGATCATCACCGTCGCGCCTTCCTCGACACAGCGCTTGGCGGTGGCGAAGCCGATGCCGGTGCCGGCGGCGGCGGTGATCAGCACCGTCTTGCCGTCGAGCAGGGCGCGTGCCGGAGGACAGGAGGGGGTCGTCGTGGTCATCGTTGCGTGCCTCCTGTCGGCCGCGGCTCGCGCGGCAGGCCGAGGACGCGCTCGGCGATGATGTTGCGCTGGATCTGGTTGGTACCGGCATAGATGGTGTCGGCGCGGGTGAACAGGAACAGCCGCTGCAACCGCGCCAGCTCGTACGGCGCGCCGGCGGCGACCTCGCCGTCCGCCCCGAGCACGTCCATGGCCAGCTTGCCGAGGGTGCGGTGCCAGGTGGCCCAGTAGAGCTTGGTGATCAACGCCTCGCGCCCGAGCTTGGTGCCGTCGCCCTGGCTCAACGTGCGCAGCGCGTTGAAGCGCATGATGCGCAGGCCCATCCACGCCTCGGCCAGGCGCTGCCGCATGAGCGGATCGTTGTTGACGCCGCTGGCCCGCGCTCGCTCGAAGACCTCCTGCAGCTCGTTGTGGAAGTTGAGCTGCTGCCCCAACGTGGAGGCCCCGCGCTCGAAGGCGAGCGTGCCCATGGCGACCGCCCAGCCGCCGTTCACGTCACCGACGACGTTCTCCGCCGCGGTCCGCGCGCCGTCGAAGAAGACCTCGCTGAACTCGGACTCGCCGGTCATCTGTCGGATCGGGCGACTCTCGATCCCCGGCTGGCGCATGGGAACCAGGAGGTACGACAGCGCCTTGTGGCTCGGCGCGGCGGGATCGGTGCGGCACAAGACGAAGCACCAGTCCGACCATTGCGCCCCCGAGGTCCAGATCTTCTGCCCCTCGATCACCCACTCGTCGCCTTCGCGGCGCGCCTTGGTCTGCACGTTGGCCAGGTCGGAGCCGGCGTTGGGCTCCGAATAGCCCTGGCACCACAGCTCCTCGCCGCTGATGATCGGCGGCAGGAAGCGGCGCTTCTGTGCGGCGGTGCCGAACGCCATGATCGTCGGGCCGAGGAGGGTTTCGCCGATGTGGCCGAGCCGGCCGGGTCCCTGGGCGCGGGCGTACTCTTCGAAGAAGATGACCTGCTGCATCAGCGACAGGCCGCGGCCGCCGTGCTCCTTCGGCCAGCCGACGCAGGTCCAGCCGGCCTCGCCCAGCTTGCGTTCCCAGGCGCGGCGCTCCGCCAGCAGCACGTGCTCGTCCCCGGGGCCGCCACGGCCGCGCAGGGGAGCGAATTCACCGGCCAGGTTGTCGCCGAGCCACTGTGCAACCTCGGCGCGAAAGGCTTCGTCGTTCTCGCTGAAACGCAGGTCCATTCGAGTACAATCCTTACAACGGATCAAACGGATTGAACGGATTCAACGGATTGAAGATCGCGGCGTTGGCAGGATTCATCTTCTGCTAATCCGTCGGACCCGCTGTAACGGCTCCGTCGCTTTCGATCGCTCCGAGGGCGATGCTTCGCCGGATTTCTTCCGCCGTCATGCCCAGCAGCTCGCCGAACACGTAGTCGTTGTCGGCTCCCACCGCGGCTCCGGCGCCGGTGGTGCGTCCCGGCGTGCGCGTCAGACCGAGCGGGATGCCGTTGGCGACGACCGTTCCCTTGCGCCGATGCTCGACGCTCTCGAAGAAGTCTCTGGCCGCCAATTGCCGGTCGTGGCGGAGCTGATCTTCGATGTTCTGCACCACGCCGGCGGCGATGCCGGCCGCTTGCAGCGCGGCCATCACCTCGTAGGCGTCACGCCGGCTGGTCCATCCTTCGACCAATCGATCGAGCTCCTCGGCGTGTGCCAGCCGGGCGCTCCGCGTCGCGAATCTCGGGTCCGCCCTCCAAGCCGGCTCGCCGACCACGGCGCAGAAGCGCTCCCACTCGACCTCGCCGGTGACGGCGATGGCACACCAGCGATCCTCTCCGGCGCAGCGGTAGCAGCCGTGCGGTGCGGCGTGGAGAGAGCCGTTGCCGAGGCGCCGCGGCTCGCGGCCGTTGGCGAGGTGCTCCAGCAGCACATGGCCGGTGATCGCCACCGTCGTTTCGAATTGGGCGAGGTTGATGTACTGCCCCTGGCCCGTGCGCGATCGGTGGTCGAGGGCGCAGAGGACGGCGAACAGCCCGTGCAGCGCGCTGGCCGCATCGGGGTAGGCGTACTGGGTCACGGTGCACTCGCGCGCCGGAAACCCCGAGAGCGTGCTGAGGCCGGACAACGCCTCGATGTTCGGCCCCCAGGTCACGAAGTCGCGGCACGGTCCGCTGTCGCCGTAACCGGAAGAGCTCAGCATGATGATCTCCGGCTTGACGCGCCGCAGCTCCGCGTAGCCCAGGCCGAGCTTGTCCATCACCCCGGCGCTGTAGTTCTCGACGACGATGTCGGCGGTCGCGACCACTCGCTTTGCCAGCTCCACCGCCGCCGGCCGCGTGAGATCGAGGGCGACGAAACGTTTGCCGGCGTTCCAGTCCGTGAGCCACGGCGACAGCTGCGATTGGATGCCCATCTGGGGCGCCCACGGCGGCACGTACTGTCGCGTGACGTCCGGCCGGCTCTTGGACTCGACCTTGACGACCTCGGCGCCGCAGTACGCCATGAGGCGCCCGATCCACGGCCCGGCCATGCCCGCCGCGAACTCGACCACCCGCACGTCGTGGAGGGCCTGCGTCATTGAGCCTCAGATGACTCCGCTCGCGGTGAAGGCGCGGATCGCGTCCGCGGGCAGGCCGAGCTCGCCGCCGTAGATCTCTTCGTTGTGCTCGCCGAGGCGCGGCGCGGGTCGCGAGATGCGCCAGGGTGTTTCGGCGTGGCGGTACGGCGCGCCCGGATAGCGCAGCGCGCCACGTTTCGCGTCGGCCACCTCGACGAAGAAATTCCTCGCCGCGAGCTGCGGATCGCGCGCCACGGCGGCCGCGGTGTTGACGGGCGTGAAGGCGATGTGACGGCGCTGGCCCTCGCGGTAGATCTCGTCGACCGTGTGCCGTGAGGTCAGCTCCGTGATGTAGAAATCGATGAGGTCGCGGCTGGCGTGGCGATTCGACGAGGGTCCCTCGAAGAGCGGGTCGAGGACCGCGGCGTTGCCCGTCACCTCGTTGATCCATTGCGCCAGGGCCTTCCAGTGCAGCGGCCGGTTGATCATCAGATAGACCAGGCCGTCCTTGCAGCGATAGGCGCCCGAGGGCACCGAGGCGAACAGGCCGGTGCCCATGCGCTTGGGAATGATGTGGTCGTCGAGCCACTTGCCGGCGCCGCAGATGTGCGTCACCGAGGCGGTGGTCTCCTCGACCGAGACGTCCACGTGCTGCCCCTCGCCGCTGCGGCTGGCGTGGTGCAGCGCAATCAAGCTGCTGACGGCCGCGTAGGTCGCCGCCGTGACGTGCGCCTGCGATCCGGCCAGGGTCACCGGCGGATCCTCCGCCTCGCCGGTCACGTACGTCGCGCCGCCCAGGGCGCCGGCGACGATGTCTCTGGAGGCAAAGTGCCGCTGCGGCCCGGTCTGGCCGAAGCCGGTGATCGACGTGAGCACGAGCCCGGGGTTGTCTTCCTTCAGCGCGTCGTAACCCAGCCCCAACGTGTCGAGATGGCCCGGCGGAAACGTCTCCACGATCAGATCGGCGGTGCGCGCGAGCCGCTTGAAGAGGTCCCGCCCCGCGGGCCGGGTGAGGTCGAGGGTGACGCCGCGCTTGCTGGTGTTCATGTAGAGGAAGAACAGGCTGCCGTCGGGATCCGGAGTGTCGTGCCAGAAGGGGGGGAGGTGGCGCGTCTCATCGCCGCCCGGGGGCTCGATCTTGACGACGTCGGCGCCCATGTCGGCGAGCAGCTTGCCGCAGTAGACGCCCTTCTCGTCGGCAAGCTCGAGGACTCGGCGCCCGTCGAGGGC
>CAZYMF010000035.1:18851-23586 GCA_964648215.1 uncultured Binatia bacterium (SeqCode) | reverse complement strand
GATCGCATCGCGCGCCGCGATGTACCCGAAGGTCATCGCCGGGCCGATGGTGGCGCCGGCGCCGGGGTAGCTGTGGCCCATGACCGCCGCCGAGCAGTTGCCGATGGCGTAGAGCCCCGGAACCGCGTCTCCCGTTTCCTTGAGCACGTGCGCGCGGGCGTCGGTCTTCAGGCCGCCCTTGGTGCCGAGCTCGCCCGGGTATGCCTCGAGGCCGTAGAAAGGCGGCGTCTCGATCGGCGCGAGGCAGGCATTCGGCTGCACCTTCTCGTCACCGTAGTAGCGATCGAAGACCGTCTCGCCGCGGTGGAAGTCGGCGTCCTTGCCGCTACGGGCGTACTGGTTGAACTTCGCGACTGTGGCCTTGAGCCCCGCCGCATCGACGCCGAGCTGTGGCGCCAGCGCTTCGAGGGTGTCGGCCTTCTTGAAGTAGCTCCGCAGCGCTTTCGGAAGCGCCCAGTCGGGTTGCTGTGAGGCCTGCAGCACAGGCCCGCAGGGATACTTCTTGCGGTACGCGGCATCGAAGACCAGGTACGCCGGCACGCGCGACGCGCCGGCGGCAGAGGTCTCGTACATCGCCTTGACGACGTCGATGTACGGCGCGGCTTCGTTGACGAAGCGCTCGCCGCGCTTGTCGACGAGGATGCTGCCCGGCAGCGACTTCTCGATCACCAGCATGCGGGCGTGCGGCTCGCCGGGGACGACGGTGGTGGGTCCCCACCAGGCGTCCTCCATGAGATCGACCGCGGCGCCGACCGACAGGCCGAGGTTGATGGCGTCGCCGGTATTGGCGTGGTTGCCGCACGACCACTCGGCGCGCGTCGGATGCGGCAGATACTTCTCGCGCATCGCCTGGCTCGCCTCGAAGCCGCCGGCCGCGAGGACGACGCCCTTGTTGGCGCGGATGCGGACCGGCGCTCCGTCCCTTTGCGCCACGACGCCGACCACGCGCCCGTCCTCGACGACCAGCTCGCGGGCCGCCGTGTTGAGCCACAGCGGAATGCCGCGATCCATCAGCGAGCGGCGCAGCATGCCGACCAGCGCATTGCCCATGGCGACGTTGCGGTCGCGCCGCGACTTGAAACGCCAGGGCAGGTCGAACCAGTAGCGGCCCATCAGCTTCATCGTCAGCCTGATCCAGCCGCGGGCGCGCGTGAGCAGGGTGCGCGCCTCGAACACCGTCATGAAGATGCGGTTCATGATCAGCATCTGCGGGTTCTGGTCGCGCATGTTGAGGAACTCGTCGCCGAGCGCGCCGGCGTGAAAGCTCTCCGGCTCGATGCTACGGCCGCCCGGCCGGCAGCCGGTCACGTTCTGGTAATAGTCGGCGTACTCCGGCAGCGCGACGAGCCGCACCTTGGAGTGCTCGGTCAGGTACTTCACCATCTGCGGCGCCTGCTCGAGGTACGCTCGCAGGCGATCCTCGGCCACGGCGTTGCCGACCGTCCCTTTGATATACGCCCACGCGTCTTCGGGAGTATCCTTGACGCCGGCGGCTTCCATGAGGTGATTGTTCGGCACCCACAAACCGCCGCCGGACATCGCCGAGTTGCCGCCGTAGCGGTCGCTCTTCTCGATCAGCAACGGCGCGCTGCCGCGATCGTAGGCGGTGAGCGCCGCGGTCATCGCACCGGCTCCCGAGCCGACAACGAGAAGGTCCACCGTGTGGTCCCAGCTTGCGGTGCTCATTCGTAGCTCCTCCTTGGTGAAGCGAGATGCGCCATCACCGGCTCTCGTTGCGGCTGGGCAGAGCCAGCGTGGCGCTGCAGGGCGTAACCGGTCCGTCCTGCGTCGAGATCATCACGTCGAGATCGACGCGATGCTCGCCGTTCTCGACGTACTTCCGTTTGACCGTGCCGCTGAGGATCATGTCGTCGCCGGCGCAGACGTTGCCGCGCATCGCCACGTTCATGCGCCGCACGATGCTCTGCGGACCGGCCCAGTCGGTGAGGAAGCGACTGACCATGCCCAGGTTGAACGGCGTGTTCACGAACACGTCCTTGGTCTTGGAGCGCTGCTGGGCGTACTCCCGGTTGGAGTGCTGCGGCGAGAAGTCGCGCGTGGCCGACGCCAGGTACACGCAGCGCGTGAAGGTGATGGGCATGACGAGCTGCGGGAGCTCTTCCCCTTCGTGCACTTCCTCCCACAGACGGTCGCGGAAGGCAGGGGGCCGGTAGCCGGTCTGCTCGCCGCGAATGGCTTCCTCCACCGCCGGGCTCCAGCCGCCGCCGGAGGCGGCGCCGGCGGACGGGGCGGCGCTCTCGCGCCCGTAGCCGAACGCGGTCATGCGTTCGCGCAGCACCAGCTCGCCGCGCTGGTTGCGGTAGAGGCGATCCATGGTCCAGAAATGGCCCTCGCCGAGCCGCGTCTTCTTCCACGGCGAGATGGACACGAGCCGTTGGCTGACGCTGACCCGGTCGCCGAGCTCGACGAAGGCGTGCTGCTCCACCTCGATGGTCGTGATGATGCCGACGGGGAGGTTGAGGAGATCCTTGACGTCGTAGTGGATGTGGCGTGCGGGCTCGCGGCCGCCGGGAGGCCAGGGCCAGCGCAGCGGCATGCTGAGCGTGGTCATGATGGAGCCCACCGGCGCCACGATGCTGCGCCGCCCTTGCGAGCGGGCGTAGGCGTCGTCCAGGTAGAGCGGGTTACCGTCCTCCAAGGTCTCGCACCAGTGGCGCACGAGGTACTCGTTCAGCTCCACCGGGCCGGGCTCCGGTGTCGACTCGGTCGCCAGGGCGGCAAGCTTTCGCTTGGCCTCTTCGGAAAGGTCCTCGGGGATGTAATCGAGCGCCGCGGTCATCGTCTACGCCGTCAGGCCCGCCAGGCTCCACGCTCGGCCGGCGTCCAGCGTGTCGTGGGCGATCAGCTCTTCGAGGTAGCGCCCGTCCCACCAGGTCATCTGCAGCTGCTTGGCGCGCCGGAAGTAGAGCTGGATGTCGCACTCGATGGTGAACCCCATGCCGCCGTAGACCTGCTGGGCCATGGCCGTGACGTCGCGATAGGTTCGACAGGCGAACAGCTTGGCCATGGGAGCCAGGCGGTTGACGCGTTTGCCGGCGGCCCGCGCCCACGCCGCCTCGTACGCCAGGGTGGTGCCGCCGTCGACGGCGGTGGAGGCATCGGCGAGATAGTGCGCGATCGCCTGGAACGCGCCGAGCGGCTTGTTGAACTGCTCGCGCTCCTTGGCGTACTGGACGGTCATCTCGAGGGCGCGCTGCGCCCCGCCCATCGCCTGCGCGGCGAGCAGGATGATGCCGTCGTGCATCACGTGGTCCCAGGTCGACCATCCCGAGCCCGCGGCGCCGACGCGATCGGCGACGGGAACGCGCACGTCATCGAAGACGACCTTGTACTGCGCGTCGGACGCCAGGCTGCGCTGCTGAACGAGCTCGATGCCCGGCGCGTGCGGATCGACCAGCAACAGGTCGACGTCACCCGGCTCCGCCCCGGTGCGCACCAGGACGAGCAAGCGCGCCGCCGCGCCGGCGAACTGGACGTGGCGTTTCGTGCCGCTGAGGTGGTAGTGCTTTCCTTTGCGGACGGCCCGCATCTGCACGCCTTGCGGGCCGAATCCGTTGTTCGGCTCCAGCCAAGCCGGCGTGAAGATGCTTTCCCCGGTGGCGATTCGGGGAAGCCAGGTTTGCTTCTGCTCCTCGCTGCCCGCGAGCGCCAGCGCGCCGCCGCTCATCACGGCGCTGACGAAGTGGGGCGAGGGCGCCAGCGACCGGCCGAGCTCCTCGTACAGGATCGCCGCCTCGATCGCCGACTGGCCGCCGCCGCCGTAGGCTTCGGGAAGGGTCAAGCCGAGCACGCCCAGCTCCGCGAACTGCTTCCACAGTCCGGCCGGATAGCCGACAGGATCGTCCTCCATGGCGCGGACGACCGCGATCGGCGCAGTGTCGGCGCAGACCTGCCGCACGGTGCGCTGCAGCATCTCTTGCTCTTCGGTGAAATCGAGATCCATCAACAATCCTTCTTCAGTCGTCGGTTTCGTGCACTCACGCGACCACTCCGTCGCGGCGTAGCTGCGCGAGCTGCGCCGCGGTGACGCCGGCACCGCGCAGCAACTCGTCCGTATCCGTTTTCGAGGGATCGGGCAGGGCCGCCTCGGAGGGGCTGCGATCCATGCCGGCCAGGACGGACCCGACCTGGCGGAGGTGTCCGTGTTGCGGGTGCGTCGCGTTGCCCCACACCCCGCGACTGATAAACTGGGGGTCCTCGATCAACTCGGGAATCGAGTACACGGGGGCCACGCAGGTGTTCCGTGGCGCCAGCTCGGCCACCCAGTCGTCGCGGTCGCGGCAGGCGAAAGCGGCGCGGAACGCCGCCCGGATCTCGTCCTGGCGCGCATCGTCGGTCTGGTGCGGGATCCATTGCTCCAGGTCGAGCGCCTTGCACAGGTTGGCGAAGAAAGCGGGCTCGACGATGCCGACGGCGAGCCACTTGCCGTCGCGAGCCTGGTAGACGTCGTAGCAGGCGTAGCGACCGGTCAAGATGTCGTGCCCGGGCCCCGGCTGCTCACCGGTCGCCAGATGCTGATCGATGTAGAGCGAGGTGAGCAACAGGACGCCTTCGGCGACCGAGACGTCGAGATAGGTGCCGTGCCCGGTGAGGTTGCGCCGCAGCAGCGCGGCGAGAATCGCGATGGCGGCGTGCATGCCGCCGCCGGCGCTGTCGGCGACGGTTGCGCCGGGCAGGGCCGGGCCGCCGTCGGCGCGCCGGCCGGAGCAGTGCA
>CAZYMF010000035.1:14004-18751 GCA_964648215.1 uncultured Binatia bacterium (SeqCode) | reverse complement strand
CTTCAGGTCGATGCGCACCCGCTTCATCCCGCGATTGGCGCTGTAGACGAAGAACGGCGGCTGGATCTGCACCGAGCTCTTGCTCGGCGGCGGAGAGACCTTGATCACCGTGGCGCCGTAATCCGCCAGGACTCGCGAACAGCGCGACGCCGGGCCGACGCTGGACAGGTCGAGCACGGTGAAGCCGTCGAGGAGAGGTTTTGCGGCCGCTTCCATTTAGAAATTCGGCGGCAGGCCCAGCTTGCGGCGCGCGATGATGTTCTTCTGGACCTCGGACGTGCCACCGCCGATGGTATCGATCACCGTATAGCGATAGGTCAGCTCGGGTCGCCCGCGCATGGGCGCCTCTTCCGTGTGCACGCGCAGTTGCCCGCCGGGGCCGGCGATGTCCAGCGCCGCGTCGGCGATGCGTTTGGAGAGCTCGGTTGCATAGAGCTTGTACGCCGAGGCCTCGGTTGTCGGCGGCGGGCCGCCTTTCATCGACTTGGCGACGACGCGGAAGCCGAGCAGGCGAGCCACCTCGGTCTGGCTGACGAGCTGCGCGATGCGCTGGCGCACGATCGGGTCCTCGCGCAGCGGCCTGCCGTCGCGCTTCTCGGTGGCAACGAAGGTGCACAGCTCCTCCATGCGCTGCTCGATGGGGGAGAAGGTGAACATGGTGAAGCGCTCGAGGTCGAGCGCCTCGGAGATGTACTGGAAGCCCTTGTTGAGCTCGCCGACGCGGTACTCGTCGCCGACAAAGACGTCCTCGAAGTACACCGAGTTGGTGCGCTCGTCGCCGATCGTCGGCATCGCCTGCACCGTCAGTCCCGGATGGTCCATTCGCAGCAGAAACAGGGTGATGCCGCGGTGCTTGGGAGCGTCGGGATCGGTTCTGGCGCCGACCCAGTACCAATCGGCGAAGTGCGCCGAGGTGGTGAAGACCTTCTGGCCGTTGAGCCGCCAGCCATCGCCTTCGCGCACGGCGCGCAGCGCCATGGCCGCCGCATCGGAGCCGGCCTCGGGCTCGCTGTAACCGATGGCGAACTGGATCTCGTTGTGCAGGATCTTGGGCAGGAACTCGCGCTTCAGCTTCTCGTTGCCGTGCCGCATGATCGTCTTGGCGACGATGCCGACCCCCTTGCCGATCTGCGGCGCGCCGCGCCGGGCCAGGCGCTCGTTGAGCAGGTACTCGTAGACCCCTTCCCGCTCTCGGCCCCCGTACTCCTTGGGCCAGGTCATCCCCAGCCAGCCGCGCTCGGCAATCTTCGTCACGAAGGCGCGGCGCGCCGGGGTGTCGACGATTTGCGCCATATTTTCGCGCGTGACGTCCATGACTTCACGCGTCTCGTGCGCGTCGAGGAAGCGCTCGACCTCGGCCGCGAAGGCATTTTCTTCGTCCGAAAACTCGAAATTCACGCCGCTACCTTCCTTCCGCTGTCACAGCAATTTAAACAAACGTTTGTTCGTCTATCCGGGCGGACCGTTTTCATGTATGAGCGGACGCCAGTCTAAACCATGATCTCGATCACTGCCAAGGGGCCGCCGGGGGCATTTGCCTGCGGCGGGGAGCAGGTCAGGCAACGAGAGGAGGAAGATCGCCGTGCGCATTGAAACAGGGCTACTCGACCTGGAGACGGACCAGTACGCGGGCAAGGGACAGGCGGCGGCAAGCATCGAGCGCTTCGTCGCCGCCGCCCGCGCGATCGAGGCATTGGGGTTCGATGGGACCACCATGCCGGAGGCCGGTTACGATCCCTTCTTGCCTCTGATGGTGGCCGCGGAGCACACGCAACGCATCCATCTCGCCACCAATGTCGCGATTGCCTTTCCCCGCAGCCCGATGGTGGTGGCGCAGCTCGCGTGGGACCTGCAGAAGTTCTCCGCCGGGCGTTTCCAGCTCGGGCTCGGCACCCAGGTGAAGGGGCACAACGAGCGCCGCTATGGCGCGCCGTGGACGGCGCCGCCCGGTCCGCGCTTGCGGGAGTACATTCTTTGTCTCAAGGCGATCTTCGCCAGTTTCCAGGACGGCAAGCGGCCGACGTACTTCGAGGGGAAGCACTATCAGTTCACCCTGCTGCCGCCGTTCTTCAACCCGGGGCCGAGCCCGTATCCGCACGTGCCGATCTACGTCGCCGCGGTGAACCCGTACATGTGCCGCCTCGCCGGCGAGCTGTGTGACGGGTTGCGGCTGCATCCGATCGCGACGTTCCGGTACGCCAAGGAAGTGGTGCTGCCGACGGTTGCGACCGGTGCCGCGAAGGCGACCCGACCGTCGTCGGAGGTCGACGTCGTCGGGGCGCCGTTCCTGGCCATTGGCCGAGACGACGCCGAGATCGCCGCCGCCAAGGACGCGGCGCGCCAGCGGATTGCCTTCTATGCCTCCACCCGCACGTATCATTCGGTGTTGGAGTTTCACGGCTGGACCGACGTCGGCCTCGAGCTGCATCGGCTGTCGCTAGAGAACAAGTGGCAGGACATGCCCAAGGTGATCACCGACGAGATGCTGCACGAGTTCGCCATCGTCGGCCGTTACGATGATCTGGTGCCGCAGCTGCGGGAACGTTGCGGCGGCATCTTCTCCACCCTGACGCTGGACCTTCCCCACGGCCTGCGCGCGGACGAGGCGCGCGTCCGCGCGCTCATCGCCGCGTTGCACGGGGACTGACGGCCGAATCAGCAGCCCTTGAACACCGGCTTGCGCTTCTCGATGAACGCGCTGGTGCCCTCGCGCGCGTCGTGCGTGTCCGCCGACATCGTGCCGGCGACGCCTTCGTAGTCGAGCATCTCGTCGAAGGTCGCCGTCAGGGACTTGTAGACACAGCGGCGCGCCAGGTCGATGGCGACGCTCGGGCCCTTGGCCAGCTCCTTCGCGTAGCGCATCGCGGCCGGCAGCGCCTCGCCTTCGGGGACGAGCTCGTCGAGGAGTCCGACCTTGTGCGCCTCCTCGGCCTCCAGGATCTTGCCGGTCTCCACCATCATCAACGCGGTGGCCAGGTTGGTGACGCGCGGCAGCAGCCAGGTGATGCCGCAATCGGGGCTGAAGCCGAGCCGTACCATGGCCGCGCACATGCGCGCCTTGGCGTCGCCGATCCGCCGATCGCAGGCCAGCGCGAAGGCGAGCCCGGCGCCCATCGCGGGTCCGGAGATCGCCGCGATGACGGGCTTGTCCACGTCGATGATCATCCGGGCGAACTCGGCAAACGGCCCGGCCGGCGTCTTGCGCTGGTAGCGCGGCAGGACGCGGCTCTTGTCCGACAGGCCGGGCAACGGGCGATCGCCGGACCCGCTGAGCCAGTCGGCATCGCCGCCGGCACAGAAGCCGCGGCCGGCTCCCGTGAGCACCAGGACACGCACCTCGTCGTTGTGCCGCAGCTCGCGGAAGAGCTCGACGAGGCGCGAGGCCATATCCCAGTTCACCGCATTCAGACGCTCCGGACGGTTCATCGTGACGACACCCACTCCGTCGTCGATGTGGAACAGCACGTGCTCATCCGATCCCATGATCAGTCCTCCGCCTATTGCTGCTTACAAAGAAATCGAACATGAACCACCGAGGCACAGAGCGCACAGAGGGGGCCCCTCAGAGGCTGACGCGTTTGATCCCGTCAACGAGCCGCTCGACCTCCGTGTCCCCACTCGGTGTTCTCTGTGCCTCTGTGGTTGGCCCATCTGGTTCTGACACGTCTCCGGTCTCGATGATTTGTGCAAGCCTCAACAACGCAGCGATGCGAGTAACCTACGCACCGCCGCGTCATCCTCGCGCAGGTCCGGCGGCAGATCCAGATGCAGGACCGAGGCGATGTCACCCCACCGGGCCTTCAGCTTGGGCCCGAGCTCATCGAAGCTCCCAACGGTGGCGAACGCGTCCAACATCTCGTCGCTGATCAGATCGACCATCTCCCGCCACTTGCCCTCCATGGAGAGACGGAACAGCTGCTGGCCGACGTCCAGGAACCCGTGCAGCTCGAGGGGCGCATGGTACGAGCGCGTCGACGCATAGAAGCCGAGCCGCTGCTTCAGGTAGACCGTCTTGCGCTTGATCTCCGCCGCGTCGCGCCCGGTGACGATCATCGGCGACACGAGGATCTGCACGTCGGAGGCTTCGCGCCGCGCTTTGCGCGCGCCGGCCTCGATGGCGGGGATCATCACCTCCCGCATGTAGCGCGGGGTGCAGATGGGATGCGGAAAGATCCCGTTGCACAGCTCGCCGGCCAGCCGGCACATGTAGGGGTTGACGGCGGCGATGGAGATCGGGATGTGCGGATGATCGATGGGACCCGGGTTGAAGAACTGCGGCATCAGGTTGAACCGATAGTGCTTGCCCTCGAAGAAGTGCGGGCGCGCGCCGTTCTGAAAGGTTTCGAACATTGCTTTCAGGCACAGGATGTACTCGCGTAGCCGCGGCCCCGGCGCGGCGGTCCATGGCGCGGCGTAGCGGCGCTCGTTCTGCCCCTTGACCTGCGTGCCCAGCCCCAATTCGAAGCGGCCGCGGGAGAAGCGCTGCAGGTCCCAGGAAATCTGCGCCATGACCATCGGGCTGCGCGGGAAGGCGACGGCGATGCCGGTGCGCAGGCTGACGCGGGTGGTTTCGTGCGCCGCGAGCAACAGCGGGAAGAACGGATCGTGCCCGCCCGCCTCGGGCACGAGGATGCCATCGAACCCGAGCTCTTCCACCTTGCGCGCCGCGGCGGCGATCCCCGCCGTGTCCGGCCACACCGGGTTCTCGTGGAAGGGGTGGCTCATCAACCCCAGCTCGACTCGCATG
>CAZYMF010000035.1:4383-13904 GCA_964648215.1 uncultured Binatia bacterium (SeqCode) | reverse complement strand
GATGACGGCCGTGGCGTTGCTGCCGAGCCCGAGGGTCTGGCCGAGCCCCACCTTGGCGTTCGGCACCTGGCGCGCTCCCGCTTCGCCGCGCAGCTGCCACGCCAGCTCGCAGACCTGCCACACGCCCATCGCCGTCGTCGCCTCGCCGAAGCACAGGAAGCCGCCGCTCGGGTTGATCGGCAGCTTGCCCGTCGGCACGGTGTCGCCGCGCTCCACCAACTTCTCCGCCTCGCCCGGCTCGCAGAATCCCCACTCCTCCGGGAATGCCAGCTCGTAGTAGACCGTGTTGTCCTGCAGCTCGATCAGGCTGACGTCGCGCGGTCCGATGCCGGCCTGATCGAAGGCTTTCTTCACCGCCGTGGTCGCTTCGCTGTGCTCGGTGTGGCCCGGCGGCGTGACGGTGGCGAGGCCGCGCGGGATGCCGTCGTTGAAGGCGGCGGTGGCCACCGTGCTCGACGCAATCCACACGGGCTTCGTCGTGCGCTTGCGCGCCACCTCGGCCGAGCACAACACCACCGCGGCGGCGCCGTCGCTGACGGGGCAGATCTCGTACAGGCGCAGCGGCCAGCTCACCACCCGCGACTTGAGCACGTCCTCGACGGTGAACTGCTGGCGGAAGCGCGCGTTGGAGTTGTGCTGTCCGGCCTGGTGCGCCTTCACGGCGATCTTCGCCAGCTGCTCCTCGGTCGTGCCGTAATCCGCCATGCGCCGCATGCACAGCATGCCCCAGAACGCGGGTCCCGGCATGCCGACGCACACCTGGCGCACGTACTCGGGGTCGGTCTCTTCCTGTACGCCCGACATCTGGATGAAGCCCTTGGGCATCTTCTCGCCGCCGACGACGAGGACCATGTCGTACAGACCGCCGGCGATCAGGCTGTAGCCGACGTTGAACGCGTTGCCGCCGGCGGCGCAGCCGGCCGACAGGTTGTAGACCGGTGCCCCGGTCGGACCCATGTCCTCGATGACGTCGTTGCCGTTCAGGCCCCAGCCTTTGCCGCCGGAGAAGCGCGAGCTCGCCGCGGCGATCGCCTCGATCTCGCGCCACTGGACCCCCGCGTCCTTCAGCGCCGCCGCAATCGCCTCGCGACACAACTGGGTCACCGACTTGTCCTCGAATTTTCCCCAGGGGTGAACGCCCAACCCGATGACTGCCACTTCTCTCATGCCTTGCCCTCTCTGTGTCCCGCGAGCGTCAGACCGCCCGGAATTTCCAGGTGGTCACCTCACTGCCATCCGTGCCACCGCAGAGACGATCGATGACGAGCTCCACCGCCATGCCGATCTTGATCTTGCGCAGGTCGTCGACGCTGAGCCGGCCGAGCACGCGGAGGCCCTCCGGCAGATCGACCACGCCGATGGCAAACGGTACGAACGGCTCGTCGTACCTCACCGGCGCGGGCGGCGCGTAGTACTGGACCGCGAAGCTCCACAGCGTGCCTCGCGGGCCGAACGCGGCGTCCTCGATCCGCGGCTCGCGGCAAGCGGGATTGTGGCAGACCGGCGACTTCGGAAAGTACGGAGCGCCGCACGTCGCACACTGCGAGCCCAGGAGTCGCGGCCCCTGCGCCGTCTCGGCAAATAGGTTTTGAATTACCGGAACACGGTTGCTTGTCATCGATGTCGTCCTCTTCCCTCCGGTTCAGCGCGCCTTTGCCGCACGGATGAGCTCGGGGAGGATGGCGAGGCAATCCCCGACGATGCCGTAGCGCGCGTAGCGAAACACGGCCGCATCCGGGTCGCGATTGATCGCGACGATCGTCTTTGCCGCGGCGCAGCCGACCATGTGCTGGCTGGCACCGGAGATGCCGGCCGCAATGTACAGCGCCGGCCGCGTGATCTTGCCGGTGAGGCCCACCTGCCGGGACGAGTCGACCCAGCCGTCGTCGACGATCGGCCGCGAGGCGCCGGCCATGCCGCCGAGCGCTTCGGCGAGCTCCTGCACCAGTCGGAAATTCTCCGCTTCACCGAGCCCGCGGCCGCCCGAGACGATCACCTGAGCGTCCTCGAGGCGCGCACCGCTCTGGCCCCGGGCGGGGGTCACGATCCGAATCCGCTCGACGACGCGGCCGAGGTCCACCTGAATCTCGCACAGCTTGGGGCTGGCCGAGGCTCCAGCGAGCGGCTCCGGGACGATCGCGTTGGCCGACAGGGCGGCGATCACCGGCGCGCCGATCAGCTCGTAGACCACACGGGTGTCGCCGCCATACGCCGAGGCGGTGACGCAAAGCTGGCCCTCGCCGCCGACTTCCAGGTCCGTCGCGTTCATGGCCACGGCGCAGCCCAGCCGGCCGGCGAGCCGCGGCGCCGCGAGCCGCGCCTCGTACGTCTGGTTGAACAGCACGGCCTTCGGCGTGCTCTGGGCGCAGTACTGCGCCAGCGCCTCGACGTGGACGTCGGGCTGGAAGCTGTCGAGCGTGGCGTCGGCGACGTGGTCGATTGCCGCCACGCCGTGTCGGCCGGCGATCCCGTGGGCCTGCTCCGGCAACGACCCGAGAACCAGCCACCGCAGATCCGCGCCCCAAGGTCCGGTGACCTTGCGCGCGAGAGTGAACGCCTCTTCGACATCGCCGAGCTGTCCGCCCCAGGTGCAGACGGTGACCGCGTTGGACGTCATTTCGTGGCTGCTCCCCGGCCGACTCAAATGACGCTCTCCGCGCGCAGGCGGGCCATCAGACTGTCGGCGACCTCGGCGGGCGTCGACGCGGAAAGAATCTCGCACTTTCCCTGCACCTGGGGCACGAATTGGCGCGCCAGCTTCACCCGCGGCTGCAGATCCTCGGGGCGGACGGTCAGCTCCTCGGCCGACACCACCTTCGGTCGCACGCGTCGGGCCGCCATGCGCCGAGCCGCGGTGGGATAGCGCGGTGCGCCGAGCTCGTTGCTGATCGTGATCACCGCGGGGCAGCGAGCTGCGACGACCTCGTCGCCATCCGGCGTCACGCGAGTGACCCGCACGGCCAACCCGTCGGGCGATTGCTCCAACTCGACGCTGCGCGCGATGGTCACCACCGGCATGTCCAGACTCTCGCCGATGAGGGCGGGGACCACCCCTTGATCGTCATCCGACGCCTGGCGGCCGCAGAGCACGAGATCGGCGCCGCCGCTCTGCCGAACGTAGGCGGCGAGCAGGCAGGCCGTGCCATGAGCGTCCAGCGCCGCAGCGTCGGCGGCGACGCACGCCACTTCGTCCGCGCCCAGCGCCGCGGCGTGCTTGAGGATGTCCGTCGCGTCCCGGCCGACGGAGACGACCGCAATCGTGCAGGTGACACCCGCATCACGCAGCCGCAGCGCGGCTTCGATGGCCTGCTCGTCGTAGGCGTTCATCAACCGCGGGATGGCGGCCTGTGTCAGCGTCTTTCCGTCCGCCCCAATCTCCAGCTTCCCGGCAAGGGCGTAGTTGTTGACCGCATCGGGGTCCAGGACTTCTTTTGCACACACCACGATTCGCATCTGCGATCTCTCCGAAGCAACGGCATCAGCCGGGAGAATCACGAATCACGAAATCTTGAAAGCGCCAAGGGCCGTCCATCTTCTCTCTCGCTCTCACCCCTCTTTTGATTTCGCGATTTCATTCGTCGTCGAGCAGGAACACGCTCTCCGACTCGCACCACACGGCGTCGCTCGGGTAGCCCTCCGGCTTGCATGACAGGTCGACCATCAGATACCAGCGCCACGGGGGCTCGCCGTGGTCGACGTATTCGCCGGTGAGCATCCCGGCGAACTCCTGGCGTGCCGCGTGCCCACTGGCGGTCAGTCCTCCGCCGTCGCACTCCGCCCGCTTGCCGGCCATGGCCGCATCGAATCCGGGGCGTGCGGGGGCCGAGCCGTGCTGCCGGCCGTTCATTCGTCCCCGGTCAGCTCGTCGAACGCCGCCAGCGCCTCATCCGCCATGTCGAAGACGATCTGCCGGGCCGGCTTCATGGCCTTGATGAAGTCGACGCCTTGTCCCGCCGCCTCCGTCATCAGATCGGGCCGGCGATGATCGTTGGCCGCTTGAATGT
The DNA here is from genome assembly GCA_964648215.1 of uncultured Binatia bacterium (SeqCode). GTDB lineage: Bacteria > Desulfobacterota > Binatia > HRBIN30 > JACQVA1 > CAZYMF01. The sequence goes on along the minus strand of CAZYMF010000035.1, from coordinate 9,900 downwards.
ATTCGGCGCTCAGCAACATCTGATACGGCGCCGGGAGGATCGCCGGAGCGTCGGGCTTACCCCACTCGTCGGTCCACGCGCACTTGAGAATTCGCATCGGCATGCCCGAAATGCACCGCGAGTACACCGTGTCGTCCGAGGTGGCGGCGAGGAGCTTTTCCTTCACGATCATGTCGGAGTCCGACTCCCGGCAGGCCAGCCAGAGCGTGCCGGTCCACACGCCGGCCGCGCCGAGGCAGAGGGCGGCGGCCAGATGGCGACCGGTGGTGACGCCGCCGGCGGCCACCACCGGCGTGTCGCCGGCGATCGCCGTCACCTCGGGGACGATGGAGAAGGTTCCGATCGGTCCCGTGTGGCCCGCCGCGTCGTACCCCTGCGCGATGATCGCGTCGACGCCCGCTTCGAGCTCGCGTTTGGCCTGTCGCGTCTTGCCGATCAGGCCGAACACCTTCATGCCGCGCTCGTGCATGGCTTTCAGAATGAAGGCCGGGCTGCCGAGGCCGGAGACGAACACCGGAACTCGCTCGTCAAGGAGCACGTCGAGCTGCGCGCGCGCCATTTCCTGATTCAGGCCGCCCCACTGGTGCAACGCCACCGGGTTCTTCGGCTCCGGGACCTGGTGGCGATCCTTGATGCCCTGCACGAACTTGCGGTGGGCCTCCGGGATCTTGGCCAGCAGCTGCTCGAGGGTGTCCGACGGCGGCACCGAGGCCGGGAGCACCAGATCGATGCCGAAGGGCTTGTCCCCGACGCGCGAGCGGATCCACTTGATGTCGGCGGCGATCTCGTCCGGCGTGTGCATCGCTTCCCCGAGCACGGCAAAGCCTCCGGCGTTGACGACGGCGCCGACCACGTCCTTGCAGTGGGTGAAGGCGATGATCGGGAACTCGATTCCCAGCATGTCGCAGAGCTTGGTTTGCAGCGGATTTCTTTTGGCCATGCGTCCCCTCTCTCGAAGTGCCCGAACAAACGTTTGTTCGACTACCTTGCCACACGAACGACGAGTATGCCAACCCGTACCATAGAAGCTGATCCAGGTCAGCTTGCCGACGGCGAGGCGCGGTTCGGGGCGACGGGTTGGCCGAGCTGGCCGGCGAGGCTCGTGGTCCCTGCCGCGGCGCCCTTACCCCCGGATCGATGGGTCGGTACGCTCCACGACGCGCGTGCTCGGCCGCGGGTGCGCCTCGGCGCGGATCCAGCGCCAGCACATGGTGCCGCGGCGGTGACCGGCGGTATCGAGCCAGTTGTCGACGCCGGGGTTCTCGTGCGCGACGACGAGGCGCACCGAGCCGTCGGGCCGGTACACCGCGCCGTGGTGGTTCACGGCGATGCGGTGATAGCGGTAGTCGAGCGACTCCATCCAGTGGTTGTTGAGCTGGAAGTTCCAGTACTCGCAGCGCGGCGGCGTGGTCTCGATGACCAGCGCTTGATCCGGCTGCAGCTCCCAGTAGCCGTGGAAGTAGCAGATGTTCGGATCGCCGTGGGCGGCCCCGGCGATGGCCGGATCGAGCTCGTGCAGCTCGTTGATACCGCTGCGGGCAAAGCCTTCCGCCCAGTCGGCGAACAGGGCGGCCGTGCCGGCCACGTAGGCGCTCGCCGCGGCGAAGCCGCGATCGATGCCCTCGGGGGTCACGGGGTCCGGAGGACCGGTGACCCCGAGGCGTTCGATGTGCAGATCGGCGATACGTTCGCTCGCCCGATCCTGAAAAGTCTGTCGCACGATGAGCGACGACGTATCCGGCTCCATGCGCAACCAGTTTCCCGGCTGCTGCCGGCAGCTCACCTTGATCTCGAACGACCCGTCGGGCTCGATGGACAGATCGCGACCTTCGAGGTAGCCGGTCTGTCCCGAACGTGCCGCCGATCCGTAGTTGCCGGCATAGGTGCCCAGTCCGAGGTAGTGCACCGTCCCGCGCGTGCCCCGGATACGATATTCGTGTCGGCCGCTGATGGCGGCGCTCTGGTAGTAGTTGTCCGGGTTGTCGGCACCGATCTTCACCGTCTCGTGCGCCGGCCGGCGCAGCACCGGTGCCAGCGGATCGGCAAACTCGATGTACGACTCCAGCGCGACCCGGGTGAGACGGCTCAGGTAACGAAAACCCTCCGCGCGATCGAAGGGGTCTTGCGGAGAGCCTTGGCGCAGAATGATGTCGCCGGCGCGTTTGAGCGTATCGCAGAACTCCGCCCAGCTCACTCCCGTCGTGATCCGAGTGACCGCGTCGCTGTTCTTCATTCAATCCCCCAAAAGGTCACGGCGGCGCCCCTTTCCGTATGCGACCGGGCGTAGGAGAAAATGCCCCCGATCACTTCCTCTCTGCATGCAAATCAGACTAACATGTGTTCACATGGATGGCGCACTAGGTCAACTGCGGGTCATCGAGCTCGGCCAGGCGGTATCGGGGCCGTACTGCGCGAAGCTGTTTGCCGACTACGGTGCCGACGTCGTCAAGGTCGAGCCACCGGTGGACGGCGATATCGCCCGGCGTTGGGGCCCCTTTCCCCACGACGAGCCGCACCCGGAGAAGAGCGGCCTGTTCTTCTTCCTCAACACCAACAAGCGCGGCATCACGCTCGACGTGACGACCGGCCGCGGGCGCGATGTCCTGCTGCAGCTCGTCCAACAGGCCGATGTCGTCATCGAGAACGAGCCCCCGGGGCGGCTGCAGCGCTTTGGGCTCGATTTTCCCGCCCTCTCCCAAGCGAACCCGAATCTGGTGATGATCTCGATCTCTCCCTACGGCCAGACCGGGCCGTACAGTGGGTGGAACGGCTACGATCTCAACGCCTTCCACCTCACCGGCGCCAGCAGCCGCTATTGCGGCCGCCCGGCCGAGGCGCCGCTGGAGCAAGGCACTTTCGCCGCGGACTTCTTCGGCGCCACCACCGCCGCCGCCTGGGGCCTGGCGGCCGTGTACGGCCGGCAAACAGCCGGCGGCGGCCAGCATCTCGACGTCTCGTGCGCCGAAGCGATCGCCGCGCTCTTCGTCGGCAGCCAGAACATCGGCGCCTGCGCCCAGGACGGCAAGTTCGACCGGCGGACGGGCGTGGGCATGTCGCTCGGCGCGCCCGCCACCATCCTGCCGTGCCAGGACGGCCACGCCTGGATCCTGGCGCTCGAAACGGCGCAGTGGAACGGCCTCGCCCGCGTGATGGGCAACCCGGAGTGGATGCAGATGGAGATGTTCCAGGAGATGCTGGTGCGGGCGCAGAACGCCGACGCGATGTATCCGTTGATCGAGCAGTGGACGACGGAGCACAGCAAGTGGGAGATCATGGACCGGTGCCAGGCGGAAGGCTGCCCCATCACCGCGGTGTTCACGGTCGCCGAAGCCGCCGAGCATCCGCACTTGCAAGAGCGCGAGTACCTGGCGGAGTTGGAGCACCCGGCGCTGGGGCGCGTCCGTGACCTCGGTGCCCCGTTCAAGCTCCCCGAGAGCCCCGGCGGTCCGCGGCGAGCGGCGCCGCTCCTCGGCCAGCACAACGACGAGGTGTACGGCACGCTCGGCATGAGCGCCGGCGACCTGGCCAAGCTGCGCCAGGACCGGGTGATCTGACCGCCCACGCTCATGGCCAAGGCGCTTCCTCTCCGCGGCATCCGCGTCGCGAACTTCGGTTGGGTGTGGGCCGGGCCCGTGGTCGGTCAGACGCTCGGCTTCCTCGGCGCGGAGGTCTACAAGATCGAGTCGCGCGCGCGCATCGACCTGACGCGCATGCTGCCGCCGTTCGCCGGCGGCGTGCGCGATCCCGACCGCAGCCTGTCGAACCATGCCGGCTGGGCGGGCAACGGCAGCGTCACGCTCAACCTGAAGAAGCCGGAGGGCCAGGAGCTGGCGCGCCAGCTCGTCGCCAAATGCGACGTGGTCGTCGAGAACTTCGGGCCCGGCGCCATGGCGGCGATGGGCCTCGACTACGACGCGCTGCGCGCGCGCAAGCCGGATCTCGTCATGCTCTCGATGCCGGCAGCCGGCCTCTACGGCCCGCTCAAGAACGTTCGCACCTACGGCCTCAGCCTGAGCAGCCTCACGGGCCTCGACAGCCTCACCGGCTACGCCGGCGGCCCGCCGGTGCCGTTCGAGAACGCCTTTGCCGATCCCTTCAACGGCGTGATGGGCGCGTTCGCCGTTCTCGCCGCGCTCTCCTACCGCGACCGCGCCGGCAAGGGGCAGCACATCGATTACTCGCAGCAGGAAGCCGTGATGCAGATGGTCGGCCCGGCCTTCATGGACTACGCGATCAACGGCCGCGTCGCCGGCCCCAAAGGCAACCGACATCCGCTCGACGCGGCCGCGCCGCACGGGGTCTTCCCCTGTGCCGGCGAGGATCGCTGGATCAGCATCGCCGTCGCCACCGAGCAGGAATGGAACGGGCTGCGCACCGCGATGGACGATCCGGCGTGGGCCGCGGCCGCGGACTTTGCGAGCGCCGCCCAGCGTGTGCAGCACATCGACGCGCTGCACGAACGGCTGGCGGCGTGGACACAGGGCTTCGACGACTACGAGCTGGCGCATCGGCTGCAAGGCCACGGCGTCGCCGCGGCGCCGGTGCTCAACGTCGCCGACCTGCTGCGTGACCCGCACTACCGCGCCCGCGGCACGTTCATCGAGGTCCGGCACCCGTTGGGATTCGATGAGACGATCTACGGCGCCTACGTGAAGACCAGCCGCACCGAGCCGGACGTGCAACCCGGTCCGGCGATGGGCCGCGACAACGACGTCGTGTTCAAAGCGCTGCTGGGCATCGCGGAGGACCGCTACCGCCAGCTCATCGAGGCGCAGGTGATCTACTGAGCCTGCCGGAAGGCGACGGGTTGCAGGAGGCTGGAGTGCGGGTACTGCTGACGGGCGCCTTCGGAAACGTCGGGCTGCCCACGCTGGCGGAGCTGCTGCGGCACGGCCATCGCGCGCGCTGCTTCGACGTGTCGAGCCGCCGCGCGCGGAAGCTGGCGCGGGGGTTCGGCTCTCGCATCGAGGTCCTCTGGGGCGACATCCGCGACGAACGTCGTGTGCAGGAAGCGGTCGCGGGACAAGAGGCGATCGTGCACAACGCGGCGCTGATCCCGCCGCTCAGCGAGCGTGCTCCGGAGCTGGCCGCGGCGGTCAACGTCGGCGGCACGCGCTCGCTGATTGCCGCGGCGGAGGCCTCACCGGTGCCCGCGTCGCTGATCTTCAGCTCGTCGGTGTCGGTGTTCGGTCCGGCCCAGCACCTGGCGCCGCCGCGGCGGGCCAGCGATCCGGTCGTGGCCACCGACCACTACACCAGCCACAAGCTGGAGTGCGAGGCGATGCTACGGGCATCGCGGCTGCGTTGGCTCATTCTGCGCCTCGGGGTCGTTCTCGCACCGGGCGCGAGCTCGGGCGATCCCGAGGCGTTGCGGTTGCTGTTCGACATGGCGCTCGACAATCGCATGGAGTACGTGCACCCGGCCGACGTGGCGCGGGCACAGGTCCACGCGCTCGACTGTGCGGAGGCGTGGGGGAAGGTGCTGCTGATCGGCGGCGGCAGCTCGTGTCAGATCCG
>CAZYMF010000035.1:1376-4283 GCA_964648215.1 uncultured Binatia bacterium (SeqCode) | reverse complement strand
TGTCTCGCCGGCACGCGCGCGCTGACGTGGCCGAGGCGGCGCCCTCAGAGCAACTTCGCGTACTCGTCGAGCAGCGGCAGCACCACGTCGGCCGCGGCGGAGGGAACGCGGAGGACCGCCTCGGTCACGCCGATGGACGCGTAGTACTCCAGCTTGCGCGGATCCGGCGTGCTCCCGAAGGCCACGACCCTCAAGGTCGCGGGATCGCGGCCGGCTCGTTCCATGGCGCGTCGCAGGTCGTGCATCCCGTCACGCACACCGCCGCCGCCGATGGGAATCCAGCCGTCGGCGTACTCGGCGATATGCGCGAACAGCTTCGGGCCGGGGGACCCACCGATGAGGATCGGCGGCCGCGGCTGCTGCAGCGGCTTGGGCCACGACCAGCTTTCCTCGAAGCGCACGAACTCGCCGTCGAAGCTCGCCCGCTCGTCGGCCCACAGCCGCTGCATCGCCAGCACGTGCTCGCGCACCTGCGCGCGCCGGCGGCGATAATCGACGCCGTGACTCTCCATCTCCTCGCGGTTCCAGCCGAACCCGATGCCGAACACGAAGCGGCCGTTGGCGATGCGGTCGAGCGTCGCTACGGCCTTCGCGGTGACGATCGGCTCGTGCTGCGCGACCAGGCACACGCCGATGCCGAGCGCGATGCGTGAGGTCACGGCCGCCGCCGCGCCCAACGCCACGAACGGATCGACGGTGCGCTTGTATTCGTCCGGCAACGTGCCGTCGCCCATCGGCAGCGGCGTCCGCCGGCTTGCGGGAATGTGGGTGTGCTCCGGGATGTAGAACGAGTGGAATCCGCGCGCCTCCGCCTCGCGCGCCAGCCGCACCGCATCGATGCTCCGATCGGTGACGAACGTCGTGATGCCGAGTGGAAGCGGGTGGGTCGTCACTGCCGGCTCACGGGTATGACCTCCTGGGCGAACCAGGCAAGCCAGTCGAGGAATTGATCCACGCTCGCCGTGCGCGGCGGGTTGACGACGACGGCGGTGGTGCCGGCCGCTTCGAGTTGCCCGATCTCTTCGAGCACCGCCTCGCGCTGTTGCGGCTGGAGCGTCTCGCCGAGCACGCGGTGCGAGTAGTCTTCGATCTGAAACGTCGCCAGCGGCATGACGACCTCGAAGGGGCGCGGGTGATCGCGCAGGCCAGGCTGCTCGCGGACGTAGGACAGGCAGGCGGGAAGCTGCTCGCGCGTGATCAGCCACGGCGCCCAGCCGTCGCCGAACTTGGCGGCGCGGCGCATCGCGGGCCGCGAGTTGCCGCCGATGAAGATCGGCGGATGCGGCTGCTGCACCGGCTTGGGCTCGAAGGCGATCTCGTCGAACTGCACGAAGCGGCCCTGGAAGGCGGGCGCGGGGCTGGTCCAAAGCTCCTTCATCGCCTGCAGATACTCGTCGGTGCGCGCGCCGCGTTCGGCGAAGGGCACGTTGAGGACGGCGAACTCGCGCTCGATGTGTCCGGCGCCGGTGCCGAGAGTGAAGCGTCCGCCGGAGACGAAGTCCAGGGTGGCGATCTGCTTCGCCAGCACCACCGGATTGCGGTAGGGCAGGACCAGCACGTAGGTCAACAGCCGGATCCGTCTGGTCGCGCCCGCCAGGAACGCGGCCGCGGAGAGAGCCTCCGGGAAGCGCCGGCCCATCACCTCCGTCATCTCTTCGGGCATGACGATGTGCTCGGAGACGGTCAGCCAGTCGAAGCCCAGGTCGTCGGCCGCCTGCGCGATCCGCAAGATGTCCGCCGGAGTCGCCGCGGGCTCCCACGGGCTCATGATCGGTGGATAGAGGATCAGGGCGGGCATGCCCAACGCGAACTTCATCGTGTGGGCCCCTCCTGACCTCCTCCGCCGCCGGGAGCGGCAGCCGGGGAGGAACTTGCCTGCAGCCCTTGCCGCATCAGCGTCCCGTGAAGCGCGGCGGGCGCTTCTCGGCAAAGGCGCGCGGACCTTCCTTGGCGTCCTCGGAGGCGAAGACGCGGGCGCCGATCGCCTTCTCCAGGACGAAGCCCGGCTCGAGCTCCAACGCGCGCACGGCGATCTCCTTGGCGGTGCGGACCGCCAGTGGTCCGTTCTTGCAGATCGTCTCGGCCCATTTGAGGGCGGTGGGCATCAACTGATCCGCCGGCACGACCTCGTTGACCAGCCCGATGTCGTAGGCGCGTTTGGCCGTGATCGGCCGGCCCATGAGCAGCAGCTCCATCGCCACGGCCCACGGAATCTGGCGCGGCAGGCGAATGTGCGAGCCGCCGGTCGGAATGATGCCCCAGCGCACTTCGCCGAGCCCGAAGGTCGCGTGCTCCGCCGCGATGCGCAGATCGGTGCCTTGCAGGAACTCGAGGCCGCCGGCGATGCAGTAGCCGTTGACCGCGGCGATGATCGGCTTGAAGATGTCCGAGAAGGGCCGCTTGGTGTGGTCGGCGTAGCCCATCTCGTCGCCCTCGTTGACCAGCGGAATGGCGGCCTTGAGGTCCATCCCGGCGCAGAAGCTCTTGTCGCCGGCGGCGGTGAAGATCGCCACCCAGAGGTCGGGGTCCTTGTTGAAATCGGCGAACGCCGCATCCATCGCCCGCAGCATGTCGGGGGTGAACGCGTTCATCGCCTCCGGGCGGTTGATGGTGATGACGGCGATGCGGTCGCGCTTCTCGTACAGCATGGTGGGGGGCAGCTCCACGGTCTGTGCTCCTTTCAGAGATGAACAAGCAGGCGGCGATTCACACCGATACGCGCCGCTAGACGAACAGGCATCGCTTCCCCATCTGATCGGCGTTCATCGGCGGTTGCATTCTTCCTACTCTCTGGCCCGACGTTCCTCCCTCTGGGCTCACGCGTGACCATGCCTTGGGAGCGGCAGGCATACAAGCTCCCGGGCGGCAGCGAGACGGGGGCTGGGCCCTTGCGCGAAGTCGTCACGA
>CAZYMF010000035.1:0-1276 GCA_964648215.1 uncultured Binatia bacterium (SeqCode) | reverse complement strand
TTTGCACTACGGTGTGGTGCATGGCCAAGAGTGAGGTGTACAGTTGGCGGGTCACGCCGGAGATCAAGGCCGCGCTGGAGCACGCCGCGCGCGGCGAGCGTAGCTCCATCGGCCGCCTGCTGGAGCGTCTCGTGCACGAATGGCTGGTCGCACGCGGACAGGACACCGACGGCGATGAGACGGAGCAAGCGCGGCGGCACGCAGCGGCGGCACGGACCTTTGGAGCCATTCGGGGCGGGAACCCGCATCGGTCGGAGCAGGCACGCGCGCTGATCCGCCAGCGGCTGGCGCGACGGCGTGCTCGCTAACGCACTCGTTGATACCGGCGCGATCCTTGCGCTGCTCGACCGTGACGATCGCTGGCACCACGCCTGTGTCGGCGCGTTTGCGAGCCTGCGGCTGCCGCTCCACACCTCCGCGGCGGTCCTGGCCGAGGTTTTCCATCTGGTCGGCGACCAGCGGCGCGACGTGGCGGCGGCGTGGAAGTTTCTTCGCTCCGGGGCGGTGACGGTTGCGCCAATCGATGACGCGGATCTTGCCGCGCTCGATGCCTTGATGGCGCGCTACCATGACCGGCCGATGGACTTCGCCGATGCCACCCTGGTGCACTTGGCGCGCCGCGAGTCGCTCAGCACGATCTTCACCATCGACCACGACGACTTCGAGACCTACCGCATCGAAGGTCGCCGCCGCTTTCGCATCCTACCCGATCGCGCCTTGCCATCCCGGTGAGCGCTGCTCAATGGGGAGCCCATCGACCTCCACCTCTGCGGCAAGAATGGCACCGCAAACTCGACTTCTTGTTGCCGCACGAAGATTCTTCCTTCGCCGCTGCGCGTCGGGCGCGATGCGGCTGGTGACCGCAGCTTCGATTCCGCGCCGGCGGTTCGGCAGCTTCTGGAAGTCCAAGGTCAAGATCCCGAACCCGCTGTGGGGTCACGGCGCGACAGGGGATGTCGTTTTCTAGCAACCGAGGAACGTCCCCATCCATCCGGTCCGGATATTGGCCAGTCGCGACGGATCGTCCAGCCACCGCATCCACGCTTGGCGGTCGCGGGCGAACTCCAGCAGGAACTGTTGGCGATGGAAGCGGCGGGTGATTTGCCAGACGTAGTGCGCAAGGTGATGACGTATTGGCGCGAGGCTCCGTCTTCCCTTGACTCCCTTGGGGCCGCCATTTCGCACTCGAAATCCGCGCGCTAGGCGCGCAGGTGACGCCGGTATGGGAAGATTGTCAAGCAGCTTTGGGCGCTTGGCGAGGTCCGACCCCACGGGA
>CAZYMF010000034.1:0-32469 GCA_964648215.1 uncultured Binatia bacterium (SeqCode) | reverse complement strand
GCTTCGGAGGGCCCGCTGCCGCAGACGCGCTTCGTGCTGAAGAAGGCGCTCGAGGCCGGCTTGCCGCCGATCGTGTGCGTCAACAAGATCGACCGGCCCGACGCCCGCATCGCCGAGGTCCTCGACGAGATCTACTCGCTGTTCATCGACCTCGACGCCACCGAGCAGCAGATCGAGTTTCCCGTGGTCTACACCAACGCCCGGGTCGGCAGCGCCACCCTCGATCTGGCGCAGTCGTCGGGCGATCTGCGGCCGCTGTTCGAGCTGATTCTGGGCACGCTGCCCGGGCCGGCGGGGGACGTCGGCGAGCCGACCCAGTTCCAGGCCAACAACCTCGACTACAACGACTACGTCGGCCGTCTGGCGATCGGCCGGGTGAAGAACGGCACCCTGAAGAGCGCGGGGTTGTACATGCTCTGCCGCAGCGACGGCACGCAACAGCCGGTGAAGGTGACGCAGATCTACTCCTGGCACGGCCTCAAGCGCATCGAGGTGACTGCGGCCAGCGCCGGCGACATCGTCGCCGTCGCCGGCATCGAAGACATTCAGATCGGCGACACCATCGCCGATCGAGAGCAGCCGCGGCCGCTGCCCGCCATCCGGGTCGACGAGCCCACCATCGCCATGATCTTCTGCGTCAACAACTCGCCCTGGGCCGGGCGCGAGGGGGACTTCGTCACCTCGCGCAAGCTGCGCGAGCGTTTGCTGCAGGAGCAGCGGCGCAACGTCAGCCTGCGCATCGAGGACACCGACTCGCCGGATGCGCTGCGGGTGACCGGACGCGGCGAGCTTCAGCTGGCCATTCTCATCGAGACCATGCGCCGCGAGGGCTACGAGCTGCAGGTCTCCAAGCCGACGGTGGTGACCCGCGACGTCGACGGCGTGCTGCACGAGCCCGTCGAGCTGCTGGTCATCGACGTTCCCGAGGACTACATCGGCGTGGTCTCGCAGCTGCTCGCGGTTCGGCGCGGGAAGATGATGAAGATGGTCCACGCCGGGTCGGGCCGGGTGCGGCTCGAGTTCGCGGTGCCGTCGCGCGGCCTGATCGGCTTTCGCTCCCGCTTTCTGACCGACACCCGCGGCACCGGCATCATGAACGCCCTGTTCAACGGCTGGGCGCCGTGGCACGGCCCGATCCAGTCGCGCACCAACGGAGCCATGGTGTCGGATCGCGAGGGGACGGCGCCGCCGTACGCCATCTTCCACCTGCAGGAACGCGGCGTCCTGTTCATCGCCCCAGGCACCCGCGTCTACGAGGGCATGGTCGTCGGCGAGTACTCCCGCGAGAGCGATCTGAACGTGAACATCTGCCGCGAGAAGAAGCTGACCAACATGCGTGCCTCCGGGCGCGACGAGAACATCATCATCACCCCGCACCGCGAGATGGGTCTCGAGGCCGGGGTCGAGTGGATCGACGACGACGAGCTGGTGGAGGTGACGCCGCAGTCGATCCGCCTGCGCAAGAAGATCCTCAGGCAGGTCGAGCGACCCGCGCGGCGACGGCAGCTGGAGGAGGACTGATCCGTCAGCGCGAAGACGGCGGCACGGGAACCTCGGGGGGCCGGCGCAGCGGGATCCAGACGCGGAACACCGAGCCGCGGCCGACCTCGCTGTCGAGATCGATGGTCCCGGCGAGCATGTCCAGCAATCGGCGCACGATGTAGAGGCCCAGTCCGGCGCCGCCGTAGCTGCGCGTCATCGTCGCCTCGGCCTGGCGGAAGGGCTCGAAGATGAAGGAGCGGGCCTCGGGAGCGATGCCGATGCCCGTGTCGCTCACGGTGAAGGTGACGCCGCCGTCGGCCGGGCGAACGTCGAGCGTGACGCTGCCCCGCTCGGTGAACTTGAGGGCGTTGCCGAGCAGGTTCTTGAGCAGGACCTTGAGCTTGGTCGGGTCGCTGTGCAGGCGGGGTACGTCGGCCGCCGCGGTGCAGACGAAGCGCACGTTGGGCTTGTCCAGCCACTCCCGCATGTCGACGTCGATCTCGGTGACGAACTGCGGCAGGTGGATCTCGCGGATCTTGAGCGGCACGCGCCCGGCCTCGAGACGGCTGACGTCGAGGGTGGCGTTGATCAGATCGAGCAACGCGTGCGCGTTCTTCGTCAGCCGCTGCAGCCGATCCACCTGCTGCGGCAGCAGCGCGCCGAACTCGCCCTCGAGCAGGAGATCGGTGTAGCCCATGATGATGTGCAGCGGCGTGCGCAGCTCGTGCGACATGGTGGCGACGAAATCCGCCCGCAGGCGGGTGGCGGTCTGGAGCTCGTCGAAGAGGCGGGCGTTCTCGAGCGCGAAGGAAGCCATCTGGGCGATGCCCGCGACACTGCGGCGCTGGGCGGTGCTGAAGCCGCGCGGTACGGTGCGGTAGCCGGCGCCGAGCACGCCGGTGACGTCACCGCCGCGACGCAGGGCGACGTAGAGGACCGCGAGGGCGCCGTCGGGCATGGCGCGCGCCAGCGGCTGCAGCTCGGCGGCGGCCGCGGCGTCCACCAGCACCACGTCCTCACGCTCGAGGCGGGCGAGCAGCGGTGCGACGAGGCGATGGGGTAGCTGCAGTACGCGCAGGGCTTCCCACTGCTCCTTGGTGTGGCCGTAGCCCGCCACCGGCACGTAGACCGCCTGCTCCGGCCGCCACAGCAGGGTGCGGCTGAACTCGCAGTCGAGAATCTCGACGGTCAGCTGACACACGCGGTCGAGGAGGACCGGCGCGTCCAGCGAAGTGATCATCTCGCGGCCGACGCGCGCCAGCGCGGCGGCGACCTGCGCCTCCAGCCGCTGCGACTGCTCGGCGCGGTGGCGCTCGGTGACGTCACGGAAGCTCCACACCCGCCCCACGCTGACGCCGGCGACTCGCTGCGGCTGCGAGTAGCGCTCGAAGATGCGGCCGTCGCAGAACTCGAGCAGATCGTGGCTCTGCGCGTCTTCCTGCGCCTCGATCTCCCGCATCCGGCGGCGAAAGCCGACGGGGTCCTTGAGCTGGTTGATCGTGCGCACCAGCACGTCGGCGTCGTCGCCGGCCGCGATCGCCGAGCTCGGCAGGCTCCACATCTCGAGGAACTTCTGGTTGAAGCTGACGATGCGGTTGCGGCGATCGACGACGAGGAGCGCGTCCGTGGTCGATTCGAGGGTGGCACCGAGCAGCGAGAGCGCGTTCTTCAGCTCCGCCGCGGCGCGGCGGTGCTCGGTGATGTCGCGGGCGTTGAGCACGATGGCGGCGACGTTCTGCCCGTCGAGGATGTCCTTGCCGATGCCTTCGAAAACGCGCCACGAGCCGTCGCGGTGACGGAAGCGGAACTCGGCGAAGGACCTTGCCACCTCGCCCGCGGCGGTGGCGCCGGCGGTCAGACCGCGGGGCAGGTCCTCCGGCGGAATGAAGGCGAAGAGATTCTGGCCCACCAGCTCCGCCGGCGCGTAGCCGAGCAGGCGCTCGTGCGAGGGGCTGGCGTACTGCACGGTGCCGTCGGGACGTAGAATCGACACCAGGTCGAGCGCATTCTCGGTGACCGAGCGGAACCGCTCCTCGCTCATTCGCAGGGAGGAGGCGAGCCACCGCCGCCGGCTCTCGTTGACGAACGCGTCGATCAGCGTGGTGCAGGTCGACAGCAGCGGCTGCAGGTAACGGACCAGCGCCGCGTCGTAGACGGCGTCGGTCGCTCCGAGCGCCACCAGGCCCACCGGCCGGTTGCCGCTGTGCAGCGGCAACGCCAGCACGCCGGCCGGAGGACAGCCGGCGCCGGGCGGCGCCGGCGACACGGCGCGGGCGATCGCCGGCGTGCCCGACTGCACCGCCCGGGCGAGCACCAGCGCCAGCGTGTCGCCGCCGCCTTCGGTGCCAACCTGGTAGACGGTGGTGGGCTCCTCGAACCAGCCGTCGTGCGTGCTGGCGTGAGCCCGCAGGTGGGGCGCGCCGTGGGCGTCGAGCACCACCTCGGCGACGACGCCGTAGTCGCTCTGCGTCAGCCGCAGCAGACGGGCGAGCATCTCCTCGAAGAGGCGCGCGCCCTCGTTCGTTTCGCCGCCAATCTGCTGCAGCTCGGTGATTGCCTGCAACAGCATCTCGTTTGCGTTCGCGACGATCATGAACCGAACGGCCGACTCCGCACACCACCCCTCCGCGAAGGGTGGTCTTACACAGAACCGCTCCCGTGGGCAAACCGCCGGTCGGAGACAAGGCCAAAGGGCGATGCGTCCACCGGTTCGCGCGGCAGGGAGGTTCCGGCGGGCGCGAAAATCTTCTCACAAGCGGGAGGACGGCGGTCCGCGCGTGCATCATCTTGGGCAGCGCATTTGACGCCGCGCTGCCGGCACGGCGGTTGCTGTACGACGAGACGACGCCCTCTGCCGGGGTTCTTCGAGCAAGCATTGGTCGACCGGCGGAGACTCTCTTCCTCCTTTCCTCTGCGCCCTTGGGTGGGCGGGCCACTGGCGCCGCCCACCCAACCCTCCCTCGGCTGGTCGGGCGTGCTCGCACACGGATGTGCTCGCACCGGAACCTGGAGTGTGAAAGGAGAGTGCCATGGGGAAAACTCTGCACGGGACACTGGGGACGCTGGGATTCTTGGCATTGCTGGCGTGCGCGATCGGAGCCTTCGGCGCCGCGACGAAGAGCCCGCAGCTGCCGCAGGGGTGGACATTCGAATGGCCCGGCGGGAATCCGGCGGCGGGCAAGACGGCCTTTCACCAGCTGCAGTGCTACGGCTGTCACAAGGTGCCCGGCGCGGGCCTCCCCGAGGAGCGCCAGAGCGGCGGCATCGGCCCGGATTTCGTCCCCGCCTACAGCAAGCTGCCGGCGGCATATCTGGCCGAGGCCATCATGGGGAGCCACGAGAAGATGTCCGGCACGGTGGAGCATTTCGTCGGTCTACAGAAGGTGTCCTCGGAGATGGCCGACTACACCACGATCATGTCCGTGCGCGAGCTCCTCGATATCGTGGCGTTCTTGAAGCACCTGCCGGCGCCGGAGAAGGGCGCCGCGGGCTCGTGAGTCGCTGCTCGGCTCGGCCATAGTGGCGGCCCGTCGTGTTGGAGCGGCGGCCGCGGGAAGGATCGTGCCGCCGATGTGGGCGACCTTGAGGCGGCTGTCCCTGGGGTTCTTTCTGATCGCCCTGGCCGCGGCCATCCTCCTGCTCTCCGACACCGGTCGGCGCCGGCCCGAGGCGACACCGGCGCGCCGTGTGGCGATCTTGCAGCACTCGTCGCAGGTCTTTCTCGACGAGTGTGCCGAGGGCATGATCGCCGGCCTGGCCGAGGGCGGCTGGGTCGACGGCCAGAACCTGCGCCTGCGCCGCTACAATTCCGAAAACGATCTGCCGACCGCCAACGCCATCGCCAAGGAGATCGCGAGCGCGGGGTACGATCTCGTGTTGACGGTCTCGACGCTGAGCATGCAGTCGATGGCCAACGCCAACCGAGCCGGCAAGACCATCCACGTGTTTGCCGCGGTTTCGGACCCCTACGATGCCGGCGTCGGGGTCAGCCGCGCCGATCCACTGCAGCATCCACGGCATCTGGTGGGCTACGCGACGATGCAGCCGGTGGCCGAGACGTTTCGCTTGGCGCGGCGCCTGTTTCCCGGCCTGAAGCGGGTCGGCGTGGTGTGGAACCCGGCCGAGGTGAACTCGGAGGTGCAAACCAAGGTGGCCCGGGCCACGTGCGCCGAGCTGGGCATCGACCTGGTCGAAGCCACCGTCGACGCCACCTCGGGCGTGATGGAGGCCGCGAGCTCGCTCGCTGCCCGTGGCGTCCAGGCCTTGTGGGTCGGCGGCGACGTGACCGTGATGACGGCGGTGGACGCGATCGTAGCGGTCGCACGCAAAGGCGGCATCCCCGTGTTCACCAACATGCCGGGGCAGGCCGCGCGCGGAACTCTGTTCGACCTCGGCGCCGACTATCGAGAGGTCGGGCGCCGTGCCGGCATTCTCGCCGCGGAGATTCTGAACGGCCGCGACCCGGCGACGGTGCCGGTGGAAAACATTCTGCCCGAGCAGCTGGTCATCGACCGGGCGGCTCTGACGGGCCTGCACGATCCGTGGCGCTTTCCGGACGACGTTGCCCGCAGTGCGCGGCAGGCGGGTGAGGTCGCCGCATCACCGACGCGGGAGGCGCGCGTGGTTCCTCCCGCCGGACGTGTCTTCAAAGTTGGCGTGGTCTACTTCGCTCCCGACCCGGGGGCCGACATCAGCCTGCAGGGCCTGCGCGCCGGTCTGCGTGACCTCGGCTTCGTCGCGGGGAAGAATCTCCAATTCGAGATCGCCCATGCGCAGGGCGAAATCGCCAACATCCCGGCGTTGCTGCAGAACTACGACAACCAGGGGCTCGATCTGATCGTGCCGCTGACGACGCCGTGTCTGACGGCCGCCTGCGGTATCGTGAAGAACACGCCGGTGGTGTTCACCTACGTCTACGACCCGATCGCGGCCGGCGCCGGCACCAGCTTCACCGATCACCTGGCCAACGTGACGGGCGTCGGATCGTTCCCCCCGGTGGCCGATACCGTGACGATGATCCAGCGGCTGCTGCCCGGGGTGACGAGGGTGGGCACGATCTACAACAGCTCGGAGGCCAACTCGCGCAAGGTGATCGAGGTGGCTCGCGACGTGTTTCGGCGGCGCGGAATCCAGCTCGAGGAGGTGAGCGTCACGAATTCCAGCGAGGTCTTCCAAGCGGCGCAGGCGCTGGCGGCGCGAGAGGTGCAAGCGTTCTGGATCACCGGCGACAACACGGCCATCCAGGCCTTCAGCGCCATCGTCGGTGTCGCCAAGGACGCCCGCCTGCCCATCATCAACAACGACCCCGAGCTGGTCCCGCAAGGGGCCCTGGCCTGCGTCGGCATCGGTTTCTATCAGAGCGGCTACGCGGCGGCGAAGCTCGCGGCGCGCGTTCTGCTCGGCGCCAACCCCGCCGACGTGCCGATGGAGAACGTCGCGGTGAAGACGGTGTCGCTCAATCTGTCTGTCGCGCAGAAGCTCGGCATCACATTTCCCGAAAGCTTGCTCCGCAGCGCGGACGTCCTGATCGACGCCAGCGGCGTGCATCCGCGAAGCGTCCCGCCGACGGCGACACCGCGACGGTTGGCGAAGACGTGGAAGCTCGACCTGCTGCAGTACGTCAACGTGGTGGACGTGGAAGAGGGCGAGCGGGGTATCCGCGCAGGCCTCGAGCAGGCGGGGCTCGTCGAGGGACGGGACTTTCGGCTCACCGTCCGCAATGCGCAAGGCGACATGCCGACATTGAGCATGCTCGTCGACGCGGCGCTCAGCCAGGGCTGCGATCTGCTGCTGACGCAGTCGACTCCGACGTTGCAGGCGGCGCTGCAGCGGGCGCAGCGCGTGCCGATCGTCTTCACTTTCGTTGCCAACGCGGTGTTGGCGGGGGCCGGCCGCAGCAACGAGGATCACCTCGCCAACGTCACGGGCGTGCCGACGCAGAGCGCGTACGAGGCGCTGATCGCCGCCGTGCGCGAGTGCCTGCCCGCGGCGCGCCGCATCGGCACCTTGTTCGTGCCGGCCGAGGTGAACTCGGTCTTCAACAAGGATCAGCTCACCAAGGTGGCGCAACGGTACGGCATCGAGGTGGTCGCCGTGGCGGCCAATACCAGCAGCGAGATGGCGGATGCCGCGCTTGCTCTGTGCAACCAGCCGCTCGATGCGGTGGTGCAGATCGCCGGCAATGTGACGACCGCGGCCTTCGCCAGTATCGCGCAAGCGGCGGCCCGTGTCCGCTTGCCGCTCTTCGGCTCGCTCAGCAGCGACGCGCACGAAGGGGCCGCGGTGGTCGTCGCTCGTGACTACTACGAGGGGGGTCGCGAGGCGGGAGTCATGGCGGCGCGGGTGATGCGCGGCGAGAGCCCGGGGTCCATTCCCTTTACGCCGCTGGCGAAGACGAAGGTCATCGTCAACCTCGATGCGGCGCGGGCCACCGGCCTGACCGTACCCCCGTCGTTGTTGCGGCGGGCCGACGAGGTGTTGGGCCACGACGGCGCCGGTGGGAGGAGGTGAGGGGTGGAGATCGCGACGCAACGCTCGGGCGACGTCCTCGAGCTGAAGGTGCGGGGCCGCCTCGATGCGTACTGGGCCGACCATCTGTCGACGGCCCTCGACGAGGCGGTGCGCGAGGGCGCCGATCGCATTCAGGTCGACATGGCCGAGGTCTCCTACATGAGCTCGGTGGGCATCCGGGTTCTGCTTCGCTTCTACAAGCAGCTGCAGCGGATCAAGGGCAGCTTTGCCGTCTGCCGACCGTCCGAGGCGGTCAAGACGGTGCTGGAGCTGTCTGGCTTGCAGCTGCTCTTGGCCGGCGCTGTCGCGGCCACCGAGGGCGCCCGCACCGGGCTCGCGGCGGCGCGCTCTCTGGAGACGGAAAACGCCGCCTTCGACGTCTTCGATCTCGCTGCTTCGCCGTTGCGGTGCCGCGTCGTGGGCGATCCCGGGCGATTTGCCGAGGCCGGCTTCGGCCCTGGCGACTGCCGCCTGCTGACGTTTCCCGAGGCGACCTTCGGTCTCGGCCTGGGTGCCTTCGGGCGCGGGTTCGCCGACTCTCAGCGACGGTTCGGCGAGTTCGTGGCTGCCGGCGGCGGCGCGGCATACCTGCCGACCGACGGCACCAACGTGCCCGATCTGGTCGTGGCCACCGGCGGGTTGGTGCCGGAGCTGAACGTGCTCTACGGAATCGCCTGCGACGGAGTGCCGTCGTGCTTGGCGCGCTTCGAGGGCAAGGCGGCGCCGCGGGCGGGCGGCGGACTCACGCGGGCCGCTCCGGTACCGCTCAGCGAGATCGTTGCTGCTTGCCTCGATGCGGCGGCAGCGGACGCGGTCGGCGTGGTGATGGTGGCGGAGTCGGCCGGTCTGATGGGAGCCGCCCTTCTGCGCTCTCCGGTGAACGTCACGGCGGCGCTCGATTATCCGCGGATCCGCGAATGGCTGTCGTTTACCCCGGAGCGGGCGCATTCGCGCAGCCTGGCGCTCGTCGTCGGCATCGCGCTGCGCGCGGAGCGTTCGCCGCTGATGCCGTTGCTCCGGCCCCTCGGACGGGGTGCTTGGCCCGCCGGACACTTCCACGCCGCGGCGTTCTCCTACCGGCCGCTGCAGAAGGGAAGGATCGAGCTCGCGGCGACGGTGTCGTCGCTGTTCGAGTCCGAGACGCTGCAAGGCGTGCTGCACCTGCTCGCCGACGACCGCGACAGCACCGGCCGGCCGCAGAGCGAGTTCTTGCGCGGCGCGTGCTGGGTCGGCCCCATCGCCGAAATCGGGGTCGAATGAGGCGGACATGACCCTGCTCATCGGCGCGCTGACCATCGGGCTGATTCTCTCGCTGCTGGCGCTCGGCGTCTTCATCAGCTTTCGCGTCTTCGACTTCCCGGACATCACGGCCGACGGCTCCAGCACACTGGGAGCTTCGATTGCGGCGATCCTGCTGGTTCGGGGAGCCGATCCGTTCCTGGCCACGGCGGCCGGGTTCTGCGGCGGATTCGTCGCCGGCGCCACCACCGGCGTGCTGCACACCAAGTTCAAGATCAACGGCCTGCTGTCGGGCATTCTGGTGATGACGGCGCTCTACTCGGTGAACCTGCACGTCATGGGCAAGAGCAACGTGCCGCTGCTCGCGGCCAGGACGCTGGCAACGCAAGCGGAGCGAGTCGGCGGCGCGCTGCTGGGATCGCCGACCCTGCGCGTGGCCGCCTGGGAGGTGACGGCGCGCGACGCGTCGGTTCTGGTGCTCATGCTGGCGCTGATCGCGCTCTGCGGCGCGCTGCTCTACGGCTTCTTTCGCACCAACCTGGGAACGGCGATGAGGGCGACGGGCGACAATCCCCAGATGATCCGCGCCCTGGGCGTCAACGTCGGCAACATGATCGTCCTGGGGCTGGCGATCTCCAACGGCCTGATCGCCCTCTCCGGCGCCCTGCTGGCGCAGTATCAGGGCTTTGCCGACGTGCAGATGGGGATCGGCATGGTGGTCTGGGGGCTGGCGAGCGTGATCATCGGCGAGGCGCTGGTGGGCTCGCGCCAGCTCGGACTGGTGATCACCGGCGCGGTGATGGGCTCGGTGCTGTTCCGTTTGTTGGTGGCGATCGCGCTGCGGGCCGGCTTGAACCCGAACGACCTGAAGCTGATCACGGCCGCCTTCGTGTTCGTGGCGCTGATCCTGCCCGACCTGATGGGCAGGCTGAAACGCCGGCCGCGGCCGGTGGCGGAGGGGGCGGGCGATGCTTGAGGTGCGTGCCGCTTCCAAGACCTTCCACGCCGGGACCGTCAACGAGGTGCGCGCGCTGCGAGGCGTCGATCTGAAGGTCGACGCAGGATCCTTCGTCATTGTCGTCGGCACGAACGGTTCGGGAAAGTCGACGTTGCTGAACGCGGTGGCCGGCACCTTTCTGGTGGACTCCGGCAGCATCCGGTTGGCGGGGCGGGACGTCACCGGTTGGCCGGAGCACCGGCGCGCAGCGTTGATCGGGCGCGTGTTCCAGAATCCGTTCAGCGGTACGGCGGCGGACATGTCGATTGCGGAGAACATCGCGCTGGCGGCGCGGCGCGGGCAGCGACGTGGCCTGGGATGGGCGCTGCGCGGCGATTTCGCCGAGCGCATGCGCGAGCGCGTGCGACTTCTCGGCATGGGCCTCGAAAGCCGGCTCGATAACATCATCGGCAGCCTCTCCGGCGGCCAGCGCCAAGCGCTGACGTTGTTGATGGCCACCTGGCGTAGGCCGGAGCTGTTGCTGCTCGACGAGCATACGGCCGCTCTCGACCCCAAGAGCGCCGATCAGGTGGTGCGCCTGAGCGAGGAGTTCATCGCCCGTGACAAGCTCACGGCTCTGATGGTCACGCACTCGATGGCGCAGGCCGCAGTCCTGGGTGACCGGCTGATCATGATGCACCGCGGCCGCGTGATCCACGATTTCCAGGGCGCCGAGAAGCACCGCCTGCGCCCGGGCGATCTGCTGGCTCGTTTCGAGGAGGTGCGACGTCGCGAGCAGCTCGACGAGTCGGCGGCCGAGATGCTGCGACGCGCCTACGTGTGATCGGGCGGGGCCCGGGGCGTTGTCGGTGGGCGGCGACGGCCTGGGCGGGAGCGGCGCCACGCCGCCTATTGCACGGTGGCGACGGCTTCGGCTTGCGTGCCGCAGATTTGAAAGATCGACGAGAAGCCGGCGATGTCGAAGACCTCTTTGATCTGGTCCTGGAGCGCGGCGATGGCGATCTTGCCGCCGTTGGCGTTGAGTCGCTTGACGGCCATCAGCAACACCCGCAGCCCGGCGCTGCTGATGTAGTCGAGCTGAGCGCAGTCGACGACGAAACGGCGCTCGCCGGCGTCGATCAGCGCGAGCACTTTGCTCTCCAACGTCCCGGCGTTGCTGGCGTCCAGACGGCCCTTGAGGCCGAGAATGACGATCCCGTTCTGCTTGACCTCGGCGATGTCCATGTCCTGGCCTCCCGCTCAGTCGCCCGTTGGGCTCGTTGGTGTCGTCGATTTCGTCATCGTCAGTCGGTTCCTTCCCTCTACCCGACGGTACTCCACCTTGTCCATGACCTGGCGCACGAGATGGACGCCGAGGCCGCCGATCGGGCGCTCCGCGACCGGCTTGTCGAAGTCGGGCTCGGGCACGTCGATCGGGTTGAACGGGCGGCCGTCGTCTTCCACCTCGACCCGCAGCGTCTGCGGCAGGAGCGTGAGCTCCACCACGATTCCGTGCGTCTCGCCAGGCTCGTAGCCGTACGAGATGACATTGGTGAGGATCTCGTCGAGAGCGAGATTGACCTCGAAGATCATCCGCGGCGGCAACCCCTCGCGCCTGCCGAACTCTTCGAGCCACCGACTGGCGCGCTCGAGCTCGGCGAGCTGGTTGGAGAGCCGGAGTGTGGCGGAGCTCATGATCCCGCGTAGCGAATGGCCAAGGCGGTGATGTCGTCGCTTTGTGGCACGGCGGCCGCGTAACGTTTGACCTCGCCGACGACGGCGTGGATCAGTTGCTCGGGCGAGTTGCTGCTGCGGCCGTCGAGGACCGCCTCGAGACGCTGCTCCGAGAACAGGTTGCCGTCGGCGTCCATCGCTTCGGTCACGCCGTCGGTGTAGAGGAAGATGCCGTCGCCCGCTTCGAGCCGGGCGCGCTTGGCCTGATACGCGATCTCCTCCAGCGCTCCGAGGACCATGCCGCCGGTCCCCTCGAGGCGCTCCGCGCGGCCGTCACGGCGCAGCAGGTAGGGCGGGTTGTGACCCCCGTTGCTGTACTCGATCTCGCCGCTGCGGGTATCGAGGATGCCGTAGAATACGGTGACGAACATCTCGGAGCTGTTGTCGAGGCAGAGCAGGCCGTTGACGCGTCGCAGGCATTCCCCCGGCGCCAGGCCTTCGAGCGCGGCGGACCTCAGGAGCGTTCGGCTGACCGCCATGAACAGCGCGGCCGGCACCCCTTTGCCCGAGACGTCGGCGATGACGAAGCCCAGCCGGTGCGGGTCGATCAGAAAGAAGTCGTAGAAGTCGCCGCCCACCTCGCGCGCCGGATGCATGGCCGCGAAGACGTCGAAGTCGGTCCGCTCGGGGAAGGGTGGAAAGGTGCGTGGCAGAATCGACTGCTGTATCTGGCTGGCGATGTCGAGCTCGTGGCGGATGGTCAGGAGCTGATCATGCTCGGCGACCGCCTGCCTCAAGGCCGTCAGCTGCTGCAGCGTTTTGTTGACGGTGATCTCCAGATCCTCGAAGTTGATCGGCTTGGTCAGGAAGTCGGCCGCACCGCGGTTCATGGCGGTACGGATGTTCTCCATGTCGCCGTAGGCCGATACGATCACCGCCTTGAGCAGGCGGTCGAGCCCGTTCAGCTTCACCAGCAGCGTGAGCCCGTCCATGACCGGCATGTTGATGTCGGTGAGCACGAGGTGGATGTCGGGCTCCTGCGCGACTTTGTCGAGGGCCTCCTGCCCGTTGCGGGCGAACAGGAACGAGAACTCTCCGGCGCGGATCTGGCGGCGGAACTTCTGGCGGATCAAGAGCTCGAGATCGGGCTCGTCATCGACGACCAGAAGCTTGATCGGCTGCGGCGGCGCGGCGGACTCGTGCTCCGCGGCCCGCGAATCTTGGGTCGGGCTCGGCTCGGGCTGGCTCATGCGGGGGGCCTCTTCGTTCCTGCGTCGCGGGGGAGGACGATGATGAGCTCGGTGTGGCTGTCCTCCTCGCTGTCGACGCGCAGCTCGCCGTGGTGCTGCTGGACGACGATGTCGTGGCTGATCGAGAGCCCCAGGCCGGTGCCGACGCCCGTGGGCTTGGTGGTGAAGAAGGGAAGGAAGATCCTGTCCCGCACCGCGGCCGGGATGCCGCCGCCGTTGTCGCGGATGCGGATCTCGACGCGATCGCCGAGGCAGCGGCTGCGCACGGCGATGGCCGGGACGAAGTCGTCGCCCGCGGCCTTCCTTCTCTCGTTGGCGGCGTAGCAGGCGTTGTTGAGAATGTTCAGGAACACTCGGCTCAGGTCTTGCGTCACCACGCTGAGGTTGCCGACGGCCGGATCGTAGTCGACCTCCAAGGCCACGTTGAAGGACGGGTCCTGGGCGCGCATGCCGTGGTAGGCGAGGTTGACGGACTCGGCCAGCAGGGCGTTGAGGTCGGTCAGCTCGGGCTGCGCCGCACCGCCGCGGGAATGTTGCAGCATGCCGCGAACGATGCCGTCGGCGCGTTGGCCGTGCTCGTGGATCTTGCGCGCATTCTGCTGCAGATCGGCGGTGATGTCGGCCACGTCGCTGGCGTCGGCCTCGCTCAGGCCGCCGCGGCAGCGCGCGATCGCGGCGCTCAACTCGTCGCAGAGCTCGACGGAAAGCTGGGCGAAGTTGTTGACGAAGTTGAGCGGGTTCTTGATCTCGTGAGCGATTCCCGCGGTGAGGGCGCCGAGCGAGGCGAGCTTCTCCTGCACCAGCAGCTGCTCCTGGGTCGACTTCAGGCGGCCGAGGGTCTCCTCGAGCTCGCGGTTCTTGTCGCTCAGCTGGCGCGTGCGGTCGATCACCTTCTGCTCGAGCTCGGCGGCGGCGCGCTTGAGCTCGCCGTACAGACGCGCGTTCTCGATGGCGACGGCGACGCTGCCGGCGAGCGCGTCGAGAAACGGCAGATCGTCGTCGCTGAACCGGCCGGAACGGGGATTGAGCACCTGCAGCACGCCGGTGATGCCTTGCCGGCTGGTGAGCGGCGCGCAGAGCAGGGCGCGGGTGGTGAAGTGGGTTCGTCGATCGATCGCCCCGTAGAACGTGGGGTCGGTCGACACATCGTCGACGCGGATCGAGCGGCCGCCCTGGAGCACCGCACCGGCGATGCCACGATCGGCCGGAAAGCGGAGCCGGCGCAGCCGCCCGGCGACCTCGGGGTCGGCCTCGGCAACGTAGGGGAAGTAGAGCTCGTTGCGGACGGTGTCGAGCAGGAGGACCGAAGCGGCTTCGACGGCGAGAACCTCCCGACACTTGTCGAGCACGAGAGGCAGCAGCTCGTCGAGGTCCACCCGCTCGGCAAAGGCGCAGCCGAGATCGTAGAGGAGACGCAGGCGTCCGGCCTCCGTGGTGACGGCCTCGCTCATACGTTCCTCGGCAGCACGATGATGCACTCCGTATGGCTTCCTTCCTCGCTCTCCACGCGCAGCTCGCCCTTGTGCTGCTGTACCACGATCTCGTGGGTGATGGACAAGCCGAGGCCGGTGCCCTGGCCCGGCGGCTTGGTGGTGAAGAAGGGGTTGAAGATCTTGTCGCGCACGGCCGCTGGAATGCCCGGTCCGTTGTCGCGAATACGGATCTCGACGCGATCGCCGAGGTCCTTGGTCTGCACCCGGACCGTCGGGGAGAAGTGATCGCCGAGCGCCTTCCTCTTCTCGTTGGTCGCGTAGCAGGCGTTGTTGACGATGTTGAGGAAGGCTCGGCTGATATCCTGGGGCACGACGTCGACGCTGCCGACGGCGGGGTCGTAGGCGGACTCGATCGAGACGTTGAACGACGGGTCCTGCGCCCGCAGGCCGTGGTAGGCGAGATTGACGTACTCCGCCAGCAGCGCGTTCAGATCGGTCGGCAGGCGCTCGGCCGAGGCGCCGCGCGAGTGCTGCAGCATGGCGCGGACGATGCCGTCGGCACGCTTGCCGTGCTCGCGGATCTTGTCGGCGTTCTGCTGCAGGTCGCCGAGAACCTCGTCGAGATACTCCAGGTCGGCCGCGGCCACCTGGTCCCGGTGCTTGTCCAGCTCGGCGCGCAGCTCGTCGACCAGGCCGATGGAGAGCTCGGCGAAGTTGTTGACGAAGTTGAGCGGGTTCTTGATCTCGTGGGCGATCCCCGCGGTGAGGGCGCCGAGCGAGGCCAGCTTCTCCTGCACCACCAGCTGTTGCTGGGTGGCCTGGAGTCGCGCGAGGGTGTGCTCCAGCGCCGTGTTCTTGTCGCTGAGCTCGTGCGTGCGCTCTTCGACCTTTCGCTCCAGGGTCCGGCCGTGCTCTTCCAGATCGGCGATGTAGCGGCGGAGATCCTGCTGCATGTGGCCGAAGGCCTCGGTCAGGCGGCCGACTTCGTCGCCGGAGCGCACCGGCGGCAGCGTGACGTCGAGGTGGCCGCGGGCGATCTCCTCGCTCGCGCTGGCCAACGCGGTCACCGGACCGGTGATGGAGCGGCCGACCGCCACCACGATGAGCAGGAGCAACAGGGTGCCGGCGGCGCCCAGGGTGAGGACCACGCGGTTCAGGCGCCCGATGTCGGCCATGAGCTCGTCCTGGGGGAAGATGGCTCCCAGCGCCCAGCCGTTGGCGGGCACCGGTGCATAGACCATCCAGGCCGCCTTGTGCGCGACGATCGAACGCGTGAGCACGAAGCCCGACTCGCCGCGGATCATGGCCTCCCCGATCCGACGCAGCTTCGGGTCGCGCTGCTGCTCGGCGATGCTGAAGATGGTCTCCTTCATCACCAGGTTGCGGCGCGGGTGGGCGATGACCCGTCCGCTCTTGGAAATCAGGAACGCATAGCCGGTCTGCGAGATGCGGATCGAGGAGACGATCGCCGTCAGCCAGTCGAGCGAGATGTCGGCGGTGACCACGCCCACGAAGCGGCGCTCGTTGCCGACGGTGCGGTAGAACGGCACCGAGTAGGTGGACATGATGATGTCGCCGCCGCCCTCGTCGTAGTAGGGCTCGCTCCATACCGGATGGTTCAGCTCCCTGGGCCGCTGGTACCAATCCATCTGAAAGTAGCGGTAGGATTTCCCGCCGAGGTAGGTGAGCTCGATCTGGCTCTTCTCGCCGTGCTGCCGGCGGTAGTAGTACGGCGCAAAGTATCGCGAGTGGGCGTCGAAGGCGTAGGGCTCGAAGGCGATGGTGGCGCCGTAGATCTCCGGGTTCTTCTCCACCGCCAGGCGGATCAGCTTGAGCAGGTCGTCCTTGGAGTAGGTCGAGTCCTCGAGAAACGAGGCGATGCTCTGCGGCACCTTCTCCGTGGCCACCAGCACGGTGTCGACGCGGTGGATGGTGCTCTGCGCCAACTCGCGCGCGTTCTGCTCGACGTTCTTGACGATGGTGCCGCGCACGAAACGGTAGGTGTACCAGGACATCAGCGCCACCACGGCGATGGTGGGCACGAGGATCAGCACGCTGAGCTTGAAGGCGAGCCCGCGACCCCGCATCATGGCGCGTCCCCGGGGGGCGCGATGCCGAGGCGGGCGGACACCAACCACCGCCTCGTCTCGGCCATGTGAGCCCCTGTCATCGTCGCCCCTCGATGTTTCCCTTGACGCCACGGTGCAAGCTGCGTACCGTCGAGCCTTCTCTTACCACAGGCCCTAGTGGGACGAGAGGGAACAGCGTCCGCCGGCGAGGGAACCATGGCTGAAGAACGAATCGACATTTTGCAGGAGTTCGTGGACCTCTACGCGCGCGAGGAGATGCTGGCCTTCTTCGACTTCACGCTGGAGCGCGCCGGCCGCGACCCGATCTCGGGCTTGTGCCGGATCTCGAAGCCGAAGAGCGGCCGCTCGAAGCTGCAGTACCTGTCGCTGACCTTCGTGGTCGACACGCCGGACGACGACAGTCGCACCAGGATCCGCTCGGCGCTGGAGAAGCTCGACGGCGAGGCGATGAAGGAGCACGTCCCGGCGGTGGTGGAGGTGGTGCCGGTGCCGAGCCTGGGGACGAGCTCGGAGAGCTACGTGACGCAGGCGGACATCCTGCTCAACGCCGAACCCGACGAGAAGTTCGTCTCCACCCAGCTCGTCCCCGCGGTCCGTGCCTTGACGGAGCTCAAGGCCGCCGAGGTGGTCTGGTGGGGCGATCGAGCCGCCGCTGCAGCGCCCGGCAAGCCGGCGGCGACACCCGGGAGCGGAGACTCCCTGGTGGCCAACCTCCGGCGGATGTTCGGCCGGCACTCCTGAGGACGGTCTCCGCACGAACGGCGCGCGGCCCTTCGGTCTCGAGGCCGAACTTGTTCCCCTTCCGATCTCAATGAGAGCGGAAGAAGTCCGTGACCACTTGGTGCACGGCGACCGGGTCCTGCGCCGGGTAGCCGTGGCCCGCGCCCTGGACGATGTGCAGCCGCGCGCCGGGGATGCGTTCGGCGAGCAGGTGGGCATTGTCGATCGGGATGAGGACGTCCTGATCGCCGTGGACGACCAGGGTCGGCGCCGTGATCTGCGGCAGGCGATCGTAGGTGCTCCAGCCGACGATGCCCTCCATGGCGTGCTGGGCGGTATCGGGCGGGGTGGGGGGCATCATCTGCGCGCCCATCAGCAACAGGTCGCGGATGCCCGGGTTGGCGGCGACCCACTCCTGCGGAAAGATCAGCGGCAGCTGCCGCTCGACCCACTCTTGCGGATCCATGGTGCCCATGCCCTTGATCACCTCGAAGAGTGCATCGAGGATCTCCCAGTCGGCCACCTTGGCGTGCACGCCGCCGCACATGGTGCAGCCGAGCACCAGCGAGCGCACCTTGCCGGGATGCCGCAGGACCAGCTCCTGCGCGATCATGCCGCCCATCGACACGCCGTAGACGTGAGCGCGCTCGATGCCGAGGTGATCGAGCAGCCCGGCCGCGTCGTCCGCCATCTGCACGATCGTGTACGGGCCGGCCGGCTTGTCGCTCTGACCGGTGCCACGGTTGTCGTAGTAGATCGAGCGAAAGCCTTGCAGGAAGGGCAGCGAGCCGAGCCAGGCATCGCCCGGCATGCCGTAGCCCATGATCAGCAGCAGCGGGTCGCCGTCCCCGGCGACGTTGTAGTGGAGGCGCAGGCCATTGATGTTCGCGTCGGGCATCTCGTCTCTCCGTGCGGAACGCCAGCGCGTGCATACCATTCACGGACGCGGCGTCAACCGAGTTGCTAGCCGTCTCGGACGCTTCCGGCCGCGCCGCGTGATGGTGCGGTGCCCGGACCTCGACCTCCGCCTCACGGCTTGCGCGTCGTCGGGTGTCCCCCGCGGTGGTGGGCCGGCCCTCCGCCGCGGGCGAGGTTGGCGGCGGTGTTGACCAGGGCGACGTGGGAGAATGCCTGCGGGAAGTTGCCGACGAGACGGCGCGTTGCCGGGTCGTACTCCTCGGAGAGCAGGCCGACGTCGTTGCGCAGCGAGAGCAGTCGCTCGAACAGGCGCCGGGCATCGTCCTGGCGGCCGAGCAGGGCCAGGTTGTCGGCGAGCCAGAAGGTGCACAGCAGAAAGGCGCCCTCGCCCGCGGGAAGGCCGTCGACGCCTTCGCTGCCGGCGTAGCGCAGGACGAAGCCGTCGGCCATCAGTTCGCGCTCGATGGCTGCGACCGTGCCGCGCACGCGCGGATCGGTCGCCGGCAGAAAGCCCACCAGCGGCATCATGAGCACGCTCGCGTCGAGGGTCTTCGAGCCGTAGGACTGCACGAAGGCGCCGACCTCGCGGTCGAAGCCGCGGCGGCAGACCTCGTCGTGAATGGTGGCGGCGAGTTGGCGCCAGCGGTCCACCGGACCGGCGACGTGAAAGCGCTCGACTGCTTTGACGGCGCGATCCATCGCCACCCAGGCCATGACCTTCGAGTGGGTGAAGTGGCGGCGTTCGCCGCGCACCTCCCAGAGGCCGTCGTCGGGCTCCGACCAAATCGACTCGAGGTGCTCCAGCAGCGCGTGTTGCACCTGCCAGGCTTCGGCGTCGGGCTTGAGGCCGACGCGCCGGGCATAGTGCAGGGCATCCATGATCTCGCCGAAGACATCGAGCTGGAACTGCTGGTAGGCGGCGTTGCCGAGGCGCACCGGGCGCGAGCCCTCGTAGCCGGGCAGCCAGTCGGCTTCGACCTCGGTCAGCCGCCGCTCCCCGGCGACGCCGTACATGATCTGCAGCTGGGAAGCCTTGCCGGCGACGGCGCGCAGCAGCCACTCGCGCCACTCGCGCGCCTCGTCCTCGTAGCCGGCGGTCATCAGGGCGTAGAGGGTGAAGGTGGCGTCGCGCACCCAGCAGTAGCGGTAGTCCCAGTTGCGCACGCCGCCGAGGCGCTCGGGGAGCGAGGTGGTGGCGGCGGCGACGATACCGCCGCTCGGGGCGAAGGTGAGGGCCTTCAGGGTGATGAGGGAGCGCATCACCGCCTCGCGCCATTCGCCCCGGTAGGAGCAGCGGCCGGACCACTCACGCCACCATTGCTCGGTGCGCTCGATGGCCTCCGCGGCGTCGATCCGGGGCGGCGCCGGGTGATGGGAAGGATGCCAGGTGAGCACGAAGGGGATGCGCGCGCCCTCGCTCACGGTGAACTCGGCCACGGTGGTGAGGTTGTGGCCGAGCAGATCGACGGGCGTGCGCAGGCGGAGCGTGTCGGGTCCGGCAATGGCGCGCAGGCCGCCGTCGAGGCTCTGCACCCAGGGGACGATGTCGCCGTAGTCGAAGCGGATGGTGAGCTCGAGCTGCATGCGTACCCGGCCCTTCTTCCCCACCACCATCCGGACCAGGTCGGGCGTCCGCGTCCGCGGCGGCATGCAGTCGACCACGGCCACCGTGCCCTCGTCGGTGTCGAACTCGGTCTCGAGAATCAGGGTGTCGTCGCGGTAACGGCGGCGGGTGCGCCGAATCTCGCCCGCCGGGGCCAGGAGCCAACGGCCGTTCTCGGGCGCGCCGAGCAGGGCGGCGAAGCAGGCGGCGGAGTCGAAACGGGGCAGGCACAGCCAGTCGATCGATCCGTCCCGGCCCACCAGGGCCACAGTCTGGCAATCACCGATCAGGGCGTAGTCCTCGATGGGGAGCGGCATGCCGCCATGCTAGCGAGGCCCGGAGGGCGGCAAAAGACCCACGGGGCGCTAGCCGTGCTCGTAACCCCTTCCGCCCTCCCGGGTGGCGCGCACGACGCAGACCCCGCTCCGGTTGGCCCCAACCGCCGGAATTCGCTATTCAGGTCTTTTGAGTGCCGGTCCGTCGGGCAGATTGCCGGGACCGCAGGAAGGGGATGAAGCCAATGAGCGCGGGAGAAGCGAAGGGTCCGGGACTGGGAACGCTGGCGTTGCACGCGGGGCAGGAGAAGGACACGGTCACCAATGCGCGGGCGGTGCCGATCTACGCCACCACCTCGTATCTCTTCAACGACACCGATCACGCCGCCAACCTGTTCGCCCTGCGCGAGTTCGGCAACATCTACTCGCGGCTGATGAATCCGACCTGCGACGTGCTGGAGAAACGCCTGGCCGCGCTCGACGGCGGCGCCGCGGGGCTCGCCTTCGCCTCGGGGCAGGCGGCCATCACCGCCGCCCTGCTCACCATCTGCCACAGCGGGCAGAACTTCATCTCCGCCACCAGCCTCTACGGCGGCACCTGGACGCTGTTCTCGCAGACGCTGGCCAAGCTCGGCATCGAGGTGCGCTTCTTCGATCCGCACCATCCCGAGAAGATCCACGAGCTGGTCGACGCCAACACCCGCTGCGTCTACTTCGAGAGCCTCGGCAATCCCAAGAACGACGTGCCCGATTTCCGCAAGATCGCCGATGCCGCCCACCAGCACGATCTGCCGGTGCTGTGCGACAACACGGTGATGACGCCGATGCTGCTGTGTCCGATCGACCACGGCGTCGATATCGTCATCTACTCGACCACCAAGTTCATCGGCGGTCACGGAGTGCACATCGGCGGCGTCATCGTCGACAGCGGCAAGTTCCCGTGGGCCAAGACGCCGCAGAAGTGGCCCGAGTTCTGCGCCCCCGACGCGGCCTACCACGGCGTGGTGTTCGAGGAGGCGCTGCGCCCGGTCGGCAACATCGCCTACATCCTCCACATTCGCACCCACTGGCTGCGCGACACCGGCGGCACCATGAGCCCGTTCGCCGCCTTCCTCTTCCTGCTCGGTCTCGAGACGCTGCACCTGCGCATGGAGCGCCACTGCCGCAACACGGAGATGGTTGCCGAGTTCCTGCAGCAGCACCCGGCCGTCGAGTGGGTCAACTATCCCGGGCTGCCGAGCCATCCCGACCACGCGATGGCGCAGAAGTACCTGACCCGGGGCAACGGCGCCATTGTCGGCTTCGGCATCCGCGGCGGGCGCGAGGCCGGCATCCGCTTCATCAACAGCGTCAAGCTGTGCAGTCACCTGGCCAACATCGGCGATGCCAAGACGCTGGTGATCCATCCGGCCTCGACCACGCACTCGCAGCTGACCGAAGAGGAGCAGCGCGAGACCGGGGTCAGCCCCGAGTACGTGCGGCTGTCGATCGGCATCGAAGACGTGCAGGACATCATCGCCGACATCGATCAGGCGCTGCAGGAGTCGCAGGGATAAGCCGTCCGGCGGCGCGGCGTCACCAGGTCCGGCCATCGTGGGTGCGCCCGGCAATCCGTTCGAGAGCAGCGACAGCGCCCGTAGCGGCGCGCCGCTGCGGCACGTGCGCGAGGTGCGCTTCGACGAGCCGCTGCGGCTCGAGCTCGGCGGCGAGCTGCCGTCGGTGACGGTGGCCTACGAGACCTACGGACAACTCGACGCGGGGCGCGCCAACGCCGTGCTGGTGTGCCACGCGATCAGCGGCGACTCGCACGTCGCCCGCCACGACGAGGGCGACAGCCCCGGCTGGTGGGAGCTGCTGGTCGGCCCGGGGCGCTCGATCGACACCGAGCGCTACTTCGTCATCTGTCCCAACATCCTCGGCGGCTGCCGCGGCACCACCGGGCCCAACAGCATCGACCCGCGCTCGGGCAAGCCGTACGGGCCGTCCTTCCCCACCATCACCGTGGCCGACATGGTGATGGCGCAGCGGCGCTTGATCGATCATCTCGGCATCGAGCGCTTGCGCGCGGTGGTGGGCGGCTCGCTCGGCGGGCAGCAGGCGCTCAGGTGGGCGGCCGGTCACCCGCAGCGCGTGCGCGGCTGCGTCGCTCTGGCCACGGCGCATCGCCTGACGAGCCAGGCGCTGGCTTTCGACGTGGTCGGGCGCAACGCGATCCTGCACGACCCGGACTACCAGGGCGGCGACTACTACGATCAGGGCCCGGGGCCGGCCACCGGCCTGGCGCTGGCGCGGATGCTGGCGCACATCACCTACCTGTCGCGCGAGTCGATGACCGCGAAGTTCGATCCCAGTCGACTCAACCCGCGGGACGTCGCCACCGAGTTCGAGAAGAAGTTCTCGGTCGGCTCCTATCTGGCGTACCAGGGGCACAAGTTCGTCGACCGCTTCGACGCCAACAGCTACGTGACGCTGTCGATGGCCATGGACCTGTTCGATCTCGGCGCGACGGTGGAAGAGCTGCGAGCGTCGCTGGCGCCGAGCCTGTGCCGCTGGCTGGTGGTGAGCTTCACCAGCGACTGGCTGTTCCCGCCGTTCCAGAGCCGGCAGATCGTCGAGGCGCTGATCGCCAACGACAAGCCGGTCAGCTACTGCAACGTCGACAGCTCCTGCGGCCACGACGCCTTTCTCCTGGAGGAGAAGCTGTCGATCTACGGCTGCCTGATCGAAGCCTTCCTCGCCAATCTCGACGGCGCCGCCCGGCGACCCGGCCTGACGGCGGAGGCGGCCGGCGCCGCGGTCGAGCCCACCAGCCTGTTCCACGCCCACCGTTTCGACTACGACATGATTCTCGGTCTCATCCCGCCGGGGGCGAGCGTGCTCGACCTCGGCTGCGGCGGCGGCATCCTGCTGTCGCTGCTGCGGGAGCGCGGCCACGCCAGGCTCGTCGGCGTCGAGCTCGACGAGGGGGCGATCGTGGCTTGCATCGAGCGCGGGCTCGACGTCGTGCAGAGCGATCTCAACCAGGGGCTGACCTCGTTCGTCGACGGGCAGTTCGACGTCGTGGTGCTGTCGCAAACACTGCAGGCGGTCATCGACACCGAGCTGGTGATCGACGAGATGCTCCGCGTCGGCCGGCGCGGCATCGTCGGTTTCCCCAACTTCGCCCACCGCAGGCTGCGCCACATGCTGTCCGACCAGGGGCGCTCGCCCAAGGCCGGTGGGCCGTATCGTTACGAGTGGTACAACACGCCCAATCGACGCTTCCCGTCGATCGCCGACGTCGAGGACTTCTGCCGCGACAAGGGCATCCACATTCATCGTCAGATCTACCTCGACAGCGAGAACGACCGGGAGATCACCGAGGATCCGAACCTGAACGCCGACATGGCGATCCTGGTGCTCAGCCGCTGAGACGTCGCGGTCGCCCCGTATCCGTCCGCAGCCAAGGGTGCGACGGAGAGCCGGGAACGTGGGGGCGGCCGTGGTTCTGGTGCCCACGGGCGTATCGTGCTTTGCTGTTGGCGCGCGAGACAGGAGGATCATGAGAGCATCCCAACCGGTGCGAAACGACGGCGATGCCAGCCTGGCGGAGCGCTACGGGCGCGTCCGCGAGACGACGGAAAGGCTCTGCCAGCCTCTCTCCGCGGAGGACTGTCAGGTGCAGTCGATGGACGATGCCAGCCCCGCCAAGTGGCACCTGGCGCATACCAGTTGGTTCTTCGAGACGTTCGTCCTCGAGCGCTGGCAGCCGCAGTATCGGGTGTTTCACCCCGCGTTCCGGGTTCTGTTCAACTCCTACTACCAAACGGTCGGCAAGCAGCATCCGCGCCCGCAACGAGGCCTGCTGTCGCGGCCGACCCTGGAGGAGGTGCTCGCCTATCGCCGCCACGTCGACCGGTACCTCCCGGAGTTGCTCGCCCGTGGAGCCGACGAGGACGGCGGGATCGCCGCCCTCGTCGAGCTTGGCCTACAGCACGAGCAGCAGCATCAGGAGCTGATCCTCACCGACATCAAGCATCTGCTGTCGTGCAACCCGTTGCACCCGGCCTACCGCGAGCGGGCGCCGGAGGCCGGCGGCGAGGTGAGCGCGCTCGCCTGGTGCTCGTACCCGGGAGCGATCCGCTCGATCGGTCACGATGGGCGGGGCTTCGCCTTCGACAACGAAGGGCCCCGCCACCGGGTGGTCGTCGAGCCGTTCGACCTGGCCGCCCGCGCGGTGACCAATGAGGAGTTTCTCCAGTTCATCGGCGACGGCGGCTACGAGCGGCCGGAGCTCTGGCTCTCCGATGCCTGGAGCGCGGTGCGGGCGCGTGTGTGGCGCGCCCCCCTGTACTGGGAACGGCAGGAAGAACAGTGGATGACGATGACGCTCGGTGGCCTGCAGCCGCTGCGGGCGGACGAGCCGGTGTGCCACGTGAGCTACTACGAGGCCGACGCATTCGCCCGCTGGGCCGGCGCCCGGCTGCCGACCGAGGCGGAGTGGGAGGTGGCCGCCGCGGAGATGCCGGTCGCCGGCAACCTCGCCGAGGGCGAGATGCTGCACCCGATGCCGGCGCCATCGTCGCCGGAACCGGCGCAGCTGTTCGGCGACGTCTGGGAGTGGACCCAGAGCCCGTACGCGCCGTACCCGGGCTATCGCCCCCCCGATGGAGCGCTGGGAGAGTACAACGGCAAGTTCATGTGCAACCAACTGGTGCTGCGGGGCGGCTCCTGCGCCACGCCGCACTCCCACATCCGGGCCACGTACAGGAACTTCTTCCCGCCCGACGCGCGCTGGCAGTTCAGCGGCATCCGCCTGGCGCGCGACGCGAGGTGAGAGGCGGTCGATAGTCGATAGTCGATAGTTGATAGTCGATGGTTGGCGGGGGTCGCCTAATCGAAGATTCCGAGCAGGTTGGTCTGCCGAGCGCTGTGCGAGAAGGGCGTGCGGAAGATGGGAAAGAAGGAGCCGGCAACGAGCAGCGCGATGACGGCCGCCAGCGCGTAGGTGCGGAGCCGCCCCGAGAGTCGGCGCTCGATCTGCCCCGCGACGAGGCGGGCCAGGCCGTAACAGAGCGCCCCGTAGAGCAACGCCTGCGGTACCAGGAGGCCGGCGACGAAGCGGGTGTCGAAGCCCGGCTCGCTGACGGCGGCCGCCGTCGTCAGCAGCGCGAACAGGAAGAGCCGGATGGGCGGTACCCGGCCCACCTCGATCATGAAGTAGGGGGCGGGAAGGGTGAACAGCAGCGTCACCCACAAGGTCCACTTGGCCGCTCTTGCCGACATCGGCTCCCCGCTCAGAAGAGCACCGCGGCGCGCTCGCAGCACCAGAGCACCGCCAGCGAGCCGATGACGTACGCGGGCGCGAGCGCCGCCCACGCCGGGGCGCGCGCCGCGAGGTGGCGCGTGGCCGCCATGAGCAGCAGGACCGCCGCCACGAAGGCGATCTGCGCCAGCTCGAGACCGCCGTTGAAGGCGAACAAGGCCAGCGGAATGTCGGTCGCCGGCAGGCCGACCTGCGCCAGCGCCCCGGCGAAGCCGAGACCGTGAAGCAACCCGAAGGCGAAGGCCATCAACCACGGCCGGCGCCGCAGGGCAGAGGCGCCCGCCGGCTCCGAGCGGGTGAGCTCGACGGCGAGCACGAGAATGGTGATGGCGATGCCGAGCTCCACGGCGGCCGGAGAGACGCGGACGAAGCCCAGCGCGGCAAGGGACAGAGTGACGCTGTGCCCGGCCGTGAACGAGGTGATCGTGCCGAGCAGGCGCTTGCGGTGCGGAACCAGCAGGACGAGGCCGAAGACGAAGAGCAGATGGTCGAGCCCGGTGAGCAGATGTGTCACGCCGAGGGAGAGGTAGTCGAGCAGCACGGCCAGCGGGCGCTGTTCCGCCGGAATCGCCAACGTCGGTTGCCACTCGTCGAGCAGGCCGCGCACGACCCGGCCGTTGCCGAGAACGACGCGGACCAGCACGTTGCTCTTGCTGTCCCGCAGACCCGTCGCCCCGAGCGTACCGCCGACGATCCCGCCGCCGCATTGCGCCGCCCACTCGTAGCTGACGCTGTCGCTGTCGCGGTGCGCCCGTGCCGGCTCGTCCTCTCGGCAGCGCGAGGGCAGCTTTGGCCGGACGTCGCTGCCGGTGGGTTGTAGCAGCGGCGCCTTCCAGCGGGCGGCGACGCGGCCGTTGCCGAGCTCGCGGAGCTCGAGCAGGTACGGCGCCAGCGGGTGAGCCCGAGCGACGCCGGCGACGGCGACAGCGAGAACGAGCGCGGGCAGGGCGTGGCATAGCCGCGGCGCGCTCATGGCGACGGCTCCACTCGCACCTCGTACCGTTGGCGCAGGCGCTGCCGAAATGCGGCCCGGCGCTCTTCGGCGCGTTCGGCCAGGAGCGCGTCGCGCACGCGGTCGCGCACGTCCGGCAGAGTGAGCGGACGTGGGGCGACCCGTTCGTGCACGAAGATCAGATGCAGCCCGTAGCTGGAAGGGACCGGGCCCGACCAGCGTCCCGGCGCCGCCGCCATGGCCGCAGCGGCAAAGTCCGGACCGAAGAGCTTGCCCAGCTGCGGTTGCGATTCCAAGGGGAGATCCCGCGGCAAGGGGAGCGGATCGCCGAGACCGGTAGCGGCCGACGGCGCGGCGGCGGCGATCCGACGCAGCAGCCGCCCGGCGTCGGCGGCGAGCCGGGCGCCGCGGCGCTGGCGGCTGAGGAAGATCTGCGACAGCTTGACCCGCGCCGGTTGGAGGAACTGGTCGCGATGTTGGGCGAAGTAGGCCTGTAGCTCGGCCGCCGATGGAGGACGGGCATAGGCTTCGGCTCCGACGAGCAGCAGGAGGCGCTCGATCAGGCGGCGGCGGACCACCAGATCGCTGCGGTCCATGCCGAGGGCGAGGGCGTCGCGATAGAGACTCGTGGCGCCGGTGCGCGGATCCGCGGAGACGAAACGCATGTTCTGCACCAGGCGTCGCCGCACGACGCTGTCGTGGCGGTCGAGACCCAGCCGCAGCGCCTCGCGGTAGAGCATTTCGTCGTCGGCCGCCTGCTCGATCAACAGCGCCAGCTCGCTCTGGGTCGGCAGCCGTCCCGTTTGCAGCGCCCAGTCGTGCCGCAGGCCAGCGACGGTGGCACGGGCGATCCGGATGACGGCTCGCGACGGGGAGGAGGGTGCCGCGGCGCGGGGGCGGGCCACCCGCTCGGCAAGAAACAGGCCCGTGCCGATGATCACGAAGGCCAACAGGTGAAGCGCGGAACGGTCTCGCCTCATGGCGCGTCGCCGCTCGCGTCGGTCGCCGGCGTGTACCAGATGGGAGAGGTCCACGCGCGTTCCTGGATGGTCTTCGGGTAGTGCGTGTCGCAGCACGACGCCAGGCCTTCGGTCACCGTGCTCGGGTCGTTGCAGTCGACGCCGTGTCGATTGCAGACGTAGGTGCTCCAGCGGCAGGTGGGATTCTCGACGACGCGTGCGTAGTAGAAGGCGCGCTGCGAGGGGCGGAAGTCGGGATCGGACCACACCGTGCAGAGACTGTCGAAGCCGCCACCTTCGGGTTTGCACGTGGCCAGATCGACGCTGGCGCCGTTGCGGGAATTGCCGGCGATCTCGTACACCTTCTCGCGCGGCTGTCCGTCCGCGAGCCAACCCTTGATGATCTGCACCCGCTGCAGCGGCGTTCCGGGCTTGCCCGGGGTGCCGGGATCGCGTAGCGCCCACACGGCAAAGGCCGGCGGGCCAGCGGTCGTAGGCGGGGGCAGATCGCTCCCCATGGGGACGCCGCGGGCGTAGCCGGTGGCGACGAACGAGCGGCTGTCGCAGAGATTGCGTGGCAGGTCCCAACCACCGAAGAAGCGTACGACCAGGCGCGGTCCGCTCGTCCCGTAGGCCTCGCGGCGGCGCATGGCGGCGAAGAGCGCGTCGCGCGAGTTCTCCTCCGCCCACAGGACCGCGAGCCCGCCGGGGTTGAACTCGATGTCGTCGGGCAGACCCTTGGGTAGCTCGATGGCGGCGGGTGCGCCGGCCCCGCCGTGGCCGGGATGATGCGCCTCGTCGACGGCGCCGGCGGCGCCGAGGTGCGTGTCGGTGCTGGCGACGAAGCCGAACTTGAACGGGTTGGCGCCGAGCTTCTGGTCCTGGACCAGCCCTTCGGCGAGCACGTTGCGCAGGAAGTTCATCGGCTGGGGCTGTTTGCGCGCCCAGCGGACGTAGTGACCCATGAAATTGTCATAGGGCAGCTTCTCGAAGCCGCACAGCTCGTCCGCCGTCTCGGCGCCGAGGCGGCACTCCGAGTCGCCCTTGTGCTGCATGATCTCGACCAGGGGTTCGAAGGCCGCCCGCGTCAACGCGTCCTCGGCGGTGATCGGGTCGCCGTCGGGACGCACGGTCTGGAACATGAGACCGCCGCTGATGTTGGAGTTGTGCGGGATGGTGAGCACGTCGCACCCGGGAATCCCTTCGAGGCACTCGCGGGTAAGGCGCCGCCACAGCCCCTCCGGCGTCGGCGTCTCGAAGTAGGTGATGGGCAGCTCTGGAACCTTGTCGTTGCGGAACAGAATGTTGCGGTGAATGTTGTTGGTCCCCGGTCCGCCCGTCCACTCGTAGCCGACGAAGGTGGTGAAGGTGCAGGCCGAGGAGCGATCGTACGCTTCCTCGGCGGCGTCCTGGATCGCGCGCCACGGTGTGAGCGCGGCGGCGCGGCAGTCCTCCGCGTCGTCGCCGCAGAGGTTGTAGCGAGTCGGCGCCGTGCCGTTGGTGGCCCGGCTGTTCATCATGTAGAAGGCGAGCCGCGGCCAGCGGCGGTAGATGATGCAGATGGGCGAGTCGTAGCCGGGCAGGTCGGGGCTCTGACAAATCGTGAGCTCGCCGAACAGCTCCGCGTGGTCGGTGACGGCGGTGAAGTCGAGCGGGCGGTCGAGTTGGAGGTGGCGCAAGGCGTGGCCCGCCGCGTCGTACGGCTGGATGCCCAGGCGCGCACCGCGCGCGAAGCGATAGGCGTCGCGGGGGGTGTTGCGTGTTCCCTGGGTGCTGGCGTCGAGCGAGAACGCGGTGTGGACGTGCAGGTCGCCGAAATAGGGATTGCGCAGCGGATTGTAGTCGGCGCACGGCGCGTGGCGCTCGGTGCGCGCGAAGGGCGCCGGGTTGGCCGCCGTGGCTGGCGTCACGCCGAGCAGCAGAAACGCGCCGAGCACGAGGAGCGCGCGGCCGACCACGGGACGCGTGGCCGCGCTCGCAAGGGGAGGTGAGGCAGTCACGGTCGGGGCGGGGCCACGTTGGTGTCGCGCTCGGCCTCTGCCATGTCGACGATGCGGTTGCGGTCGACGAGCTCCTCGTCGACCAGATCGGGCCGCGCCTGCGCCAGGGTGCGCAGGAAGCGAGGGGGGAAGGCGCGGAAGCGCAGCCGTGCCGAGATGTGCAAGGGGCTCTGGACGGTCG
The DNA here is from genome assembly GCA_964648215.1 of uncultured Binatia bacterium (SeqCode). Lineage (GTDB taxonomy): Bacteria > Desulfobacterota > Binatia > HRBIN30 > JACQVA1 > CAZYMF01. The sequence goes on along the minus strand of CAZYMF010000034.1, from coordinate 2,941 downwards.
CCGGAAGCGGCACGTCGTAGGGGACCCGCGCGGTCTGCAACGGCGGAATCGAATGCGAGTTGTCCATGTGGTTGGCGAGAAACGGAATCAGCACCTCGTGGGTGCCGTCGGGGGTCATGCGCTTGAACTCGTTGCCGAAGTTGGCCAGCCCGAGGTTGACGGCGGGACGCTGGTCGGCATCGGGTCCGGGGACGATGTCGGCCTCGAGGGTGACCGGGTCGATGGAGCCAATCAGGTTCTGCAGGTCCTCGTCGTCCAAGCTCCCGTCCGCAGTATTCTCGCCGGTCTCGGGATGCGGCTGGTCGAGCAGGTCACCCGACTGATAGATGAGCGCGCCGGTGGCGTCGCTGACCACCAGCTCGATCCACATCTGTCTTTCCTGGGAGAAGCCCGTCGGCACGTGATGGCCGGCGCCGACGTTGGTGACGGCGATGGTGATCGGCAGGATATCCCCCGGCTGCACGGTGTCCGGAGCGTCGAGTTCCAACGTGCACGCCGCGCGCAGCAGATCGGCCCGGCGCTGCGCTTGCGCGGCGGGCAGAGAGTGGCTGTCGAGCTCGCTGCCGGACTGACCGGGGAAATCGACCAGGGCGACGTCGACGCCGGTGAAGTAGTGGGTCGACACCTCACGCAGCGGCGCGTCGGCGAGCGCCGCGGTCTGGTCCTCGAAGTAGGTGCCGGGCGGCTGGTAGGGATACGCCGACATGTGACAGTCCTGGCAGGTGACCACCCGGCCGTAGGGGTTGTCGGCGCTGGCGTACGGTCCCTGCTGCCACTCGGTGAAGGCGTTCTCCAAACGCAGGAACGGCTCGCCCGTGGCGGCGTCGGTGCCCGGCAGGCGGACGTCGTGGCAGGTGCCGCAGAACTCCGCGCTGCGCACAAAGTCACTCGGGCTGGAGTCGTGCGTCGAGGTCGCCACCGGCTGGGAGAACGGGCCGTACTTGAGAAAGCCCGGCGTCAGGACGAAGGCGGCGTTGGCGATGCCGTCGCCGAGAAGGCTTGCGGCCATATCGGCGTGCGCGACCTGATGGCAGAAATCGCACGACAGGCCGTGTGCGGCGACATCACCGGCGAAGTCGCGCGAGGGCCGACCGTCCATGGCCGCGTAGGCGGGAAACTCGTCGCGCGCGACCCCGATCGGCGTATGGCAGCGCTGGCAGAAGAGGGGATGGCCGCCGTCGGCGGCGAAGGCTCCCTCGGTGAGCCTGTTTCCCGCGGCCTCGAGGGCGTTGAACACCGGGCTGATGGTGGCGTACGCCATCATCGCGCCTTGCCACTCCCGATACTGGCGCGGGTGGCAGCTACCGCACTCTGCCGGCGCGGTGAAGTCGGCCGCCGCCGCGCCGGAGCCGTTGCCGCCACCGCCGCCGGCGCACGCGGCCGCGAGCAGAAGCAACGTCGGCCACAGTCGGCGGCACGCCCACAGGATGCTGGGGGCGATGCGGCCGGCGCCGTTGCCGCAACCTGGCCCGTTCATCGTGCGGGCTTCTTGACACCGAATTCGTTGGCGATCAAGCACTATCGCTCGCTTCAGGACCGCCGCCGGGGGGATGTGCGAGGTGGCTCGTGCCGCCGGGCCGATTTTCCGGATCGGGCCGGCGCCCGGCCGGCAGTGCGGGCCCCTTTCTCCTGGACCCGCAGCTCGAGCTCGTCGAGGGAGCGCGGCCAGTCATCCTTCAACAGGCGCGACAGCGAGCGATCGGCGAGCAGCCGGCCCTCGGTCTGGCAGGTAGCGCAGTAGTTCGTCTCGTTCTCGGCGTAGGAGATGCGCTGGACCGGGCGACCGCAGTCGGGACAGGGCTGGCGATAGCGTCCGTGGACGGCGAAACCGTCGCGAAATGCGGTGATTTCGCCGGCGCCGGGGAAGTGTCCACGGAACTGTTCCCGCAAGACCTCGATCCAGCGGCCCAGCGTGGCTTGGGTGGCCGCGTGGAGGCGACGGATCTCGGCGTCGGCCAGCCTGTGCGTCTGCTTCACCGGCGAGAGCCGGGCGGCGTGCAGGATCTCGTCGGAGTAGGCGTTGCCGATCCCGCTGAAGAGATGAGGGTCGGTGAGAGCGCGTTTGAGCGTGTGATTCTCGCGCAAGAGCGCGGCGCGGAACTCCGCTTCGCCGGCGTCGAGGACCTCGATTCCGCCCGGATCGAGGTCCGCGAGCGCGGTCGCGCCGTGAACGAGGTGGATGGATGCCCGTTTCCTGGGGCTGGCCTCCGTCAGCAGCAGAGTGCCGGTGGAAAAATCGAAGGCGGCCAGGCCGATCTTTCCCGGCGGTTTGGCGCCCAGGCGTTGCCAGCGAAAGCGGCCGGCGATCATCAGGTGGACGACCAGGAAGAGATCGTCGTCCAGACACAGCACGATGCGTTTTCCCAGGCGGCGGATGTCGCGCACGGTCTTGGCCACAGCGTGCGAGAGGGGCGGCTCGGCGGTACGGACCACGAACGGGCTGGCCAGCCGCACCCGCTGTAGCGGCCAACCCAGGATCCGGGGCCGTAGCGCCTCGATGTAGGCCGTAACGTCGGGCAGTTCGGGCATGTTGACCAGGGCTATTGCACAGCCGCGGCAGGAACCGGAAGAGCCCCGATTCCGGGGGGGACACAAATTTCGTTTGAAAAACCGCAAACGCCTAGTGTAGTGCTTTGAGACCCATTGCTGTTGGACCATGCGGATCAACTTCGTCTCCCGCCCCTTGCGGCTCGTGCTACCCCTGCGTTTTATAGTGGCCGTCGCCGTTACCCTCTGGTGCTTCCTGGCGTCGTCGGCGTGGTCCGCCCCGCTGCTCGGTCAGCCCGGGACCTATCAAGTCGATGGCGCGCCCGTCGGCGTCGTGGCGACCGACGTCGACATGGAGAACGGCGTCGATCTGGTGACGGCCAACGAGGCCGGGCAAGATGGCCCGTCGCTCTCGTTCCTGCTCAACCAGGGCGACGGCAGCTTTGCCCCCGAG
>CAZYMF010000033.1:0-34118 GCA_964648215.1 uncultured Binatia bacterium (SeqCode) | reverse complement strand
CGTATGCGTCGGAGTGTGCGTTGCGGTTGCGGTCGATGTCGCCGTGGCGGTCACGCTCGGAGTTGCGGTCCGTGTCGGCGTCTCACTGGGCGTCGCCGTCTGCGTCACGGTTGCCGTCACTGTGGCCGTGTCCGTCGGCGTGCTCGTCGGCGTCTGCGTCACTGTCGGCGTGTCGGTGGGCGTGCTCGTCGGTGTCGCCGTCGTCGTCGGCGTATGCGTCGGAGTGTGCGTTGCGGTTGCGGTCGATGTCGCCGTGGCGGTCACAGTCGGAGTTGCGGTCTGTGTCGACGTCTCACTGGGCGTCGCCGTCGGCGTCATCGTTCCCGTGCTACTCGGCGTGAGCGTCTGGGTCGGGGTGCCCGTCGGCGTGTCTGTCGGAGTACTCGTCGGCGTTGGCGTCGGCGAGAACGGCATGGGCGTGGCGCTCGGTGTCGGCGTCGCGCTGGGCGTGGGCGTCGCCAGCGGCATGCATGACGGGAACTTGAACGAAGCGATCCGCGTGCTCCAGTTGAAGGTCCCATCGCCTTTTAGGTACTCGTTCGCATACCAGAACGTGCAATCGTCGACCGGATCGACGCTCATCGCCGTGTAGTCGCCCCACCGACTGAGCCTGTGCGTCTGCGAGCCGGTGCCTTCGATGACGCTGGTCTCCGCTTGCAGGATTCCCAGCGGATCCGTGGGCAGGCGCCCGGTGTAGCGAATCGCAGGGTGAATGCTGCTATCAGACACGCTGTAGCCGACGGCGATGTCGCCGGCACGGTCCATGGCGATGCTGCCCATCCAGCGATAGCGAGCGTCCGGCGCGAACGTGCCTTGCTGATACACGAACGGTGCGCCGCCGGGGTCGCGCAGCTCGTACCATCGAATTCCCGACGGCGTGCCGACGGAGTGCGTGGCCACCAGCGACTGATGATCGCCGAAGTTGCGGTACGCCAGGCGATACATGAGACGATCACCGAGCGAGTCGAGTTTCTGCGTGGTCCCTGTCTGCGGAACGCACGTGCCGCCGTTACACGCCTGGCTGAAGGCCGCCACCGGTATGTTCGTGGGTCCGCTCAGCGTGGAGTTGGCCGGCGTGTCGAAGTCCACGTGGAACCGCCAAAGATCGAGGGAGTCGGTATCGATACGCAGCAAGTAGTCCGGCGCCCCGGTCGGCGGCGGCGTGGAGCCGTCGAGGTCCGCGGGCAAGAGACTGTCGAACGCTGCCGATAGCTGGAAACACACGGCGGTGGCCGCAGCGCCGTTCAGCATCGCGTTGCGGTCCAACGCGCAAGCCATGGCGCCGGCGAAGGAATTCCCCTGGAACATGTTGAACGACATGTAGTACGCGTCCGGCCACACCCCCAGCTTGGGGTAGTCCGGAAAGTTCGCCATCTGAATTGCGTAGCGATTGTACGCACCCGTGGCGTCCGACGTCGTCGACACGGCGATGCACTGCAGATAGGGCGTGGTGCTCACCGAGAACTGCGTCATCACCCAGCGACCGGCCGCCTTGTCGTACTGCACGATGGGGTCGCCGTCGTTGTTGTTCTGGCAACCGCCGCCGAACCCGCTCCAAAGTGTTTTCCCGGCAACCGGTCCGTACACGGGCGCCCCCGTGCTCTTGTCGAAGACCGCAAAGGACGCGTTCACCCACTCGACGACCTGCGTTGCTCCGACGGCCAGATTGGTGTCCGGCGGGGCGAAGTTCACCGAGAAGGTTCCTTGAGGCCCGACGAAGCCCTTGCCGACTCCATCGAAGCCCAGACCCGCGATGGTGCCGACCAATGGTCCGGCGACCGTCTGCAGAGCCGTATCCGGCTGCGCCGGGCCCACCGGAGGCGCGTGCGGCCGCAGGAGCGGAATTACTCTCGTTGCCGCCGCCTGCACCGGCAGTGGCGGTAGGGTTCTCAGCGGCGGGGACGTGTCATGACGGACCTCGTAAACCACCTCCGGGAACACGTGGTCGGCCTGCTCCGGCAACACATGGCCGGCTTGGCCGGAACTCGCCGCCGGCAAGAGCAGTTCGCCGCATACAGCCAGGACACCGACTGTCACGACAACGAACGAGGTCCGACCCAATATCCTCATACCCTGCTTCGATGGGCCACGCGGCCCGCCCGCCCCTCCGCGACTCCGTTGCCACCCTCGTCCAACTGGACAGCACCGAAACCGTTCTTCGCCCAACCGGCCAGGCTCATCGCGCAGTCAACGGGACACGCTGAGGAACGCCACACCATGGCACTGATCTTATCGTTAGCCAACTCGGCAACGGTTTCTATTTCGCCAAATCGTGTGGATGCAATTCGCCGTCGAGGACGACGGCGGACAGCACGCAGCGCGCAAGGAGGCGAACTGCAGCGAGCTCGGCTTACCCGATCGGGTGATCCTCCGCTCCCGCCCGTGTGGGCACCATGAGTACGTCAGGGGCCCGCAAGTGGGTCCCGAGTACGCCCAGGAAGGCCGGATCGTGATCGGCCCGAGACGGATCGGCGGCGGCGCCGAGGCTAGCCCATGCTCAGCGCCGAGCGCAGCTCGCGGGTGAGGACGTCGACGCTGCCGCGCGTGCCGCCGGCCAGCTTGAGGCGCCACTCGCCTTCGGTCTCGAAACGGGCGTCGCCGATGTAGCTGGCCCACCCGGCGAGGGCGCGGTGGATGGCGGCGGCCTCGTAGGGATCGTCACCCGCCTGGCGGATGGCGGAGAGCACGTCGGGGACCAGGCGCAGGAAGGCGCGCAGCGCCGTCGCGGTCTTGATGCTGTATCGTTTGCCGTTCCACGCCTTGTCGAACACGCGCGCGATCTGCTTGAAGTAGTTGAGAAAGAAACGGGTGGAGTTCTCGCGGAACACGTCCGCCTGCCGCCCGCCGAGCGCGTCGAGGGCGGTGAACACGCCGCGCAGCTCCTCGGCCAGCGGCGCCTGGGCGACGCGGCCGCGGCCGACGCCGAACAGCTTGATCTCGCCGTGCAACGGCGAGTCCTTGTTCTCGGCCAGGGCGCGAATGATGTCGTGGCTGGCGGCCAGCGCCTTGTCCGGGTACAGGCGGCGACCGGCGAGGCTGATCAGGTGCGAGGGGTTGAGCTTGGTGTGCTTGGCGTTGATGGTGACGAACAGCTCCACCACCTGGTCCGGCGTCAGCCGATCGAAGATCACCGCCGGCACCTGCACGTTCTCCAGCGGCCGCTGCTCGGCGAGCTGGTGAATCGCCAGCAGCCGATGCTGGCCGTCGAGCGCGCGTAGCGCTCCGGCCTCGGGCGGCAGCTGCAGGACACCGAGAATGCGGTGCGAGCTGATGGGCACGAAGTCGAGCCGGCGGTCGGCGGTCAGCAACACCGCGCCCGGCACCGCCGGCAGATTCCCCGCCTCGGAGCACTGGACGTAGTAGTCCATCAGCTCGGCGATCTTCTTCTGGATCAGCGGACGCTGGTAGGCCTCCTCGCTGTGGGCGATCTTCTGCTCCAGCACGTTCCAGTTGATCTTGCCGGCGCGACCGGCCTTGAGCGGTCGCTTGCCCGCCGTGCGCTGGCCGCCGCTGTAGCTGAGCACCTCGAACCGCACGAGCTTCTGCACATCGCTCACGCCCAAGATGGCCTGGTAGAACTCGACACCAAACTGGTGCAGTCGCATCGCCGGTACGGTGATCATGCCCCCTCCCCTGCTGACGTTCGCGGGACTGTAGTGAAGGTAGCCGCCGGCCGTCAAACGGCTCAGCGGCCGCCCATCTCCTGGAAGATGTAGCTCGCAACCTCGGCCATCATCTCCTGCAAGACGTCGCGCAAGGACTTCTCCGCGGCCTCCAGCTTGCCGACCAGCGAGGAGAGCGCAACGAAGTAGCGCTCCTTGGTGTCCAGCTGCATGGCCGGCAGGCGCTGCTCCATGGCCACCAGGAAGCGCTCGTGCACCAGGCGAATGTCGTTGTCCAGGGCGTTGTGGATCGCGTCCGCGTTCACGGCCTGCTCCTCCTCGAAAGGGCTGTTGCCCCCTTCTTGCTCCGTCGCCGGCCGCTTGTCCACTGCCGCCCAGGCCCCCCGGGAGCCCAGCCACCGGGAATTTGCGGCCAAGGGCCCGGGCACGCTAGAAGTCTTAGGACCGAGTGTCGAGGCGGTCTCTGCACGCGGCGCAGGAGGGGAGCGATGATGGGAGGGAATCGAGCTGGCTGGCGGGCACCCGTCGCGATCCTGGCGTCGCTCGTGATCGCGTCCGCCTGGTCCCTGACCCCGCCGCCCGCGCGCGCCCTGTCCACCACCATCGGCGGCCACCGCATCGATCTCGACGGGGAGGCGGAGGTGCGCGAGGTCTTCGAGGAGAACTCCTCCACCACCCACGATCGCACGCAGCAGCTCCTGCGCCTGCGGACCACCGCCGAGCTGACCCACTGGCTCGCCTTCGACGCCACCGTCCTCGGCCTCAACGGCGGGCCGACGTTCAAGGCGACGAAGTCGGGCACGTTCAATCTGAAGGACGTGTTTCAGGACGTCTCCCCGTCCGTCGAGGTCGAGGAGGCCCACCTCGATGCACGCTTTCGCTATCTCGATCTGCAGGTCGGCAAGCAGAAGTTCGCCTGGGGCAAGCTCGATCGCTTCCAGCCCAACGATCTCCTCAATCCCGAGCGCTACGTCGATCCGTTCCTGCAGGAAGAGGAGGAGCGCAAGATCGGCATCCCCGCCGTGCAGGCGTCGTACTATCCGCCGGAGCGTTCCTGGCTGCCACCGGAGAGCCGGATGACGGTGGTGTGGGTGCCCTTCTACGTGCCCTACCGGTTCCCGGCGGCGGGCGAGCGCTGGTTCCCCCCCGCGGCGACGCCGGCGGACGAGTTCGTCGTTCCCCCGGGTACCGTCACGTTGCCGGACGGAACCCCCAACCCGGGCTTCGTCGTACCGCTCTCGCTGCGCACGCAGAACGTGTCCACGCCGGCTCTTCGCCTGGAGAACAGCGAATGGGCGTTGCGGCTCTCCGGCCTCCTCGGCGAGGCCGACGTCGCTCTCTACTATTACCACGGCTTCGACGCGCAGCCGGCCTTCAGCGTCGACGCCATCGCCTATGCGCCGCCCGATCCGCACCAGCTTCCGCACGGCATCACCGCCGACACCATCTTGAAGCCGGTCTTCCGCGACATCGACTCCTGGGGCGGCGACGTCGCCTACCCCGTGGGCGACTTCACCCTGCGCGCCGAGGGCGCCTACGTCAGCGGCCGCCCCTTCGTGCGCGACCTGCGCTCCCTGGTCACCGATCCCGCCACCCTCGCGCCGCAGATTCGCGACGGCCTGGCCGCATTCCTGGCCGGGGCCAAGCAGGTGCCGATCGATCTCGGCAGCGCGTTCGTCACCCACGACGCCGTCGACTGGGGCGTGGGGGCGGACTACAGCGTCGCGGGCTACCTGTTGCTGCTGCAGATGAACCAGACCGACGTGCTGCACAACGACGTCGATCTGCTCGTCAAGAACATCGACACCCGGCTGCTCGCCAACCTGCGCAAGAACTTCCTGCGCGACGACCTGCGGCTGCAGCTGATCGCCATGTACGGCATCGAGAGCGACTACACCGTCTTGCTGCCGCGCCTGACCTATCGGCTGACCGACGCCGTCGACGCGCGCGTCGGCTACCTCTTCATCGCCGGCCGCAGCAGCTCGGTGCTCGGCCAGTACAAGCGCAACGACGAAGGCTTCGTCCGCCTGCGCTACTCCTTCTGACCCGGCACCGCCCTCGCGCCGCGCCGCTCACGGCGCCAGCGGATCGCACGGCGTCGCCGCCCCGTTCGGAATCTCGGACGGGTCGCCGGCATCGCAGGGGCCGTTGCAGAAGTTGGTGATCTCGCCTCCCGGTTGGAGAAACGCCAGGAGCTGCTCCAACGAGTCGGGAATGAACGCGCGCCGGGGATGGGGATCGCAGTCGTTCGGCTGGGCCTGCTGATTCGTCAGCGGCGGGATGAACGGCGCCTCCGCGGGATTGTTGAGATCGAACGATCCGGTGTCGTAGATCACCAGCGCCGACGGCAGCGGCCCGGGCAGGTCCGGAATCTGGGGCATGTTGCTGCGCAGCGAGCCGGGCACCAGATTCGGCAACCCCAGCGTGCGCGCGGCGATCTCCGTCGCCTGGTTCGACACCTGCTGGTCGAGCCAGGCCATCGTCATCAGGACGTGCTTGGCGTTGGTTCCCGGCAGCGGATCGCTGGTGATGTGCGTGGCGTAGCCGGCCGACTCGCCGCGCACCCACAGCTCGTTGATCACCCCGATCAGCAAGGCTTGCTGCATCGGGTCGGTGATGCCGGAGAGCAGCAGAGCCTGCTCGAACGGAATGAAGGGCGTGGCCCGTTGCAGCAGGAACGAGAAGTTGGTGGCCGGGACGTCGACGTTGGCGTTGACGATGTCGGGCGACAGCGCCGAGAACATCAGCCCCATGATCCCGCCCAGGCTGGCGCCGAAGTAATAGCCCGGCTGGTCCCCGCCGAGCAGCAGGCCGACGCCGGAGGGGCTCTGGAAGGCCGGGTCGCGATTGAAGACGCCGGCGGCGAGCATCCGCGCCAGCACCAGGGTGTTGAGCTGCCCCTGGCGCAAGCGATCCGGCAGCGCGGCAAAATTGTCGAGCTTGAAGACGATCTGGCTGACGATGAAGCTGGTCGTGTCTCCCGCGATGTCGGGGGCGGAGAGCCCGCGCCAGTCGGTGGCGCCGGCGATGTAGTCGAAATGGGTGATCTCGGGACTGCTGGTGATGTCGTGGATGAACCCGCGGCCGTCGCCGAACAGACCGTGCCCGGCGACGAGGAACGGCTTGGGGCTGCCGCCGTCGCCCAGCGCGCTGCACGGAATCGCGATCGTGAACGGCGGCTGCGTGATCCCGTTCTGCACCGGGTTGCCGTCGGCGTCGACTTCGAGAACCCCCGGCGTCACCGGATCGGTCACCGGGTCCGAAGTGAGATAGAGCGGCACGTCGTAGCTGCCGTCGACCACGCGCCACACGACCGTGCCGGGCTGGGAGCAGTCGTTCTCCTGCACGTCGTCGACGTGGAAGGTCGGGTTCTCGCCGCCGGCGTTCTGCGCCACCCATCCGAACGCCTGATCGCGCATCGACAGCATCTGGCCGGTGAGACCCTGGTCGCTCTGCACCACGAAGTCGAAGGCGAGCTGCAGATCGTCCCGGGCCACGCCGTCCTGCGCCAGACGGGTGAAGATGTCCTCGAAGTGGTCGCGCCGTGCCAGGAGGGCGGCGATGTCGGTCGGCCGACGATCGCGCAGAGCGGCAAACGCCGGTTCCGGCTCCACCGCCGTGCCGTCGGGGTGCACCAGGTGGCGCACGGCCACGATGTAGCGGTGGCCCGGAGTCAGACTGCGCGCCGGGCGCAGGAACAGCACCTGCCGCGCCGGGTTGCCGGCCGCGCGCGCGTCGGGCTCGATGAAGTGCAGGATACGCTCGCCGGTGTCGGCGTCGACCAGCACCGTCGGGCTGTCGGCGTCGAGCGACCGCAAGGTGTACGTGCGCGTCTCCGGCAGCAGCCGCGAGGCATGGGAGGCCACCGGGTCCACACCACCGGGAAAGCTCATCAGGATCTGCACCCCGGGGCTGAACCCGTCGAGCACGTCGTACGCATCGGGGGACAGGCGCACGCCGGCCTGCTTGGGCATGCCGGCGGCCGGGAAGCTCAGCCGCCATCCCGTCGGCGTGTTCGCCGGGACCAGAAAGCGCGACGACGGATAGGGCAGCAGACACTCGGCGTTGTCGAGGACATCGCACTCGTCGGGATCGTTCAGCGCCACGGTTTCGAACGACACGTCGCTCTGCTGCATACCCTGCCCGGTCATCACCTCGGCGGCGAGCCGGTGGTTGCCGGCGGCCACGTTGGCCAGCGTCACTGTCGCTTCTCCGCCCGAGACCGCGGCGGTCCCGGCGCCGACAGCGACCGCCGCATCGTCGAGCGTCAGCGCCAGGCTACCGGCAACGGCATCGGCGGGCAGCCGCAGCTTGACCAGCATCGGCCCCGCCAGCGAGAGCTGCTGCACCGCCGGCTGCTCGAAGCCCAGGGTCACCACGGCGGTGGGCGTCGGCGCCTGCGTGGGGCTCGCCGTCGCGACGGCGGTCGGCGAAGGCGACGGGGTTCCTCCGCCGCCGGGGATCGTGCCGCCGCACGCCGCCAGCGCCAGCAAGGACAACCCGCACAAGCCAATCCACCACCGCTGCCGGGCCCGCATTCACGCCTCCTGTTTCACCGCCAAAGTTGGAAGCGCTCAATTGCAGCAGCGCTTCAGGTGGACACTCGGGGTTGGAAAAAAAATGGAGAACCGGCAACAGGGAATTCGGCATGGAGAGCCGGTCAACAGCGTGCCTGTCGTTCCCCGGTTCTCCATTCCCGGTTCTCGGCTCCCGGTTCGCCATTGTCTTCTGCATGCTCCGCGGCAGCAGGCAGCAGCCTCAGGGCCGGTAGGTCGCGCGCGCCTGCGACAGGACCACGTTGCCCTTCTGCGTCTCGGCCTGCACGATGGCCTCGCCGTCGCCGGTCTTCCACATCTTGGTGACGATCGTGTCGCCGAAGTAGACCTGGTCGGCGAAGCGGGCCTCGAACGACTTGAACCGGGCGGGGTCGCCGCCGCAGAGCGTGCCCAGGATGGCGCGGCCGACGATCCCGTAGGTGCACAGACCGTGCATGAAGGGCTTGTCGAAGCCGGCCATCTTGGCGAAGTCGGGGTCGATGTGAATCGGGTTGCGATCGCCGGAGAGCCGATAGATCGCGCCCTGCTCCGGGCGGGTCGCCTCCTCCACCACGTGGTCCGGCGCCCGCTCCGGCGCCACGTTCACGCCCGCGGTCGACGGCCCGCGCTCGCCGCCGAAGCCGCCGGCGCCGCGAATGAACAGCGTGGCCTTGGTGGTGAACAGCGGGCCGTCGTCGTCCTCGACGATCCCTTCCGAGCCGATCACCGCCGCCTTGCCCTTGTCCCACACCTCGCTGACGCGGCCGGTGACGCGGACCTTGGCGCCCGATGGAATCTCGCGATGCAGCGTGATCGACTGCTCGCCGTGCAGCAGCATGGCCAGGTTGATGTCGACGTTCGACACCAGGCCGCCCATGGAGAACATCCCCGGAATGACGGCGTACGTGGGCAGAACTTTCGGCCCCTTGCCCTCGTAGACGAACTCGAGCTCGCCCTCGGGCTTGGCCCCGACACCGACCGCATAGAGCATGACGTCCTTGGCGTCCCACTGGAAGGGAACGGGCTCGAACGTCATGCCGACCAGATCACTGGATATCGCTTTGCTCATGGGCCGTTCTTCTCGGAGAACTTGGCGCCCGTGTCAAGCCCTCGCCGCGGGGGCGGCTGCAATCGAGGGCGGAGGTGCCGCAGGGAACCTCCAACCCGGCCGGGGGAAGATCGTGGAACCGTGGGAGCTGATCGGGCGCGAGCAGATTCGCGAGACCCTGGCGCGCTACGCAAACTGTGTCGGTCGCGGTCGCCTCGACGAGCTGGTGGAGCTGTTCACCGACGACGGCGTCCTCGAGGGGGCGACGGGCGCCAGCCGTCAGTGCCCGTGCGGTGCCATTCCGTGCGGGCCGGCCCCGGCGCCGGGCGCCGGCATCGCCATCTTGCTGAAGCCGGTCGGGACCTCGAGCACGTCGGCCGGCGCGGCCTTGTCGCTGACCTGGGTGACCTCACGGGTGCTGGTCATCTTGTGCGTTCCCATGGTGATGGTCGTGGTCGTGCGCAGGGCGACGCCCTTGGCCTTTGCCAGCGCCTCGGAGAGCTTTGCCCCGGGGCCGCCGAGCGACCCCATCGCCGTGGCGAAGTCCGCCGCCTGCTTCTCGTTCATCGGCGGCTGCAGCGCATCGCTGATCCACACCGAGCCGGAGACGTGGCCGCCCTCGATGGTGAACTCCTTGGCCGGATAGCCGGCGATCTTCTCGCTCTTGCCCGTCGGCTTCAGCGTCACCGAGCCCTCGTCGTTCATCATCCCTTTCATCATCGCCTTGGCTTGCGGCGGCAGGCTCTCCATCCGCTTCTTCATCTCGGCGCGGACGCCTTCCATGTGCTGGCGCATCTCGTCGAAGGTCTGCGCGTAGTACGTCTTGTTGTCCTTGTTGACCATGGTGAAGGTCTTGGCGCCGACATCGGTGATCGTGCGAATGTGCGGGTCGTCGTTGACGATCTTGGTTGCCGTCCAATACTGGGTGCTGTCGTGGCTCTTGGTCGAGGGGCCCCCCGTCACCGAAATGCGCTCGTGCAGCGTCAGGTCCTTCGCCTGTGCCCCCACGGGCACGAGGAGGGCGAAGGCGGCGACGAGCAGAAGGGAGATTCCCCGGCTGTTGCTGGCTGTTGTTTTCATGGCCGTCCTCGTATGCGAATTTCCCCGGCCGATCAACTCCACGGCGCCTCCGAGAACGCGCCGGAGGGCTTGACCCTTCGGGCATGGCACGGGAAGAAAGGCGGGTGTCGTCGCCGACCGCTCCGATTCGCGCCGTCCTCTTCGACGTGGCCGGCACGCTGCTCCGCCCGGCCGAGCCGGTGGGTGAAACCTATGCCCGGCTGGCCGCGGAGTTTGGCATCCTCACCTCCGCCGCGAAGGTCGCAACGGCCTTCCGCCACTGCCTGCGCCAGATGCCCCCCATGGTCTTCCCCGGCGACGCCGGCCGCCGGGTGGAGCGCGAGCGCGACTGGTGGCGAACGCTGGTGGCGACGGTGCTGCCCATGGCCGGCGCCGGCGGCGACCTCGGCAACCTCGATCGCTGCTTCGACCGCCTCTTCGCCCACTTCGCCGACGCCGCGGCGTGGCACCTGCTCCCCGGGGCCCGCGAGGCGCTGGTGGCCCTGCGCGAGATGGGCCTGCACACCGGCGTCATCTCCAACTTCGATCACCGCCTCGGCGCCATTCTCGCCGGACTCGGGTTGCTGCCTCTCCTGGACGTGGTCATGCTTCCCGCCGAGGCCGGCGCGGCCAAGCCCGATCGGCGCATCTTCCATGCGGCCCTGCAACGACTCCGAGTCGCCCCGCGCGAGACCGTGTACGTCGGTGACGACATGGCGCACGACATCGAAGGCGCCCGGGCGGCCGGGCTCGAGGCCATCGACGTCGCCACGGTGACTCCGCTCACGCGGATCGTGACCGTTCTCGGCCCGCGCGCAGCCGACCGCCGGTGAGCCACTCGCCCACCGTCCGCCCGGCGCCCGAGCCCGCGGCGGCGACGAGGGCCAGGTCCGGCTGCAGCCCGCTTCCTGACCCCTTTCCTTCCGTCGCGCGCTCTGCTTCCCTCGGGAGCATGCTCTCGCTGGTGATCTTCGACTGCGACGGGGTCCTCTTCGACTCCTGGCGTGCCAACGTCGCCTACTACAACGCCGTCCTCGCGCAGCTGGGACTCCCGCCGCTCGACCGGCAGTGGGAGCACCGCGCTCATTTCATGGCCAGCTCGCAGCTCTTCGACGTTCTCTTCGCCGCCGACGCCGAGCAGGCCAGACGCGCCCGTCAGGTGGCGCGGGCGCTGGACTACGGCCCGTTCTACGAGCTGATGGAGCCGGCGGGCGACCTGGCCGCGTTGCTCGGCGAGCTCAAGCCCCGCTACCGGCTGGCCATGGCCAGCAATCGCGGCAAGACGGTGGGCGAGATCGTGCGCCGCTTCGGGCTCGAAGCGCTCATCGAGCTCGCCGTCGGGGTCCTCGACGTCGCCCGCCCGAAACCCTTCCCCGACATGATCGACAGGTGCCTGGCCCACTTCGGCGTCGCTCCCGAGAAGGCTCTGTACGTCGGGGACGCCGAGAGCGACCTGGCCGCCGCGCGCGCCGCCGGAGTCCACTTCCTCGCCGTCGGCGAGCACGCCTGGGCACCCGAGCGCATCACGCACCTCGGGCAGCTCCCGGCACGGCTGCGGGGGTGGTCTTAGCCTCAAGCCGAAGGGACAAATCTCACCACAGAGGCACGGGGGTCACAGAGAACAGGATCACAGAGAAATTCAAATTGTCCGGACCACCTCTCCGATTCGGCCTCGGCAACGATCCCGTTGATTCTCTCTGGCCAGCCTCTGTGTCCTCGGTGCCTCTGTGGTTGGATATCTTCGCCCTGGGTTCATTCGCGATGACGGCGAGCCTGTCCAGCGCCGCGCTTCTCTTCCTTGCCCCCGCCGGCGTTACTTCCTCGCGTACATCTCCTCCACGTACTGGCGCAGCATGCGCGCCGCGGTGAACCGGGGCACCAGGGTCTGCATGGCGTGCTTGACCCGCTGCAGCCAGCGGTGCGGGATGTCATCGCCGCCGCGCTCGTAGAAGAGCGGGATCACCTCGTACTCGAGGAGGTCGAGCAGGGCGTGGGCATCATGGTTGTCCTGGGTGCCCGGGTCGGCGTCGGGCGAGGTGATGCCCCAACCGTTGTGACCGTCGTACGCCTCCGCCCACCAGCCGTCGAGGACGCTGAGGTTCAAGCCGCCGTTGAGTGTGACCTTCATGCCGCTGGTGCCGCTGGCCTCGAGCGGAGGCCGGGGCAGGTTCAGCCAGAGATCCACGCCCGCCACGATGCGCGGCGCCATGTGGAGATCGTAGTCCTCGAGGAAGACGATGCGGCCGTTCACCCCCGGGGATCGCTTGAGATCGAACAGGCCGCGCAGGGTTCCCTTGGCCTCCTGATCCGCCGGATGGGCCTTGCCGGCGATCACCAGCTGGATCGGCATCGGCTCGTCCGCCAGCAGGCGCAGGCCCCGGTCCATGAAGCGGGTGAGCAGGTACAATCGCTTGTAGGTGGCGGCGCGGCGCGCGAACCCGATGGTGAAGACCTTGGGGTCGAACACGCGCGCCGCCGCCTCGACGTAGTCCGCCGACTCGCCGCGGGCGAGACGGTCGTGGATGGAGCGCTCGCGCACGAACTCGATCAGCGTCCGTCGCTGCTGGCAACGAACTTCCCACAGGTCGTGATCCGGGACACTCGCCATCCGTTGCCACACCTCCGGATCCGTCTGGCGCTGGCGCCAATCGGATCCCAGAGCGCGATCGAGCAGCCCCTGCATCGGCGGCGCCATCCAGGTCATCGTGTGGACGCCGTTGGTGACGTGCCCGATCGGCACCTCCGCCTCCGCCCGCTCGCGCCACAAGGGATGCCACATCGCGCGCGCCACCTCGCCGTGGCGGCGCGACACGCCATTGGCCGCGCGGCTGGTGCGCAGGGCCAGGGGCGTGATGTTGGCCGGCTCGTGCTCGTCGCCGGGAACCACGCGACCGAGGTTGTAGAAGGTCATGCGTGGGATCCCCAGCCGATCGATGAAATCGTCCAGCACCGGCTCGATCTCCTCGCGGCTGTAGCCCTCGTTCCCGGCCGGCACCGGGGTGTGGGTGGTGAACACGGTCTCCTGCCGCACCAGCTCCAGGGCCTCGTCGAAGGAGTGGCCGCTGCGCGTAAACTCGCGCAAGCGCTCGAAGCTGCTGAGCGCGGCGTGCCCTTCGTTCAGGTGAACCAGGGTCGGCTGAATCCCGAGCGCGCGCAGGGCGCGGACGCCGGCGATGCCGAGCACGGCGTACTGCGCCAGGCGGGTGTGGCGATCGCCGATGTAAAGCCGCGAGGTGATCCAGCGGTCGATCGGATGGTTGTCCTGCCGGTCGGTGTCGAGCAAGAAGAGCGGGACGCGACCGACGTCGATGCGCCACACCTGCACGTGCACGGTGCGGTCGCGGATGACGACCTCGACCGTCAGCGGCTCCATGTCCGGCCCGGTCACCAGCACCGCGCCCTGGCGCGTGTAGTCCGTCTGCGTCCAGTACTCGTGCTGCCAGCCGGCCGTGTCGAGGCGCTGGTGGAAGTAGCCTTCGCGGTACAGCAGGCCGACACCGATCATCGGCAGCGCCATGTCGGAGGCGGCCTTGAGCATGTCCCCGGCCAGCACCCCCAGGCCACCGCCGTAGATTGGCAGGGAACAGTGCACGCCGAACTCGGAGCAGAAGTAGGCCACGGGCTTTTCCGGCGAGACGCCACATTCGAGCGGTGGGCGGCGCATATCCGCCTCGACGAAATCCGCCACCGACCGCAGGCGCTCGACGTAGTCTTCCTGCCCCGCCAGCTCGTGCAGACGCCGCGGCGGCACCGCCTCGATCACGTGGCGCGGATCGCATCCGCCGCGACGCCAGTGCGCCGCATCGATCTCGCTGAACACCGAGGCTCCGCCGACCAGCCAGCTCCAGCGGTAGTTGAAGGCCAGGAAGGCGAGCGGCCACAGCGGCTCCGGAAGTCGATCTCGTAGTTCGTCGACAGCGCGCTCGCGGTCCCGCCGGCCATCGTTCGGTACGGTTTCGTTACTCGTCATGTCTGTCGCGCGCCTCCATGCCCTCGCAACCCCGCCCGGTCTGCTTACTGAACGGCGGGCGCACTGGCAAGATCAAGTCGTTGCGGGGGCACGGACGCGGTACCGTCGCGAGCGCTGCAGCAACGTCCACGCGCTGCCGGGAAAGAAGCAGAGGCCGCCGAGCATCGCCGCCAGGGTCCGAGGGCTGAAGCCGAGGCTGTCCAGCGCCCAGCCGGTGAGGAAGTTGGATATCGTCATCGCCAGGGTGAGCAGGGCCAGCTCGGCCGCGAACACCCGGCCGCGCAAACTGTCCGGCACCAGGAGCTGCAGCAACGTGGTGCTGAACACCCAGATCGTGCTCCCCCCCATGTGGGCCACAGCGAGTGCGGCCAGCGCCAGCGGCAGGGTGTGGACCTGACTGAAGACCAGGTAGAGCGACCCGGCGACGAAGAAGCCGCCGGTGATTCCCACCGCCATTCGCTCCGGATGGTCGCCGAGAAGACGCCGCGCCAGCACCGGCCCGAACGCCGTGCCGGTGCCGCGCGCCATCGCCAACAGGCCGATGCCGGCCGCGGCGCTGCCCCACACCGGATAGACGCGCGCGCCGAAGATGCTGTGGAGCAGAATCACGCCGCCGGCGAGGGACCAGCCCGTCTTCACCAGCACCAGAGTGGCTACCGGCGGATGCCGCCGCAGGTAGGCCGCCCCTTCGGCCAGGTCGTTGAAACCGAGCAGGGCCTTCCAACCCAGCCGCCGCGGTGCCCGCGGCCGGCGCGGCAGATCGACGCCGCTGAGCAGCAGGGCGGAGCAGGCGAAGCTGAGCGCGTCGAGAACGAAGGCGGCGCGCCAACCGATGGCCGCCGTCACCAGCCCTCCGATCGCCGATCCCAGGGCCAGGCTGAGCGACCAGGTCGCGGAGCTCAGCGTATTGGCCACCACCAGCTCCTCGGGAGTGGTCACGTTGGGGATCGAGGCCGTGCGGGCGGGCTCGAAGAACGCCGTCACCGACACCACGGCCGCCACCACCAGGTAGCTGATCCACACCTGGTCGGCGCGCTGCACCAGCAACAGCCCGAGCACCAGGACGGCCCGCGCCAGATCGGCCGCCACCAGAACCACCTTGCGGTTGAGACGATCGACGACCACACCGGCCAGCGGGCTGACGAAGAAGGTCGGCAGGAAGCGCGCAACCAGCATCGCCGCCACCACCGTGCCGGAGCCCGTCAGGCTCAGCAGCAGGGTGAGCAGCGCCACGTAGTCGAGCCAATCGCCGAGCTGGCTCACCACCTGGCCGAGCCAGAAGCGGCGGAAGTTGCGATTCTGGCGCAAAAGAGCCAGGTAACCCGGCGGGATCGCGGGCCGCGGGCGAACGTGCACGTCACCGGCCATGAGGACCCATCGCATAGCCGCCGGGCACCGCCGGGAGCAAACCGCGCCGGCCTGCCGGCGCGGGGGCTGGCGTTTTTCGCCCATACTGATAACCAACGGGACGACCGAGCGCCGCAAACAGCGAGGGAGCACTATGGCCAGGGACGCACTCACAGTCATCGATCAGAGGACCGGGGAGCAGTACGAGGTTGCCATCGAGCACGGCGCCATCCGCGCCTCCGACCTGCGGCGGGTCAAGGTGGGCAAGCACGACCCGGGCCTGCTGTCGTACGACCCGGCATTTGCCAACACGGCGCCCTGCAAGAGCAAGATCACCGAGATCGACGGCGAAAAGGGTACCCTCCACTACCGCGGCTACGCCATCGAGGACCTGACCCGGCACAGCAACTTCCTCGAGACGGCGTACCTGATCGTCAAGGGCGAGCTTCCTGACGTGCACCACTTCGAGATGTGGAAGCACAACATCTCCGTGCACACGATGGTGCACGAGAACGTGAAGAAGTTCATGGATGGCTTCCGCTACGATGCCGAGCCGCTCGGCATCCTGATCGGCACCATCGGCGCGCTCTCCACGTTCTATCCCGACGCCAAGAACGTCTTCGACCTGGAATCGCGCCGGCTGCAGACCCGCCGCCTGATCGGCAAGCTGCCGACGCTCGCCGCCTTTGCCTATCGGCGCACCAACGGCCTGTCGTACAACTATCCGGACAACGACCTGAGCTACTCGGCCAATTTCCTGTCGATGCTCTTCCGCATGACCGAGCTGCAGTACAAGCCGAACCCGGTGATCGAGCGCGCCCTGGACGTGATGTTCATTCTCCACGCCGATCACGAGCAGGCGACGTCCACCAACGCCCTGCGCGCGGTCGCCAGCTCGCAGGTGGATCCGTTCTCCGCCGTCGCGGCCAGCATCGCCGCGCTCTACGGCCCGCGCTACGGCGGGGCGAGCGAGCGTGCGCTGCGCATGCTCGCCGAGATCGGGTCCCCGGCTCGCGTGCCGGAAGCAATCAAGGCCTTCAAAGCCGGCGAGCGCGAGATGTACGGCTTCGGCCATCCGGCCTACCGGACGCCGGACCCGCGGGCGAAGATCGCCAAGCAGGTCGCCTTCGATCTCTTCGAGGTCACCGGCAAGAGCCCGCTGATCGACGTCGCAGTCGAGCTCGAGCGCATCGCCTTGCAGGACGACGTCTTCATCCAGCGCCATTTCTACCCGAACCTCGAGTTCTACTCGGGGATCGTGTTCCAGTCGCTCGGCCTGCCGCCCTCGATGTTCCCGGTGCTGTTCGCCATCGCGCGCACCGCCGGCTGGATGGCGCACTGGGCCGAGCTGGTGCGCGATCCGGAGCAGACCATCGCCCGCCCGCGGCAGATCTACGTCGGCGAAGGGCCGCGGCCCTATGTGCCGATCGAGAAACGCCCGGAGCCGTCGATGCGCGAGGACGCGGTCAGCGAAAAGATCTGATCGCGCCCCTCAGACGCCGCCCGCCCGCGGCTGCTTCCTCGCCCTGGGAGGCGCCGGCGCCTCCCGCCGGCCGTCGAGCCAGTGACGCAGCGCGAACACCGGATGGCGCAGGATCATCCGCGGCCCGGCGTAGCGCATGACGGCCTTGATCTGCAGGCGGATCCGCGGCTGGTAACAGTGGATCGGACACTTGGCGCACGGCGGCTTGTCGTCGTGAAACGGGCACCTCTCGATGCGCCGCTCGGCATAGGCGAGCAGGTCGCGGCACTCGGAACAGGGCGCATCGCCCTGGTGGTGAACGCCGCGGCAATACACCTCGATCATCGCCGCCATGGTGTCGCGCTCGCGCGCCAGTCGCCTTGACAGCCGCGGCGACTCTCGGTTCTTGCTCGACACTGCCAGTTCGCTCCGGTCCACGGAGATCTCAGCGCAACTTCCACGCAGAAGCAACAGCGCGCTCAGGAAACGGGCGCCGACGTCGCCCGCTCGGCGCGGGAGTCCGGCGTTCGCAGAGCTCGGCGGCGCCGGACGAAGAAGCGCTGCCAGAACCACACCGCCGCCGTCGGGCTGCTGCGGCTGAGCAGCCACATCGGCTTGGCGCCGCCGGTGACGACGGCGATCTTACCCTTGAACGATGACATCGGCCCTCCGCGCCTACCGCGGCAGCACCCGCAACTTCTCCGCCAAAGCCAGCCGGCACACTCCCGCGCAGGGTCGGACCTTATCTCGATCCGGGCGGCGGCTGCCAGCCGAACAGACGCTGGCGCTTGATCAGCTCGACCACCGGGGCCGGAACCTGTGCCTCCCAGGTCGGATCGCCGGACCGCAACTTGTCGAACACCAGATCCGAGACGATGTCGAGAACGGTGGGATCGTAGCTTCGGATCGACTCGAGGAAGCCGTTCTCCACCAGATAGGCGTGCAGGTGTCGGACATGGGAAGGCAGCTGCACGGTTTCGCCCGTGATCAGCTGCCCGGAGGCCGGGTCCTTGTAGGGATAGACGTAGAGCTTGACGTTGCGCTTGAACATCCGCCCCGCCGACTCCAGAATCCCGCCTTCGAGATCTTCGTAGTATCTGTCGTTGCCGATATCGCGCAGGGACGGCACACCGACGGCGATACGGATCGCGTTGTCGGTGTAGCGCTGGAGATACTCGACGAGACGAAAGTAGCGGCCGTACTTCGAGATGACCACGGTGTTGCCCAGCACGCCCAGGGTGTCGACGCGGGCGAGGAAATCCTCGTGCGAAACGTCACCCGCGGCAGCCAGGGCGCTCAAGGTCATCTCGAACAGCACCACGGGCTGCTGATCGGCCAGACCGGGCTCCGCGAGGAACTGCTCGTGGGCGCGCCGGAGCATGTCGATCGTGAGCTTGGTGACCGGGCGGAAGCGGCCGCGCTCGACCAGGACGGGCTTCTTGTAGAGAACCTCGGCGGGTTGAACGACCTCCCCTTGCGCGGTGAACATGGCGGTGTCGCAGAGACCCTGCTCGACCAACTGCAGACTCATGAGCCGATGGTCCACGCCGGCGAATGCCGGACCCGAGAACTTGATCAGGTCGACCCCGGTTCTCTCGGCGGAAAGCTCGTCGAGCAGCGAGCCGATGAGGGTCACCGGATCCGCGTGCAAGAAGAAGGCGGCATAGATCAGGTTGACGCCGAGAACCCCGAGGGCTTCCTGCTGGTGCACGCGCTCTCTGTCATGGGTCGTCACGTGGATCATGACCTGCGACGGCTCGGAGCCGGGCTGCGCCTGAAAGCGGACCCCCATCCAGCCGTGGCCGCCGTCCTCGCGCCGCGGCGCGCGCGTGGCCACGGTGTCGGCAAAAGCGAAGAACGTGCTCTTCTCTCCCCGCGAGGCGCTCAGGCGCTGCAGCAGCA
The DNA here is from genome assembly GCA_964648215.1 of uncultured Binatia bacterium (SeqCode). Lineage (GTDB taxonomy): Bacteria > Desulfobacterota > Binatia > HRBIN30 > JACQVA1 > CAZYMF01. The sequence continues at coordinate 15,172 of CAZYMF010000033.1, read as the reverse complement.
GACCGAACTCGTACGCCAGCATGGACTCCAGACGCATGCGACTGACGTAGCGATCGCTGCGCCCGTAGATCGCGTCGCTGACCGCCATGTCGTACGCGGAGATGGTCTTGGCGATGGTGCCGGCCGCCCGGCCGACGCGGAAGAACCAGCGCGCCACCTCCTGGCCGGCGCCGATCTCCGCGACCGTGCCGTACTTGGCAGGATCCAGGTTGAGACGCAGTGCCTTCTGCTCCGTGCTCAGTGACGATTCGTTCACGACTCCCTGCCCCCTACGCCGGTCGGTCGAACCCGTCACACTCTCCCCGGCGTTTCCATTTCTCTACGCTATGTCGGGCCACACGCAAGACGGCCCGTGCGCCACGGCCCACGGACACGCGTCGAGAATGCAACTCGTCACCATCGCGGTCGTAGACCAGATCCGCCATTTGATCCCGGCGCCGCCGTTGACGGCCGCCGAGGCCCGCGAACGGGGCCGTAAGCGCGGAAACGTCGCGAAGCGGCTGGCCGGACGTAACACGTATGGAGAAGCACCGGGACGGACCAGCCGGCCGGAGCTCACGCCGGTGCCGGGGTTGACCCGGGCTCAGGCGACGCCAGGTATGCGCCGTCACCCCAGCGGTTCGCCGGAGCGATATTTCCCCAAATTCTCCGCGCAGCTTCCCGACGCCTGCCAACTCGGATGCTTTGCTGGTAAGAAGTTGGCGGGGGGGAATGGCTTGAACGCGCGCTCATCTGCCGAGGGCCACAACCAGCCGGTTGCCGATCGCTCGCTCATCGCTTGCCTGCACTGCGACCTGCTGCAGCGGCTTCCCGAGCTTGCGCCCGGCGCCTCGGCGCGCTGCCCGCGCTGCAACAAGGAGCTGTGGCGTCACCGCGAGGATTCGCTCAACCGGACGCTCGCCCTGTCGCTCGCGGCAGTGGTGCTCTACGTGATCGCCAACGCCGCGCCCATGCTCAGCCTGAACGCCGTCGGCCACCATGCCTCCACGACGGTGTTCGGCGGCGCCCTCGAGCTCTGGCGTGACGGGCGCGAGATCGTCGCCGGGCTGGTGCTCTGGACCGCCGTCGTCGCGCCGGGGTTGCAGATCGCCTTGATGCTGGCCGTCGTGCTGGGCGCCCATCGCGACCCGGTGCCGCGCTGGGTGGGCACGCTGCTGCGCCATCACCCGACCGCGCGTACCTGGAGCATGATCGAGGTGATGCTGGTCGGAGTGTTGGTCGCCCTGATCAAGATAGCGGACTACGCCACGGTCATCCCGGGACGGGCGCTGTTCGCGCTCGGAACGCTGGTGTTCGTGTTTGCCGGGATTCAGGCGACCTTCGACGCGCGCGACGTGTGGGAGCGGGTCGAGTGGGCGGCGCGCCCGCAGCGGTCCGCCGCCGCGGACCGGTTGACCGAGGCAACGTCATGAGCTTGGGTGTCCCGACCGCGATGCAGCACGGGCTGCAGAGCTGCGAAGGCTGCGGCCTGCTGTCGCGTCCCGCGGCCGGCGCCGAGGAAGGGCTCTGCCCGCGGTGTGACGGGGAGCTCACGTTCCGCAAGCGCGACAGCTTGCAGCGCACCTGGGCCTACCTGATCGCCGCGGCGGTCTGCTACATCCCGGCCAACGTCCTTCCGGTGCTGACGACGACCACGGCCGCGGGCAGCGAATCCGACACCATCCTGCAGGGCGTCGTGCTCCTCTGGTCACCGACGGGATGGCCGCTGTCGCTCATCGTGCTCTTCGCCAGCATCATGATCCCGAGCGCCAAGATCCTCGCGCTCGGCTATCTGCTCGTCACCGTGCAGCGCGGCTCGGTCGAGAACAACGAGCAGCGCATCCGACTCTATCGGCTGGTGGAGCTCATCGGCCGCTGGTCGATGGTCGACGTGTTCGTCGGCGCCTTCACCGCCGCGCTGGTGCAACTCCAGCCGTTGATGTCGGTGTCCCCGGCGCCCGGCCTGTTCTTCTTCGCCGCGGTCGTCGTGCTGACCATGCTCGCCGCGGAGTCTTTCGACCCGCGTCTGATCTGGGATGCGGCAAGCGTTAGAGAGGTTCGACATGGCTGACAGCAATCCACCGCTCCCTGAGGTCCCCGAGTCGAGAGTCCGCTCCAAGAAGCGGACGCGGCTTTCGCTGGTGTGGATCATTCCGATCGTCGCGGCGATCATCGGGGCCTGGGTCGCCGTCGCCCGCATCCTGGCCGAGGGCCCCAAGATCACCATCGTCTTCAAATCGGCCGAGGGCCTGGAAGCCGGCAAGACCAAGATCGAGTACAACGGCGTCGAGATCGGCGAGGTCACCGCGATCCGCCTGTCGGACGACCACCAGAACGTGATCGCCACCGCCCAGATGGCTCCCAAGACCGACAGCTTTCTCGTCGACGACACGCATTTCTGGGTGGTGCGGCCGCGGATCTCGGGTGCCAACGTGAGCGGGCTGGGCACGCTCATCTCGGGGGCTTACATCGGCATGGAGATCGGTACTTCGCGACGCGCCGAGCGCGATTTCGTCGCGCTGCAGACGCCGCCGGTGGTGGCCGCCGACGTTCCCGGCCGCTACTTCATCCTCAAGACCCCAAACCTCGGATCCCTCGACGACGGCACGCCGGTCTTCTTCCGGCGGCTGCAGGTCGGCCAGGTCACCTCGTACGATCTCGACAAGGACGGCCGCTCCCTGAACGTCAAGGTGTTCGTCAAGGCGCCCTACGACCAGTACGTCACCCCGGACACGCGCTTCTGGCACGCCAGTGGGGTCGACATGGAGCTCTCCGCCCGCGGCCTCAGCGTGCACACGGAGTCGGTGCTCTCCATTCTCGTCGGCGGCGTGGCGTTCGAGACGGCCGTGAGCGATCCGATCCTGCCGCCGGCCGAGGCGAATACCGTCTTCACCCTGTTCAGCAATCGCGACGAGGCCTTCAAGCCGGCGGCCCGCGATCCGCAGACGTTCGTCCTCGTCTTCAAGCAGTCGGTGCGCGGGCTCAAGCCCGGCGCCCCGGTGGAGTTCCGGGGCATCGAGATCGGCGAGGTCGAGTCGATCAGTGCGCAGATCGACGCCAACACCTTCGAGTTCTCCGCGCCGGTCACCATCCACCTGGACGCGCAGCGGCTCGGCGTCAAGGTGCAAGAGCTCGCGCCGGGCGCCGATTTCGCCGCGCTTCGCCGGAAGCTCATCGACAGCTTGGTGGCACACGGGGTGCGGGCGCAGCTGCAGACGGGGAACCTGCTGACCGGTGCGCTGTTCGTGAGCTTCGACTTCTTTCCCGACGCACCGCCGGCGACAGTGGATTGGTCCCAGAAGCCGGTGCTGCTGCCGACCGCTCCGGGTAAGCTCGAGGCCCTCGAGGCCAGCGTCACCGGCATCATCAAGAAGCTCGATCAGGTGCCGTACAAGGCGATCGGCGACGATGTACAAAAGGCCCTCGTCGAGCTCGATCTTACGCTCGTCAGCGCGCGCGGCGCGCTCGACAGCGGGCGCGGTACGCTCGACAATGCCAACAAGATGATCGAGCCCAACTCGGCGTTGGCGGCGGATCTGGGCAATACGTTGCAGGAGGTGACCCGGGCGGCGCGCTCGGTGCGCGTCCTCGCCGACTATCTCGAGCGCCATCCCGAGGCGCTCATTCGCGGCAAGACAGGGGAGGCAAAGTGATGGCAAGCCGGTGTGCGCATCTACTCTCGATGGCGTTCGTCGCCACGACTGCCGCCGGATGTGCCTCGGCGACGGCACGGTTCTACACGCTGGGTCCAACGGCACAGGCCACCGACGCGCCGGCGGCGCACTATGCCGTACTGGTCGGGCCGGTTTCCGTACCCCCGTCGGTCGACCGGCCGCAGATCGTGGTCCAGGCCGCGCCGAACCGCATCGAGTTCGACGAGTTCAACCGCTGGGCGGCGCCGTTGAACGACGGCATCGCGCGTGCCGTCACCGGCGACCTGGCAGTGTTGCTCGGCACGCAGGACGTCGTCGCGGCGCCGGTCGCGAACTTCAAACCGGCCTATAGGGTGACCATCGACGTCCAACGTTTCGAGTCGATCCGGGGCGAGTCGGCGCTCGTCGACGCGGTGTGGGTCGTGAGCCCGACGGCGGGCGGACAGGCGACCTCGGGGCGCACGGTGGCACGCGAAGCCGTGCACGGCACGGGATTCGACGCCCTCGCCGCGGCGCACAGCCAGGCGCTGGCGCAGATGAGCGGGGACATCGCCGTGGCGATCCGGGCGGCCGCCGCGGCCCCTGCGCCCGTGCAAACGCCCGAACCCACAACCGGCAACACGCGCGGCACCGCCGGATCGAAGCTGCGCAAGAACGGAACTTCCGGCCAGCCATGAAGCCGGAAATCGTGATCGATACCCCCGCGGCGTTGGCGCGCGTGTTCGCCGACCGCTTCGTCGCGCAAGCCCGGGCGGCGATCGCGGCCCGCGGGCACTTTTCCTGCGCGCTTCCGGGCGGGTCCGTCGCCGAGGCCTTCTTCCCCGTGCTCGCCGGTGCTCCCGTGGCCTGGGACAAGGTCGATCTGTTCTGGGGCGACGAGCGCGCCGTCGGGCCGGGCGACCCGGACTCGAACTACGGCCTCGCCAAACGTCTGCTGCTCGAGCCGGTGCGCGCCGACCCGCGGCGCACGCACCGCATCGCCGGCGAGCGCACCGACCTCGAGGCCGCGGCACGAGACTACGAGGAGGAGATGGTGCGCGTGCTCGGCGAGCCGCCGCGCCTCGACCTGGTCGTTCTCGGCCTCGGACCCGAGGGGCACGTCTGCTCCCTGTTCCCCGGGCACCCGCTGCTGCGCGAGCGCAGGCGACGCGTGGCCGCGATCACCGACTCGCCCAAGCCGCCGCCGCGACGGATCACCTTCACCATGCTCCCCTTGGAGCTGGCAACGACGATCTGCGTCGCCGGCTTCGGCGCGGCGAAGGCGGCGGCGATCCGCGAGGCGGTGGACGAGCCCGACTCTCAGACACCGGCCGCTCGGGCGGTCCGCGCGGCGCAGCACGCGCTCATCCTCGTCGATCCGGCCGCCGCCGGCGAGCTGAAGAAGAGCTGAACGCAACAGCCGCGACCCGATCCTCACTTCGGCGCGACGATGAGGACCGTGCCCTGGGCGATGCAGGCGAGCTGGTCGCCGTTGCTGACGTCGATGCGAACCACGGCGGTGCGCTTGGTCATCGAGACGACCGTCGACTCGGCGACCAGGGTGCCTTTGCGCACGGCCGCCAGGTAGTTGACCTTGAACTCGGTCGTCGCCGCCCAGTACCCCTGCGGCATCAGCGGGTAGAGCACGCAGCCGAGAACGTGATCGACCAGCGCGGCCATCACGCCGCCGTGCAGAGTGCCGAGGGGCGTGATCAGCTCGTCACGCACCTCCAGCGTCGCCGTCAGTTGCCCGGGCGTGATCTTGTCGATCCTGGCCCCGAGAAACTTGGGAAGGCCGGTCAAGACGTCGTTCGCCTTGATCAGGCCGTCGGCGATTCGCTGGTTGAAGTGCTCGAACTTCGGCGCCATCGCTTCTTCCCTTTCGCTCGCCCTCACGCGGCGCGGCCGTGGCGGAGGAGCCTGCCGGGCAACGAGCCATCGGCCGCAACGGCGTCTTTGCCGTCGCGGCGGACCACGGTTCCGTTGACGATCACCGCGTCGATGCCGCTGGCGTCGGCCACCAGGCGATCGGCGTTGGCCGGCATGTCGTGGACCCGCCGCAGCTTGCTCGCCCCGACGGTGGCGGGATCGAACACCACCACGTCGGCGGGCATTCCCACCGCCAGCCGGCCGCGGTCGCCGATGCCGAGGACCTCGGCGGGGCGCGAGGTCAGCATGCGCACCGCCTCCTCCACCGGCAGCAGCCCCTTCTCCCGCACCCAGTGCCCGAGCAGATGCGTCGAGAAGCAGGCATCGCAGAGCTGGCTGGCGTGGGCGCCGGCGTCGGAGAGACCGAGCACGGTGTTCCGGTCGGTGAGGAGCTCGGCCACCTCGTTCTCGTCGAAGTTGACGATCGCCATGCGGAACCGCGTCTTCAGGTCCGACGCCAGCGCCAGGTCGAACATGAGATCCACGGGGTCGACACCCTTCTCCCGCGCCACCTCGGCCACGGTTCGTTCCTCCAGCTCGGGCTGCGTCGGGCACAGCGAGATCCACAAGCGGTCCGGCGAGCCGGCGAACGGCCCGGCCATACTCGAGCCGAAGGTGTCCTTCATCGTCTGCCGGAAGCCGGCATCGCCGTAGAGACGGATCTTGCCCTGACGATCGGCCTCGGACACCGGCTTGAACACCGGCAGGCTCTCGAACGGGAACGGCTCGGCGAAATCGAAGTCGAAGTTGAGCGGACGGCAGCTCACCTGCGGCACCACCGCCAGGCCCTGGTGAACCAGCTCGATGGAGCGATCGAGCAGCATCCGGTGCGAGCCCGGTCCGAGCATGCCGGCGAGCAACGCCGTCCAGGTCACCGGCCGGCCGGTCTCGCGCGAGATCTCGGCGAACTCGTCGAAGAACAGGCCGGGACCCACGGTAGCCTGGACCACGCCCTGCCCCGCTTCGCGCAGCGCTCCCGCCAGCGTCCGGATCTCGGCCAAGTCGGCGGCTCGGCTCGGCACCGGCTTGCCGCCGAAGCCGACGTGGGTCGGCGCCTTGGAGGTGGCGAAGCCGACGGCGCCGGCGTCGATCGCCTCGCGCACGATCGCGCGCATCTGCGCCACCTCCGCCTCGGTGGCGGCGCGCTCGGTCGCCTCCTCTCCCATGACGTAGAGGCGCAGCGGCGTGTGCCCGATGAACGCTGCCACGTTGATCGCCATGCCGCCGCGCTCGACGGCGTCGAGATACTGCGGAAAGGTCTCGAACGGCCAGTCCAGCCCGACTCCCGCCTGCAGGGCCTCGAAGCTCATGCCTTCGACCTTCTCCAGCGTGCGCAGGATGGCCTCGCGATGCGCCGGCCGCGTCGGGGCGACGCCGAAGCCGCAGTTGCCCATGACCACGGTGGTCACGCCGTGCCACGGCGAGATCGTCAGCATCCGGTCCCACAGCACCTGGGCGTCGTAGTGCGTGTGGATATCGACGAAGCCCGGGGCCACGACGCGTCCGCGCGCGTCGATCGTCGTCGCCGCCGAGCCCGGCGCCTGCCCGAGGGCGGCGACCTTTCCACCCTTGATGCCGACGTCGCCGACGAGCCCCGGCGACCCCGTGCCGTCGACGATCGTGCCGCCCGTGATCTTCAGGTCATAGTCCATGGCCGCCATCTCCCGGCCGCCAGGCGCCGGCGGACGCAAAGCGCCCGCAATGGCCTGCCGCCCGCTGTCCACGATTTTCTCCGACTCTACTCAAAAGATCGGCTGGGTGTAAATGCGACGAATGGCGCGAACGGTGGCGATCGGGCCGCGCTGGCGCTGCAGCATCTCCTCGACCTTGCGCAGGCTGCGCGTCAGCCGCCAGGTGGCGATGTCGTCCTTGATGTACTTGTCCACGTCGGCGCGGGTGATCGGCCGCGGCGGCGGCTCGATCAGTCCGTCGAGGAGAAAAGCGTTACCCTCGGGCAGGAAGAGGTCGACCAGCTCGGGCCGGCCGTGGATGCTGGTATTGGCGAGAAAGTCGAGCAGAATGGTGCGCAGGCTGAAGTAGCGATTCAGCACGCTCTTGGCCAGCGGGCGCGCCAAGGGACGTAGCAGGCTCGGCAGCGCCTGCAGGTAGAAGCTCAGCGGCAGGCACTCCTCGCCGCGCGTGCGCATCATCGGCGTGTTGGTGTCGACGAAGATCAGACCCTCGTCGCCGCGCAGCGGGACGTCGGCGCCGCGGTAGTCGCGCACCGCCCAGTTGGGAATCTGGCCGTCGAGCCCCATCTGGAAACCTTCCGCCGCGCGGGCGCGGTTGTAGCGGGCCAGCTTGCGGTACTCGTCCAGCACCATGCGAAACAGGATCCGGCCCTGCTCGGCGTCACGCTTGAGCAGCAGGTCCTTGGCGATCGAGCGCGGGTCGAGCCGTGACTGCATCGGCAACGCCACCGTCCGGCCGCGCCGATCGCGGATCAGCTTGCAGTCGAAGTCGGGAACGGCGATGCCGACGTCGTCGCGCAGGCGGCGGTTGTACTCGTGATAGGCGCGCGCGTAGCGCTCGGCCGCCTCCCGGCTCGGGAACGGCGCCAGGCGCTTGTACACCACCGCCGCCGGCGCGACGGCGGCGGCGAACGACGGGCCATGGCGCTCCAGGCCCACCGTGCGCGAGATCTCGCCCCAGCCGTAGGTGCGCAGCACCAGCGGCGCGCGGGAGAGAGCGCGCAGGTCGCGTAGCGCCCAGCGGAGCTCGTCGACCTCCGCCGCCAGTTGCTCCACGAACCCCGGCGTCTGCTGCGCCAAGAGGCGGAGACGGTCGGGTTCGGGGTTCGTCCCGCAGGCCTGCTGCTCGGCGAAGAACAGCCGCTCCCGCTCCGCCTTCGCCATCACGCCCCGCGGCCCGGTGAGAAGAGCGGCGACGTGCTCGCCGCCACGGCTGCCGCCCGTCCAATCGTGACAGGCCCGGCGCAGCTCGCCGCCGTCGAGCTCCAGCAGCGCGTCGGTGACGGCTGCCGCCTCGCGCCACAATCCCTGCAGCTCCTCGCGGCCGAGAGCCGTCGTCCGCCACAGGTCGATCGAGGCCTGCTCACCGTCGGCCAGGAGCGCGACCCGGCGCCGATCGGTTGCGCGGCTCAGCACGCGCAGAAGGCGCCGCTTGCACCCGTAGCGCGCGCCGATGTCGCCGAGGCGCGCGGCCAGGTCGGTCGGCCGCCCCTCGGTGCCCTTCAGGCGATCATGGACTGTAGCGTCGTCAGGCACTGGTCGAGGATGTGAATCGTCTCGTCCGCCTCGGCGTCGTTGATGACGAGGGGAGGCAGAAACTGCTGCACGCGGTGGTCGTTGTTGGCGTAGAGGGCGAACATCCCGGCATCGTAGCAGAGCTTGGTCATCAGCGGCCCGCCTTCGGGATGGGCGTAGCGCAGGCCGATGAACAGCCCGAGCTGCCGCACCTCGACGAGGGCGCCGGGATGCTTCAGCCGCAGCTCCTCCAGCCGGGAGGCGTACCATTCCGCGCGCCGCCGCACCGCGGGCAGGAAGTCCGGCGCGGTGATCACCTCGAGCATCGCCAACGACACGACGCAGCCGAGCTCGGCGCCGCCGAAGGTGCTGACGTGGATGAACGGGTCGGCGCGGAAGAAGTCCATCAGGTGCGGGCGCAGGCAGGTGGCGGTGATGGGATACAGGCCGCCGCTCAGGCCCTTGCCGGTCACCAGGATGTCGGGAACGACATCGAAGCAGTCGATGCCCCACATCTTGCCGGTGCGGCCGAGGCCGGTCTGCACCTCGTCGACGATCAGCTGCGCGCCGGCGCGGTCGCAGATCTCGCGGGCCTTGGCGTAGTAGCCCGGCGCCGGCATGGGCATGCCGAGGGTGGCCGGAATGGTCTCGAAGATCACCGCCGCCGTGTCGCCGTCGACGACCTTGGCGAGGGCGTCGGCGTCGTCGAACGGAACCTGGACGAAACCCGGCGGCAGCGGCCCGAAGGGGTCGCGATACTTGGCGTCGCCGGCGGCAAGGGCGAAGCCGGTGTGGCCGTGATAGGCGCCGAGGGCGCTGATGATTTTGGGCCGCCGCGTGTAGCCGCGGGCGACCTTGATCGCGGTGTCGATCGCCTCGCCGCCGCTGACGCCGAAGATGGTGTACTGGATGTCGCCGGGCGTGATCGCGGCCAGCCGCTCGGCCAGCGTCGCGCGCTGCGCGCTGACGAAGTGGTGGTTGCCGATGTCGAGAGATTCCGCGCCCTCGCGCAGCGCCCGGGTCACCGCCGGGTGCCGGTGACCGAGGTTGAACGTGCCGCCGTTGACGTGGCAGTTCAGCAGCCGCTTGCTGCCCTCGAGGTTCCAGACGTAGACGCCCTCGCGCCGCCCCATGACGAAGTCGATGCCGTAGCCGGACCACGTCTCCGCCTTGTAGGGCGAGACGAACCGCGCGTAGCGATCGAAGACGTCTTTGGTGTGTTCCTCAGTCATCGGCTTTCCCTCCGGCAAGGCAGCGAGCCTCGAGTCGGCAGTTGCGCCTCTCCCGAACGACAGGAACTAGTCCGGTTCCACGACTCGAAGCAAGGCGGGTGCCCGTCCCTTGACCCGCCTCCAATATCCTTCACAGTAGCTCATGGGCGTCACGGCTCCGAGCCGAATTGCTGGGCGCGTTCTGAGCGCCGTCGTCGACCCGACCGTCGTGCTGTCGTTCGGCCGCACCGGCTTCCTCATCCATCGGCTGGAGTTCGATCCGGCCGACCTGGAGGTAGATCTCCACGGTCGGACCTGTGTCGTCACCGGCGCCAACACCGGCCTCGGCTACGCCACGGCGTCGGCGCTGGCGCGCCAGGGCGCAGAGGTCTGGCTTTTGTGTCGCGACCCCGGACGGGGTCAGTCCGCCCTGCGGGAGATTCGCGCCGCCAGCGGCAACACCCGCGTCCACCTCGAGCTCGCCGACCTCTCCAGCCCGGCCTCCGTCCGCGCCTTTGCCGAGCGGTTCGCCACCCGGCGGGTCGACGTGCTCGTCAACAACGCGGGCGTACTACCCGCCACCCGCAGTGAAACCGGGGACGGTATCGAGCTCACCTGGGCCACCAACGTCGTCGGCCCCTTCCTGCTGACGACGTTGCTGCTGCCCAAGCTGCTGGCGGCGCCGCAAGGACGCATCATCAACATCTCCTCGGGCGGCATGTACACGAAGCGACTCGACCTCGAGGACGTCGCCTGGCAGCGGCGGCCGTTCGACGGCGTTGCCGCCTACGCCAACAGCAAGCGGGCGGAGGTCGTTCTCACCGAGCTGTGGGCGGAGCGACTCGCAGCCACCCGCGTGACCGTGAACAGCATGCACCCCGGCTGGGCCGACACGCCCGGTGTACAGACCTCGTTGCCGCGCTTCCACCGCGTCATGCAGAAGCTGCTGCGCACGGCGGAAGAAGGCGCCGACACCATCGTGTGGCTCGCCCTCTGTCCGCGACTCGCCGGCGAGTCGGGCAAGCTGTGGTTCGATCGCAAGGAACGCCGGACCCACTACCTGCGCCGAACGCGCGAGAGCGCCGCCGATCGGCAGGCGTTGTGGGAACTCTGCAAGGAGCAATGCGGGGAGACCGGAGCGTTGGACCTCCCCATCAAGAGCGCGTTGGCCTCGTGACAGCCATCAGACTTTGACCGGTTCTCCATTCCCGGTTCCCGGTTTCCCATTCTCCATTGGCTCCCGATCCCTGTTCCTTCACGAGCCGAGGCCACCCACCTGGCTCGCCGTGGCGACCACCGGGGTCGCCACACGCAACGGAGCCTGCCCGACTCCGGGCCAGACACGGACGACGCCGAAGATGCTGCGCAGGACGATCCAGCCGGCGGTGACCAGCCACACGCCCGCCAGCGCCTGCGGCCCTCGTGTCGGGAGAAACGAGAGAGCGAGCACGCCGCTGGCGGTGGCCAGCAGCATCGCATTGCGGAGGTAGCGATAGTCGCCGGTGCCCCAATGAATTCCGTCGGTGACGAAGGAGAGCGCGTTGAGCGGCTGTGCCAGGGCGGCGGGCAACCACGCGGCGGCGAAGGCGAGCCGCGCCTCGGCGGGAACCAGCAGGAGCTCCACCGCGCCCTGCCCGGCCAGCATCGCCGCCGTCAGCGCCAAGCCGGTTCCCAGGCCCCAGGCGCAGGCCACGGTGGCCACGCGGCGGGCGATCTGCACCCGGGCCGCGCCGAGGAAATAGCTGACCAGACTCTGCGCCGTGGCCGCGTAGGCGTCCAGAAGCAGCGCGGTGAACACCCAGATCTGACGAATTGCCTGATGCGCCGCGCCGGCGTCGGCGCCGATGCGCGTCGCCGCGCGGGTCGCCACCAGCAGAAAGGCGATCAGCGACCCGGTTCGGACGAACAGGTCTCTTCCGACCGTGAGCAGCGCCAGCGCCTCGAGCCAGCGCCAGCGGCGTGACAGGCCCATTCGCCGGTAGACCGCGGCGGTCGCCCAGGCGGCACCGAGCACCTGGCTCGCGGTGGTGGCCCAGGCCGCCCCGGCGATGCCGAAGGCCGGCACCGGGCCGGCGCCGAAGATCAGCGTCGCGTCGAGGACGATGTTGAGCGCGTTGACAGTGACGGCGATCCACAGCGGCGTGCGCATGTCCTGCAAGCCGCGCAGAGCGCCGAACGCGGCCACGGTGAGCAGGACCGCAGGACCTCCCAGCAGTCGGATGCGAAGATAGAGCACCGCTCCGTCGCGCATCGCACCGTCTGCCCCCATCGCCACGGCCGCGCCGTCGAGCCACGGCCAGGCCAGCAGCGCCAGCAAGGTTCCCAGCACAACGGCGAGAGCCAGCGCCTGAAAGGTCACGTCCCGCGCCCGCGCGTGCTCCCCGGCCCCGTCGGCGCGAGCCACCTCGGTCTGCGTCCCGATGCCGAGGAAGTTGAAGATCCAGAACACGCTCGACAGCAGCACCGTGGCCACGCCGAGCGCGGCCAGGGGTACGGCTCCGAGACGGGCAACGAAAGCCGTGTCCACCAGGCCGGTCAGCGGCTCGGCGACGAGCGACAGCAGCACCGGCAGCGACAGCGCGATCAGCGTGCGATGCGGCCCGCGAACGAACGGATGGTGATCCGCTTCGTTGCGTGACGACTCGGTTCGGAGCACGCGCCGCTTGTACCAGAGCCGCGCCGCGGTGACACGATCCGCGCTCCACTAAATCGGCACGAACGCGCCGGCGCCGGCCTGAGCCATTTCGCTTTCGACATCAGCTCCCCAATGGCTCGGATGGTCCCGGCACGGAGATGATTGTCAAAGTTTTTCAGGTGCTTGCGGAAGCCCAGGGCAGGTGGTCGAGCGAGAACGCACCGGGGCAGACATACTTCGACCTGACCGACGTCATAGCATTGAGATGCGGCGCGCACATACTCGGAACCGTGCTCGCGCGTCCGCCAACGGACGCTTAGGGGGATCTCGAGACGCCACCAGGGGTTTTTGAACGCGGCGAGACCCGAAAGGCTGAACGGCGATGAGCAATCTGAACCTCGAGGACGGCGCGCGCGTCGCCGTGATTGGTGGCGGCCCGGCGGGCTCCTTCTTCAGCTACTTCTTGCTCGACATGGCCCAGCGCGCGGGCAAACAACTCAGCGTGGAAGTCTACGAGCCACGCGACTTCGACCGGCCCGGGCCGGCCGGCTGCAACAACTGCGGCGGCATCATCTCCGAATGGCTGGTGCAGGCGCTGGCGGCCGACGGCATCAACCTGCCGACCGACGTGGTCGAGCGCGGGATCGACTCCTACGTTCTCCATACCGATCTCGGCGACGCGCGCATCGATACGCCGCTGCACGAAATGCGGATCGGCGCGGTGCACCGCGGCGCCGGCCCGCGCGGCCTGAAGGAGATCCGCTTTCGCGGTTTCGACAGCTTCCTGCTGCAGCAGGCGTGCGCCAAGGGCGCGCGTGTCGTGCGCGGCCGCGTCGACGGCGTGGAGATGAAAGACGGCCGCCCGCACATCAAGACTCAGGGCGCAGAATTCCAGGGCTACGATCTGCTCGCCGTCGCCATGGGCAAGAACAACGCCGCCCTGCGGATCTTCGACGCCCTCAACATCGGCTACAAGCCACCCAAGGCAACCCGGACCTACATCAGTGAGTTCCATCTAGGGCCGGACGCCATCTCTCGATACCTGGGCAGCTCGATGCACGTCTTTCTCCTGAACCTGCCCCGCCTCGAGTTCGCCGCGCTGATCCCCAAGGGCGACTACGCCACCGTCTGCCTGCTCGGCGAGGAGATCGACCGCGATCTCGTCAACTCCTTCATGAGCTCGCCCGAAGTCAGGCAGTGCCTGCCGCCCGATTGGGTCGTCCCCTCCGACATGTGTCATTGCTCGCCCGTGATCGTGATCGAGGGGGCCGTCAACCCGTTTGCGGACCGGGTGGTGTTCGTCGGCGATTGCGGTGTCACGCGATTGTACAAGGACGGCATCGGGGCAGCCTACCGCACGGCGAAGGCGGCCGCCGTGACGGCGATCTTCGAGGGTATTGCGGCGGACGACTTTCGCCGGCAGTACGCACCACTGCTGCGCAAGATCGCTGCCGACAACCAATTCGGGCGCGCCATCTTCTTGGTCACACGTCTCATACAGCGCTTCGCCGCCCTGCGCCGCGGCGTGCTGCGCATGGTCACCACCGAGCAACAACGACCGGGCGGACAGCGCCGGATGAGCACCGTCTTGTGGGACACGTTTACCGGGAGCGCGCCCTATCGCGAGGTCTTCTGGCGCACCCTCCATCCCGCCTTCGGGCTGCGCTTTCTGTGGGACATTGCGGCGGCGAGCTTCTCCTTCGCCGGCCGCCGGTCGACAACGCAGACGACCGCGACGCGCGAGGCGCTGGGCAAGGTGTACCGCGACGGTGAGATCATCGTCCGCCAGGGCGACGCGGGCGACGACATGTTCGTCATTCAAGCCGGAGAGGTCGAGATCGTCGACGGCAGCGGCGACAAGGAGGTGCGACTGGCGGTTCTCGGCGAGGGTGATTTTTTCGGCGAGATGGCCCTCGTCGAGCGCAACGTCCGCTCGGCCACGGCCCGCGTGCGCGGACAGGCGCGCGTGCTCACCGTTGACAGTCGCACGTTCCACCGCCGGGTGCGGGAGGATCCCTCCCTGGCGTACCGCATCCTGCAGACGATCTCGCGCCGGGTCCAGGAGCTCAACACCGCCGTGATCGAGGCGAAGACCGGAACGCCGCGGCTCTGCGCGGACCGAACGGAGGCGAGCGCGCCGCCAACGAGCGTCGCAGCGCCGGCGCCGGCCACGCGCAAGCTATATCAGCCCGGCGAAGAGATTCTCCGTCAGGGTGAGTCCGGAGATTGCATGTACGTCGTCGAGTCGGGCCACGTCGAGGTGGTACGGGGAAGCAACGGGCAGGAGGTCCGGCTCGCCGAAGGCGGCACCGGCGATGTCTTCGGCGAGATGGCCATCTTCCAGCGCCAGGTCCGCTCGGCCACCGTGCGAGCACTCTCGCCGACGCGGGTGCTCGTGCTCGACAAGGACACCTTCCTGCGCCAGATTCACGAGGACTCGTCGTTGGCCTACCGGATGCTCGAGAAAGTTTGCCAACGCGTGCGCGAGACAAACGCGCAGCTGTCGAGAACCCTCTCGCCCTGAAGAGACTGTCGATTTTCTCGACGAGCACGGCTGCACTCCGACTTCCCCCTTTGGAA
>CAZYMF010000032.1:10653-34413 GCA_964648215.1 uncultured Binatia bacterium (SeqCode) | reverse complement strand
GAGATCGATCATGCCGATGACCCCGTTCAGCGGCGTGCGGATCTCGTGACTCATGTTGGCCAGAAACTGGCCTTTGACCCGGTTGGCGGACTCGGCGGCTTCCTTGGCGAGCTGCAGCTCGGACTCGGCGCGCTTGCGCTCGGTGATGTCCTGGAGGTGCGAGACGAAGTAGAGGGGGCTGCCGGCGTGGTCGCGCACCAGCGAGACGTTGAGCTGCCCCCACACCAGGTGGCCCTGCCTGTGCACGTAGCGTTTCTCCATCTGGTACGCGCGCAGATCGCCGGTGAGCACCCGCTGGGATTGTGTCAGATCCGCCGCCAGGTCCTCCGGGTAGGTGATGGCCTGGAACGTGGTCGCCAGCAACTCCTCCTCGCCGTAGCCGAGAAAATCGCACAGCGGCCGGTTGACCCGCAGCAGCCCGCCGGTCGGGCTCACCAGAGCCATGCCCATGGGAGCGGCGTCGAAGGCGGTGCGGAACCGCTCCTCGCTCTCGCGCAGCGCCTCCTCGGCGCGCCGGCGGGCGCGCCTCTCCTCGGCCTCCCGCAACCCGTGCTCGACCGCGGCCACGAGCCGGGTGAGCCTGTGCTTGCTCACCAGGTCATCCGCGCCTGCCTTCATTGCCGTGACCGCGAACTCTTCGCCCACCTCGCCGGAGACGACGATCGCCGGTACGTCGACGTCGTGGGCCCGAACGATGTCCAGTGCGGCGGAGCCGCTGAATTGCGGCATCACCCAGTCGCAAGTAATCACGTCCCACCGCTCACTGGTGAGTGCCGCGGTGAGCGCGGGAGCCGTGTCGACGCGCGTGCAGCTCAGCTCGTAACCGCCGCGGCGCAGCGCGCGGGCGATCAACTCGGCATCGTCCTCGCTGTCTTCAATCAGCAGGATACGCAACGACGTGGCCATATTGGAACGAAGCACCGGGGCACAGACCCCTTAGCGCTGCCCGCGGGTATTCCACAAGAGCCGGGCTGCGTCGAGAGCGTTTTCACGGCACAAGGCCGAGCAGGATGGTGCAACGGGGCGCCCTTCCCTCATGGTTTCGTCCTCCTCCTGGAGGAAGGAGCAGCGCGTGTGCCACGTAGCGGGCGCCACCGTCCTGTGGGTATCAGACCGACTCAAGGAGGTAAAGCGGCAGGCCGCAGGGCGGATCGCATGTGGCGCCGAGCACTGAAACCTGCGCAAACGACGGTGGAGTGCCGGCCGTCTTGGCGATCATCGAACGCATCGTCCGACGGCGCGGCGGCGTGGGGCCGGCTGCTGGCCGCTCCGAGGTGAGTCTGCCCGTCGCCGCGCGCGGCCTACGCGTGCTGCGCCAGCCAGGCCTCGAGCGGCTTGCTCACCCGGCGGCGGAGCTCCTCGTTGAGATCGAAACGCTCGAGGGCCAGCTTGAGGGCGCGCCTGGCGGTGGGCACCGGGTGGGCGCGGAAGAACGCGGCGACGTCGCGCTTGTAGGCCGGCGTCTGCAGGCTCGAGGTCGCCTCGATCACCCGCGAGACCATCATCGGCGGCAGGCGCTTGGAGATGTCGTCCCAGCAGTCCTTGATGAAAGCCCAGGTTTCCTCGCGCGCGGCGCGGTTGCCGAGCAGCCGCACCAGCATGATGCCCACGTCCTGCGTCGGCACGTCGTCGGTCAAGACGAGGGTCAGGGTGCGTTTGACCGCGCCGGCGTCGCGGAAGTCCGCGAGGGCGTACTGGAAGCGCCGCCGCTCCTGCGGCGTGTGCGCCCCGCGGGCGGCGATGAGGAACTGCTCGTAGCGCATCGCGTCGGCGTCGCGCGCGGCGATGCCGACCAGGGCGTCGGCGAGGTTGGGGTCGATCGAGTGCCGGTCGGCAATGTAGGCGGCGAAGCGGTCGCGCACGGCCGCGGCGATGGACGGCGCCTCGGCGAGATCGCCGAGCAGCCGCAGCAGCGAGGCGCGCCGCAGGCGGACGTCGTCGCTCTCCCGCGCCGCCGGCTCCCAGCCGAGCTGGTGCCACGCCGGCTCGTAGGTCCGCACCAGCCAGTGCTGGAACTCCCGGCGGCCGTCGACGGCGTCGACCAGTTGGCTGTCGATGAAGCGCAGCGAGCCGGTGAGGGCGTCGAGGACGTCGAAGTCGGTCTCGTCGCCGAAGCCGCCGGCGAGATCGAGGAAGCTCTCGATCGTCGCGTGGCCGCCGCGTACCGCCGCCCACTGGTGCGCCACCAGGCCGAGCCTCTCGACCGGCGTGAGCGCCTCGAACAGGCGCGCCCGCAAGGCGGCCAGCGTGTCGTCGTCGTGGAGCACGTGGTAGAAGCCGCCCTCGTTGGCGTTGGCGTAGAGCCAGGACACGCGCCGGGCGGGACCCAGCGGCATCTCGGCCCGCGCGTTGGTCATGAGCTGGCGCGCCGGCTGCTTCGCGGCCGAGGTCTTCACCACCACCGGCAGCGGCCAGCGTTGCCCCGCCGGCGGCGCCTTGGGGTTGGTGTGGTAGCGCGTCTGCGCCAGCTTCAGGACGGCGCGGCCGTCGCGGTCGGCGCGTTTGGCCCGGAGCAGCGGGAAGCCCGGCTGCTCGATCCAGCCGCGGGCGATGCGCGCCACCTTCTGCCCCGAGGCCTCCTCGAGAGCGCGCCAGAGATCGGCGGCCGCGGCGTTGCCCTCGCGGTGGCGGCGGATGTACTTGCGCACGCCGGCCCGAAACGCGTTGGCGCCGAGGTAGTTCTCGATCATGCGCACCACCGAGGCGCCCTTCTCGTAGGTGATGGCGTCGAAGTTCTCCGTCGCCTGCGCCGGGTTCTTCACCTCGGCATAGATCGGGTGGGTGTTGGCGAGCGCGTCGAGATGAAGCGCGGCGGCGCGATGGTGGGCGAAGTTGTTCCACATGCGCCACTCCGGCTTCCAGTCGTCGACGACGCGAAACGACATCCAGGTGGCGAACGCCTCGTTCAGCCACAGGTCGTTCCACCAGGCCATCGTCACCAGGTCGCCGTACCACATGTGGGCGAGCTCGTGCGCCACCACCTCGGCGACGCGCTTCTTCTCCCCCAGGGTGATCGTCTGCGGGTCGACGAGCAGCAACGTCTCGCGGAAAGTGACCGCGCCGGCGTTCTCCATCGCCCCGGCCTCGAAGTCGGGCACGGCGATCAGGTCGAGCTTGTCGTAGGGATAGGGCAGGCCGAAGTACTTCTCCAGGCGCGAGAGGGACTCCACCGCCGCCTCGAGCGCGAAGGCGGTCAGGTGCCCCTTGCCCGGCACGTGCCACACGCGAATGGGCGTCCGGCCGACGAAGCGCTGCGCCGAGGCCTCCAGCTCGCCGACCGCCAGCAGGCAGAGGTAGGTGGACAGCTTGGGCGTGGTGGTGAAGTGAACGGTCTTGCGCCCGTTGCCGTGCTCTTCGATTTCCCGCACCGGGTTGTTGGAGATCACGGCGTTGCCGCGCTCCGTGGTGACGGCGAAGGTGAAGCGGGCCTTGAAGCTCGGCTCGTCGAAGCAGGGGAAGAAGCGCCGGGCGTCGGCCGCCTCGAGCTGCGTGAAGGCGTAGCGGCGCGTGCCGCTGGCGGCGGCGTAGAGCCCGCGCAGGTGCTGCTGCAGCGGGCCGGAGAAGCGCAGCCACAGCGAAGCCTCGCCTCGCGGCGCGGCGGTGGCGAGCCGCAGCTCGACCGTCTCGCGCTGGGGATGGGGCACGGGCGTGGCGGCGTGCGCCGTGCCGGCGGCCGTGAGCTCGGCCTTGTCGATGGTGAGGTCGGCGGCGTGCAGCTCGATGGTCTTCTGCGGCCGGGAGAGAGAGAGATCGACCTTCACCTCGCCGGCGAAAGTCCCCGCCTCGAGATCGAGCGTCACGTGGACGGCGTAGTGCGACGGCCGCACCTCCGGCGACAGCCGGAACTCGTCGTCGGCGACGCGCACCTTCTTCGCCGCCACCGGCCGCTTCGCCGCGGCCCGCTTCTTCGTCCCCTTCGTGCTCGCTCTTTTCACCTTACCCCCCACGGTCACTGCCTACGACTCCGCATAGCGGAAGAGCCGCTGTCCGATGGCGAAGCACACCGCCGCGTAGGCGAACAGCAGCAGCAGCTTGGGCCCGACCTCCAGCACCCCGCGCTGGCGCAGCATGACGTCGTGCAGCGCCGACATCGACCACGTCGTCATCGCCACCTGCGCCACCGTCTGCATCCAGCGCGGCTGCTCGAAGAACGGCCACCAGCAGCCGCCGATCGAGGCCAGGATGAACATCGCCGACAGCCCGACCGGGATGATCTGCTCGCGGGTGCGGGCGACGGCCGCCACGATCACGCTGAAGCAGGCCATCGACGACACCACCGCCAGCACGGTGAGCGTGAAGGCGAGCGGCGAGTGGCCGAGCGACAGCTTGTAGACGAAGTGGCCGAAGAGCAGCAGCAGCGTGAGCTGGATCGCGCCCATGATCAGCCGCGCCATCAGCTTGCCGCCGAGGATGGCCCACGGGGCCACCGGCGCGATGGCGATGCGCCCGCTGGTGCCCCAGGCCTCCTCGTCGCGCAGACCGAAGGCGACGCTGAAGACCAGGCTGAGCAGGACGAAGGTGACGGCGAAGCCGGGCACGTTCTGCTCGAGCGAGGAGAACTTGAGCCGGTCGCCGACCAGCGATTGCTCCTTCATGTCGAGCAGCTCTTCGTGGAAGGGATCTCCCAGCGAGGCCGCGTCGCGGTCGGCCAGCAGCATCACCGCCTTGATCGCGCTCAGCTCGCGCCCCTGGGCCGGGTCGGTCAGCAGCTCGATGGTCGACGGGCGGTTGGTCAGATAGCGCTTGCTCATCTCGGCCGGCAGGACCATCACCGCGGCCGCCTCGCTGCGGCGCACCAGGTTCTCGCCCGTGGCGCGGTCGACCTGGCGGACGTCGAGGTGCTCGCGGAAGACCTTGATCAGGGCGTTGGCCACCGGCCCCTGGTCCTCGTTGACCACCGGCAGCAGGATGTTCTCGCTGCCGCCTCCCTGGGTCGTCGCCACCACGACGATGACGATGATCGGGACGATGATCATGAAGGCCAGCGCGGCGCGATCGCGCGCGATCAGGCGCAGGTCCTTGCGCAGGACCCAGAGCAGCTTGCGCAGGTTGTTCACGGCGCGTCGTCCTTCGCCCCCGCGGCGCTCTTGCCGTACTTGCGGCGCATGCTGTCGAGCAGGGTCGCCACCGAGCCCTTGGTCAACAGGCGGTCGAGCTGCTGGCGGAAGTTCTCGGTGAGGCTGAGGTCCTCCACCTGGATGTCGGTGGCCAGCCAGCGCTCGCCTTCCGGGCGCATCCGGTAGGTGACGGCGAACTCGTCGCGCGGGGTGTCGATCGTGGTTTCGACGCGCATGAGGCCGCCCTCCAGCGGCTTGGCGCCGACGTACTGGAACACCGGCTTGTCGAAGAACAGCAGCTTTTGCAGGTAGGTTCTCTGGAAGAGAACGCGAAAGAGGGTGAGGAACTCCTTCAGTTGATCGGGCTTGAACTGCTTGATGTGATCGGCGAGGGCGTCGCGGCCCATGCGGTCGGTGTCGAGGAAGTCCTTGAGCAGCGTTTGCAGGTCGGCCAGCTTCTTGTTGTGATCCTCGTCGGTGTTGACGACGGCGCGGGCTTTTTCCAGGACGTTGCGGGTATAGTCGAGCGCGGGGGTGGCCCAGGCGGCGTGGGCGAGGAGCACCAGCCAGGCGCCGCCGAGGAGGAGGAAACGACGCATGTCAGTCACGGAGCTCCTTGCCGGTGAGGCGCATGAACAAGGTCTGCAGGCTGAGCGGGGCGATGTGGACGGAGACGGTGTCGGCGTAGCGGCCGACCACCTCGGTGATGGCCGGCAGCGCGCGCACCGCGTTCTGCGTCAGAATGCGCACGCCGCCCTCGTAACGCTCCATCGTGCCGGTGCAGCCGGCGTTCTCGAGCATGCCCAGGTCGACCGAGTGCGGCAGGCCGCGCAGCTCGATGACCTCGGCGCAGCCGGCCTCGGCGAGCAGCTCGTTGAGGTGCCCCATGGTGATGATCTGACCCTCGTCGACGATGGCGATGCGATCGCACAGCGCTTCGGCCTCTTCCATGTAGTGGGTGGTGTAGAGAATCGCCCGGCCCTCGTCGCGCAGGTTGCGCACGATCTGGAAGATGTGCTCGCGCGAGTGGGGGTCGACCCCGACCGTGGGCTCGTCGAGCAGCACCAGCCGCGGCTGGTGCACCAGGCTGATCGCCAGGTTGAGCCGGCGCTTCATCCCGCCCGAGAAGGTGGAGACCTCGTCCTCGCCGCGATAGTCGAGCTCGACGAGCTGCAGCAGCTCGACCGCGCGCCGTTGCAGCTCGTCGCCACGGATGCCGAACATGCGTCCGAAGAAGCGCACGTTCTCCGCCGCCGTGAGATGCGGGTAGGAGGCGATCTCCTGCGGTGCAAAGCCGATTGCCAGGCGCACCGCGGCGACGTCGCGGACCACGTCGTGGCCGTAGACGTGCGCGCTCCCGCCCGAGGGACGCAGCTGGGTGGCGATCATCGAGATCGTCGTCGTCTTGCCGGCGCCGTTGGGTCCGAGCAGGCCGAAGATCTCGCCCGCGCGCACCTCGAAGGAGATCCCGCGCACCGCCTCGAGGCTGCCGTAGGACCGGCGCAGACCGTCGACGCGCAGCGGCGGCGCGTCCGGGCTGCGCTGAGCGGCCGACTGTAGTATCGATGACGACCGCTCGGCGGGTTGAGGAGCAACGGTGAGAGCTGGCATCTGTTTCGGCAAAGGGCTCAGGGCCACCCGTAGAGCCCATAGGAAACCAGATTTGCCCGGCCCGGGGAAGAGGCGGCGGGAACTTTCTGAACCGGCATGGGGCGTTGTTGCCCGCAGCACGGGGAGGCTGCGTCTTTGGAGGATGCGATGCGACGAATTGGCTTGCTGTTACTGGTAGCGGTACTGAGCGGCGGGGTCGCGGCGGCGCACGCCGAGCAACCCCTCGGCCTGGCCGAGTGCATCCAGGCCGCGCTCACCAACAGCCCCGATCTGGCCGCGGCGGCGGCGGACATCGCCGCGGCCCAGGCCCGGCTGAAGGAAGCGGAGGCCGGCCGCTACGGCGAGCTCGGCTACACCCAGATCCTCGGCCTGGTCAACGAGGCCCACGGCAGCCCGACGTACTCGCCCAACCAGACCACCGACTTGTTCAAGGGCCTCGGCCCGTTCACCAGCCTCGACCTGCACCTGGCGATTCCGCTGCTCACCTTCGGCAAGCTCCACGCCGCGCTGGAGGCGGCGCAGCACGGCATCGAGAGCGAGCGCGCACACACCGCCGAGCGCCGCGCCGCGCTGGTGCTCAGCACCAAGCAGCTCTACTACGGCCTGCTCCTGGCCCGGCAGCTCGAAGGCGTGCTGCACGACATGCGCGACACGATGGACAAGGCGGTGGCCACCACCGAGAAGCGGCTGGCCGAGCGCAAGAGCGGGGTGACCGAGCTCGACCTGCTCAAGCTGAAGGTCGGGCGCGCTCGCTTCGCCAAGGGCGTGGCCCAGGTCGAGGCGTCCGCCGTGCTGGCCCACAGCGCGCTCGCCCGCGCGGTCGGCATCAGCGATGCGAGCCGCTTCGACATCGCCGACCGCAAGCTCAAGCCGGTCGAGGTGTCGCTGCGTCCGGTGGAGGACTACTTGCCCAAGGTGCTCGACGACCCCGAGTGGGAGCGCCTGCAGTCCGGTCTGGAGGCGCAGGAGGCCAAGGTCGCCGTCGAGGAAGCCGACTACTACCCGCGGATCTTTCTCTCCACCGGGCTGCAGTTCGCGCGCGCCGGCAATCGCACCGAGCAGAAGAACCCGTTCGCCTACGACGAGTTCAACTACCTGCGCCCGGTCGGCGTGCTGGGCATGGACTGGGACCTGAACTTCTTCAGCACCGCCGCCAAGGTGGACCAGGCCCGCGCCGAGCTCGAGCGCCTGCGCGCCAAGGAGCGCGAGGCCCGCAGCGGTCTGCCCCTCGAGCTGCGCAAGGCCTACGTCGAGGTGACGCGCGCGCAGAAGACCATGACGGCCGCCGCCGCCGGGCGCAAGGCCGGGCGCGGCCTGCTGATCCTCACGGTGAGCAACTACGATCTCGCCCTCGGCACCGCCGAGGAGCTGTTCAACGGGCTCGGCGCCTACACCGAGAGCAGCAGCGACTACTTCCAGGCCGTCCATGACTACGACGTGGCGGTGGCCGAGCTCAGCCGCATGGTCGGCGAGCTGACGAACCTGAAGTACTGACGTTCCGACGGTCGGTGTCCCTCTCCCTCTGGGACTGTCGACTTTCTTGAACGTTGCGGTTCCCCCCTTTGGAAAAGGGGGGGCAGGGGGGATTTTGAGATGGAATCATTCGGACAAATCCCCCTCAGTCCCCCTTTTCCAAAGGGGGAAGTCGGAGCACGAGGGGATCTTGCGCCGGCCTCGCCCGGGGCTAGGCTGAATTCATGAAACGTCTGCTCGGCGCAGCCCTGGCGGCGCTGTTGCTGGCGCCGGTGACGGCCGGGGCGTTCGCGGGAACGCATTTCTTCGTCCCCGCGCCGCCGGTGATCTACATGATCGACGGCTTCCTCGATCAGGCGCCGACGGGGACCTCCGTCGAAGAGCGGGTGACCATCGGGCGTGGCGGACAGAGCCGCACGTTCTTGATCACCTCCTACCACCGCCTGGGCTCGGGCGATCCGTGGGTGCTCACCCGTGATCTCGGCCTCTACCGCCCGGACTTCATCCTGCAGGGGCAGTCGCGGGCCATCGCGCGCCTGCTGAGCGCCCCGCCCGGCACCCGCGTCTCCGGCACCTTTCAGCTCCTGCGCGGCACGCACACGCTGGTGGTCGGCCCGGATCTGAAGATCGACTGAGCGAGACCGGCGCAGTCGAGCGAAAAGCGAAAAGCTCAAAGCCGGAGCCGGTCGCCGTTCCGGCTGTTCCCTTTCACCTTTTCGCCTTCAGCTTGTTTTTCGCTATTCCAGCGCCTGGCGCAGGTCGGCGAGGAGATCCTCGGCATCTTCCAGCCCGATGGACAGACGCAGCATCGAGTCGGTGATTCCCCGGCGTGCCCGCTCCGCCGCCGGCATGCCGTGATGCGAGGTGGCCACCGGCAGCGTCACCAGGCTTTCCGGCCCGCCCAGGCTGGGGGCGATGGTGAACACGCGCAGCCGGTCGACGACGGCGGCCGTGCCCGCGAAGTCGGCGTCGAGCTCGAGCGTCAGCATGCCGCCGAAGCCCGACATCTGCCTGCGGGCGAGGTCGTGCCCGGCACAGTCGTCGAGACCGGGGTAGAAGACGCGGCGCACGCGCGGGTGCTCGCGCAGCGCCGCGGCCAACGCCGCCGCGCTCTCGTTCTGCCGGCGCACGCGGACCACCAGCGTGCGCAGGCTGCGCAGCAGCAGGCCGGCCGTCTCGGGGGCGAGCATCTGGCCCAGGCTCTTGCGCCAGGGCTGGATCGCCTCGATCAGGCGCCTGGGGCCCATCAACGCGCCCGCGGTCACGTCGCTGTGGCCGCCGAGGTACTTGGTGGCGCTGTGGCAGACCACGTCGGCGCCGAGCGCGAGCGGCTGCTGGTTGACCGGCGTGGCGAAAGTGTTGTCGACGGCGACCAGCGCGCCGTGCGCGTGGGCCAGAGCGGCGAGACGGCGGATGTCGAAGATCTCGAGCGCCGGGTTGGTCGGCGTCTCGAAAAACAGGAGGCCGGTGCCCGCGCGCAGCAGCTCCGCCAGACGATCGAGCTCGTGCCCGAGCAGCAGGTGGGTGTCGATGCCGAGCTCGGGCAGCTGCGCCCCGACCAGGTCGAGGGTGCCGCCGTAGGCGTCGCCGAGCACCACCACCCCGCGCCGCCCGTGGGCGAGGAACAGCGCGGCTTCGGCCGCCATGCCGGAGCAGAAGGCGAGCGCCGCCTCGGCGTCCTCGAGGCTGGCCAGCTTCGCCTCCAGGCTCTCGATCGTCGGGTTCTGGCCGTAGCGCGTGTACAGGGCGCCCCGGCGGCGGCCGTCGACGACCTCGAGCAAGGACGCGGTCGTCGCGAAGCGAAACGTCGTCGTGTTGTAGATGGGCGTGTGCGCTGCGCCGCGGGCGTCGTCGAGCTCGCCGTCGTGCACGCAGCGCGTGGACAAACCGTGCTTTGGCTCCATCGATCCTCCTCGTTCACTGCGGGAAACGGCGTTCCACCTCGGTGCGCAATCCGCCGACGATCTTCGGCAAGGAACGGTCCACCAGGAATCGCTCGATGAAGCCGGGCACTGGCTTGCCGGTGTCGACGTGGGCGCGGTAGCGCACCAGGGTCTGCGGTCCCGGCGGCAGTGGTACCAGCTGCCACGAGCCGATGCTTTCGGTGATGTCGTTGTCCTGGGTCTTGTCGAGCACCCAGCTCAGCAAGCCGCGCTTGGGCTGCAGCGTACTGATGATGTGAAAGTGAATGTCGGTCCACCAGATACGCAGGCGCTCGTCGAGCCAGACGCGGTTCCCCGCGACCTTCTGGATGTGAGCCTCCTTCAGGCTCGCGACGAAGCTGGGGCTCGCCTCGAAGTCGACCAGCACGCTCCACACCTCGGCGGGCGTGCGCGCAATGATCACCGAGGTCTGCACCGCCGTCTTGATGCCGTCGTCGGACCGGGCCTCGTCGACCTTGGTGGTGATGATCTTGCCGAGCGCGAGATCCCTCCAGTTCTTGGTCGTGTAGTCGGTGCGGATCGATTGCGCGTCCACCTCGCAGGCGACGCAGCTCGGGGTGGGCCAGACGGTGGGGCTCGGCGTGGGTCCCGTCGCCAACAGCAGCGGCAGCAGCGTCAGCCAGGGCATGCCGGCCTCGGTGCAAATCGTCTCGCTGGCATGGCTTCAGTTTAACCCGCTCGGGTCGAGTTGTCGCGCCTTGCCTCCCCGGCCCGCCACCGCCGGTCGAGAGTCGATAGTCGACAGTCGAGAGTGACAGGAGGAAGGGGTCCGTTTCACCTTGGCGGCACCTCGTTTTCCAGGGGCTCGCCGCGCGCCCAGCGCTCCAGGTTGTGCAGGAACAGGCGACTGACGCGTCCGGCGTTGCCGCGCGAGGCCGACGAGTCGTGCGGGGAGAGCAGCACGTTCGGCAGCTCCCAGAGCGGGGAGTCGGCGGGCAGCGGCTCGGTGGCGAAGACGTCCAGGTAGGCGCCGGCCAGCCGTCCGCCTTGCAAGGCGTCAATCAGCGCCGGCTCGTCGATCACCTGCCCGCGCGCGACGTTGACGACGCATGCGGTGGCGGGCAAGCGCGCGAGCGCCGCCGCATCGATCAGGCCACGAGTCTCCGCGGTCAGCGG
Source organism: uncultured Binatia bacterium (SeqCode) (assembly GCA_964648215.1). Classification (GTDB taxonomy): domain Bacteria; phylum Desulfobacterota; class Binatia; order HRBIN30; family JACQVA1; genus CAZYMF01. Next base: position 23,213 of record CAZYMF010000032.1, on the reverse strand, counting down.
GCAGGCGAGAATCAGCCAGTCCGCCGCCGGCAGCAGCGACGGCAGTGCCGCGGGCGGATGCATCTCGTCGACGTGGTCGCGCGCGGTGCGCGGCTGCCGGCGCACGCCGATCACGCGCAACCCGAGCGCCTGCGCCAGCCGCGCGATCTCGTTGCCGATGGCGCCCAGGCCGACGATCAGCGCCGTCTGACCGCGCAGGTCGCGCGGCTGAGCGGAGTCGGGGTGCGGTGCCCATTCGTGGCGCCGCTGCGCCGTCCACCAGCGCGGAAAGCCGCGCGCCAGCGCCAGCAGGCCGGCCATCGCCGCCTGCGCGATCGGCTCCGCCGTCGCTCCCGAGGAAGTCGTCAGCCGCACCCCCTGCGCCAGCAGCCGGCCGAAGACGGGATCGTCGATACCGGCGTTGGGCAGGTGCATCCAACGCAGGTTGGGGGCGCGCAGCGCGCTGCCGAGGAAACGGCGCGTGAAAGCGCGATCGGCGTCGAAGTTGCCGGTGAAGCAGGCGAGCTCGATCTGCGCCAGCGTAACCGTCTCCAGCCGCGCTCCTTCGCCCGCGGGCAGGGTCACGGGATCGAGCGACAGGCCGTGGCGGCGGCAGATCGCCCGCAGCTCCTCGCCGTACTCGTGCACGAACTCCTGGTTGGTCAAAAGGCCGGCCACGCGGGGCTCCCGGGCCCACTGAAGCAACTCGCAACGCATCAGGCAAGCGATCCGGCTCTTGCAACGGCGGCCGGTCGCGTGTTGTAGAAGGACAGCATGAACGACGTGAGCGAGACGAGGGGATCGATAACGCGGGAGACCGGCATCCCGCTGCGCGGGTGTGACGTGGAGCTTCCCGTCATGGGTCTGGGCACGTGGGCCTGGGGCGACAAGTCGACCTGGGGCATGGACGGCTACGACCGCAGCTACAACTTCGACACCATTGGCGAGGCCTACCAGAGCTCGGTGGCCGCCGGCGTCACCTTCCTGGATACCGCCGAAGGCTACGGCAACGGCGAGAGCGAGCGCATCATCGGGCGCCTGCTGCGCGAGGATCCCGACAATCGCGAGCGCCTGGTCATCGCCACCAAGTTCATTCCCCTTCCGTGGAAGTTGGCGCTGTCCTCGGCGTTGAGGGCCTCTCTCGATGCCTCGCTGGCGCGGCTCGAGCTGCCCGCGGTGCACCTCTACCAGATTCACGGCCCGATCAGTCTGCGCTCGCACCAGGCGATGGCCGACGCGCTCGCGGCGGCGCACCAGGCCGGTCTGGTCAAGGCGGTGGGCGTGTCGAACTACTCGGAGGCCGAGGTGCGAGCGATCCACGCCGCGCTGGCCGAGCGCGGCGTGGCGCTGGCCAGCAACCAGATCGAGTACTCGTTGCTCAGAACCAGGCCCGAGGCCAGCGGTCTGCTACAGGCGTGCCGCGACCTGGGCGTGGTCGTGCTGGCCTACTCACCGCTCGGGCAGGGGCGGTTGACGGGCAAGTACAGCGCCGCCAATCCGCCGCCCGGCCGGCGCAACTTCTCCGCCTTTCCGATGAGCGAGGTCGACCCCATCGTGGCCGAGCTGCGCGGCATCGGCGAGCGGCGCGGCAAGAGCCCGGCGCAGGTGGCGCTCAACTGGGTGATCTGCAAGGGCGCCGTGCCCATCCCCGGGGCCAAGAACAAGCAGCAGGCGGAGCAGAACGCGGGCGCCCTCGGCTGGCGCCTGACCACGGACGAGGTGCAGGCTCTCGACCGCGTCAGCAAACGCGGCCAGCGCAAATTCTTCCACCGTATCTGGCAGCACGGGTGAGCCCAGGCTCTCCCGTGCCGCCTACGCCGCCCGCACCATCAGATCCGCGACGCGCTTGCTGAAGGTGGCGGGGTCGGGGAGCTTGCCGCCTTCGGCGAGCAGGGCCTGGCCGTAGAGCAGCTCGGCGTACTCCGCGAGCAACGGGTCGTTCTTGTCCTTGTCGAACAACGCCTGGAGTTTCGGAAGGATGGGGTGGCTCGGATTGAGCTCCAACACGCGCTTGATCTTGGGCACGTCCTGCCCGGACTGGCGCAGCAGCTCCTCGAGCTGCGGCGTCAAATCCGACTCCTCGCCGACCAGGCACGCCGGCGAGCTGGTCAGGCGCGCCGACAGGCGCACGTCCTTGACCTCGTCCTGCAGGTGCGCCCGCAGGCGGGTCATCAAGTCCTTGAACTTCGTCTCCTGCTCCTCGCGCTCCGCCTCGGCCTGCTTCTTCTCTTCCGCGGTGCCGAGCTCGACCTCGCCCTTGCCGATCGACTGCAGCTTCTTGCCCTGAAACTCGACCGGCCGCTGCAGCCAGACCTCGTCGACGCGGTCGGTGAGCAGCAGCACCTCGTAGCCCTTGTCGCGGAACATCTCGAGGTGGGGCGAGCTCTCCACCGCCGCCCGCGACGGGCCGGTCATGTAGTAGATCGCCTCCTGCCCCTCCTTCATCCGCTCCACGTAGGCGGCCAGCGTCGTCGGCTCGGAGGCGTCGTGGGTGGAAGGGCAGAGCAACAGGTCGAGGAGCTCCTCGTGCTTCTCCTCCCAAACGAGCAATCCTTCCTTCAGCACCGGGCCGAACTCGGCGAAGAAGCGGCGATAGGTTTCGGGCTCGTCGCGGTGCAGCTCCTGCAGCGTCTCGAGGATTTTCTTGACCAGGTGCTTGCGGATGGCCTTGATCTGCCGGTCGTGCTGCAGCATCTCGCGCGAGATGTTGAGCGAAAGATCCTCGGCATCGACCACGCCGCGGACGAAGCGCAGGTAGTCGGGCAGCAGGTCCTCACAGTTGTCGGTGATGAAGACGCGCTTGACGTAGAGGTGCAGACCGCGCCGCGTCTCGCGATGGTAGAGATCGAACGGCGCCTTGGCGGGCAGATACAGGAGCGCCTTGGCTTCGAACGTGCCCTCCATCCGGATCGAGAGGTGCCGCAGCGGGTCGGTCCAGTCGTGCGACACGTGCTTGTAGAACTCGTTGAACTCCTCCTCGCTCACCTCCTCCTTCGGGCGCGTCCAGATCGCCTTCATGGAGTTGAGGACCTCGTCCTCGTAGGTGGTCGTCTCGGTGGCCCCGGGCTTCGGCTGCCCCTGCTCGTCGCGCTCGATCGTCGTGTGCTTGACCGACATGCGGATGGGGTAGGCGACGAAATCCGAGTGCTTCTTGACGATGCGCTTGAGAGTCCACTCGTCGGTGTAGTCCTCGAGGCCGTCCTCGACGTCGACGGGCTTGAGGTGGAGGATGATGCTGGTGCCGGGCGAGTCGCGCTCGGCGTCGGCGAGGGTGTAGTCGCCGCCGCCCGACTCCCATCGGGTGGCGCGCTCGTCGCCGGCGCGCCGGGTGACCAGCGTGACCTTGTCGGCGACCATGAAGCTGGCGTAGAAGCCGACGCCGAACTGGCCGATCAGCTCGGGCGTGGCGCCGGCGTTGCCGGCGCGCACGGCGCTGAGGAACTCCTTGGTGCCGGACTTGGCGATGGTGCCGATGTTGCGGACCACCTCCTCGCGGCTCATGCCGATGCCGTTGTCGTGCACGGCCAGCGTGCGGCCCGCCACGTTCGGCTCCAGGCGGATGTGCAGCTCCTCGCTGGGCAGCAGCTCGGGCCGGGTCAGCCCCTCGAAGCGCAGCTTGTCGAGCGCATCGGAGCTGTTGGAGATCAGCTCGCGCAGGAAGACGTCCTTGTGGGTGTAGAGGGAATGCACCATCAGGTCGAGGACCTGCTTCACCTCGGCCTGGAACTCGTGTGTCTCGGTTGCGTCGCTCATGAGGATTCACTCCGTTGTGTGTGATACCAAGTCCAATGCAGCTCTGGGCAGTAAGTCCGCTGGCGCCCGCCGTCAAGGCGTGGGTCGAAATGAGATGCCGCGTTTCGCGAACGGCTCCGCGGCGCTCAGCGCAGCGGCTTGTCCCAGCGCGTCTGCTCGCGCAGCACCGGCTTGAGAATCTTGCCGCCGGGGTTGCGCGGCAGCGGCTCGCCGCGAATGGCGACGTACTCGGGCACCTTGAAGTCGGCAAGATGGCGGCGCGCGAAGGTGACGATCTCCTGCGGCTCGAGCTTCCGGCCGGGGGTGGGAACCACGATCGCCCCGACCTTCTCGCCCATCATCGTGTCGGGCACGCCCACCACCGCCACCTCGAGGACGGCCGGGTGGGCCGCCAGGGCGTTCTCGACCTCGACGCAGTAGACGTTCTCGCCGCCGCGATTGATCATGTCCTTCTTGCGGTCGACGATGTAGGTGAGGCCCTCGGCGTCGACGCGCGCCAGGTCGCCGGTGTGGAGCCAGCCGTCGACGAAGGTCTCGGCGGTGGCCTCGGGCTTGTTCCAGTAGCCGGCGACGACGTTGGGGCCGCGCACCAGCAGCTCGCCGACGCCGGTTTCGGGGTCGGGCTCGACCACGTCGAGGTCGACCACCGGCGCGGCGAAGCCGACGCTGTCGGCGTGCTCGGCGGCGTAGTCGTGCGGCAGATAGGTGCTGAGCGAGGACGTCTCGGTGAGCCCGAAGCCGTTGCCGACGCGCGCGTTGGGAAACTTCTCCATGATCTGGTGCACCAGCGCGGGCGCGATCGGGGCGCCGCCGTAGCTGAGCCAGCGCACGTTCGCGGTGTCGAAGTCGCCGAAGTTGGGCTGCTGAATCGCGAACCAGTAGATCGCCGGCACCGATACCAGCAGGTTGATACCCTCGTCGCGGATCGCGCGCAGGAAGGCCTGCACGTCGAAGGCGGGCATGATCACGGTGGTGCCCCCGATCTCGACGGTCGGCAGCAGCTGGCTGTTGCAGCCGGTGACGTGGAACAGCGGCACCGAGATCAGGTTGCGGACGCCGTGCCCGTCGACGGGCAGACCGACGACGCGGCGCGCCGTCTCGGTGTTGGCGTTGAAGTTGCCGTGCGTCATCATCGCGCCCTTGGGAAAACCGGTGGTGCCGCTGGTGTAGAAGAGGGCGGCGAGATCCGCGCCGCCGACGTCTTCGGCCACGAACGGGTCGCCCTCGGGCAGGGGCTTCCCCGGCTCGAAGACGAAGCGGGCGCCGGCGTCGCCGACGACGTAGGCGACCTCCTCGGCGGCGAAGCGGGTGTTCACCGGCACGACGACGGCGCCGGTCATCACCGTGCCGAAGAAGGCCAGCACCCAGTCGGCGCCGTTGCCGAGGCGGAGCGCGACGCGGTCGCCGCGGGCCACGCCCGCGGCGCGCAGGCCGCCGGCGACGCGGGCGGCGCGGTCCCAGAGCTGCCGGTAGGTGAGACGTTCGCCGCCGAGCTCGACGACCGCCTCGTCGTCCGGACAGCGGTCGACCGTGCCCCGCAACGCCTCGATCAGCGAGGCCGGGCGGCCGACGTAGCGCGCCACACCGTCGGCGCCGCGCTCGACGCCGCTCTGGTCGAACGGCTGTATTCGCTTTCCCGTCGCCATGATCTGCCTCCCTTGCCGAGCCTAGGTGCTGCCTGCCGAAATTGTGATCACGTATCTTGAAGGGTTTCCTCTCCCGGATGAGAGGATCAAGGTGAGGGGGATTTGAAGGGACGCCAAAGGCCACCGTATCTTCGCTCGTTGAGTCGTCTCGGCGAGCACACAAGGTAGGCTTCGCCGATCAATTTCGTCCCCCTCATCCTGACCTTCTCCCATCCGGGAGAAGGGACCCGTGGACGATAGGTTGCCCAACTCACGGAACGGAGTACTCAAGAACGCTTCGCCTCAGGTTTGCCATTTTCCATTTTCTCCAGGTGAGCCTCGCCTCACCCTCGACGACGACTACAGCAGCGCCGGGGCCAGCTCGCGCCACTGGCGCAGCGGCAGGGCGCGCGGGTCGGGGTCGAGCACCTGGACGCCGACGTGATTGGCGCCGGCGTCGTGGTGGGCACGGACGCGTTTGACGACGGCGTCGACCTTGCCCCAGGCGACGATGGCGTCGACCAGGCGGTCGCTGCCGCCGCTGGCGACGTCGTCGTCGGTGAAGCCGAGGCGCTTCAGGTTGTTCACGTAGTTGGGCAGGCCGAGATAGGTCGACATGTGGGTGCGCGCGACCTCCCGCGCCTTGCCCGGATCGGTCTCGAGCACGACGGCCTGCTCCGGCGCCAGCAACGGCTCCGGGCCGAGAATCTCGCGGGCTTTGGCGGTGTGCTCGGGCGGGACGAAGTACGGGTGCGTGCCGGCGGCGCGCTCGGCCGAGAGCTTGAGCATCTTCGGCGCCAGCGCGGCGATCACTCGCTGCGGCGGGTTGGCGGGCGGCATGGCCATGAACGGCGCCGCGTCCATGGCGTCGAGGTACTGCCGCATCGCCGTGAACGGCTTGGAGTAGTCGTGGCCGCGCATGCCGACCAGCGGCGCGTGGCTGACGCCGATGCCGAGCAGGAAGCGCTCGGGATAGGCTTCACACAGCGTCTTCTGCGCCGACGCCATCGCCATGGCGTCGCGGGCCCAGATGTTGGCGATGCCGGTGGCGACGACGATGCGCTTGGTGCCGGCCAGCAGGATCGCGGAGTTGGTGAAGGCCTCGCGTCCGAGCGCCTCGGGGATCCACAGCGCGCCGTAGCCGAGCGCCTCGATCTCGGCCGCCGCCTCCTGCGCCTTGGCGGCCGGCTGCAAATCGAGAGCGAAAGTCCAGATGCCCACTCGTGCGATGTCCATGGTTCCCTCCGGGGAAAGTCAGTCAAGAGTCAAAAATCAATAGTCGATAGTCAATAGTCGATAGTCGAACGGTCGAAAGCCGGAACAACGATAACTCTTCGACTTTCGACTGTCGACCATCGACTCCATCCTCAGCCGGCTCTGCCGTCCAGGGCGGCGCGGATCTCGTCGTACTCGTGCTCGTTCAGGCGGAAGCGCCAGAAGATCACGGCGCCGGCGCCGTAGCAGACGAGGGGAAAGATCGCGTACAGAACGCGCAGCGCCAGCTGGGCGCCTTCGGTCTGCTCGACGTTGGGGGCGAAGCCGGAGAGCTGCAGCACGAAGCCGGTCAGCACCAGGGTGATGCCGGTGGCGCCCTTGAAGACGAAGTTCCAGGCGGCGAAGTAGGCGCCTTCCTTGCGCTGGCCGGTGCGGTACTCGTCGAAGTCGATGATGTCGGCCTGGATCGAGGGGGCCATGATGTTGCCGCAGCCGGCCGCGACGCCGAGCAGCACGGCGAGAATGCTGATCGGCCAGACGTCCCCCTGGCGCAGGAAGAACATGCCGCCGAAGCCGAGCCCGGTGAGGATCATCGAGAACAGCCACAGGCGCTTCTTTCCAAAAGTGCGCGACAGGGGGACCCACAGCGGCACCGAGGCGGTGGCAAAGATCATGTACAGGCCGATGTAGACCGTGGTGAGCTGCGGCGTGCCGACGATGTACTGCGCCACGTAGGGCGTGAGAATGCCGATGGTGGCGCCGCCGATGCTCTCGATGAGGAAGACACTGAGCAGCAGCCGCGCGTGCGGGTTACGCCACACGTCGGCGAAGGCGGCGTACGGGTTGGCGCCGCCGCGGCCCTGGAACTCGTCGCGCTCGCGCAGCCGCGCGGTCGCGTACAGGATCAATGCCGCGGTGACCAGTGCCGCCACGACGCCGACCCAGACCGCCGTGTCTCGCGGCGCCCGCGAGCGGATCAGCAGGAACATCGCCGCCAGGGAGAGGAACGCGCCCAGGTTCCAGGCCACCTGGCGGACGGCGAACACGCGGGTGCGATCGTGGTAGTTCGAGGTCAGCTCCGCGCCCAGCGAGACGTGCGGTACGATGAGGATGGTGGTGGCGGAGTAGAAGCCGAAGACGGCGACGGCCATCCACGCCACCAGCCACGGCCCGGCGAGCGTCGCCGGCGGTGCCCACACCATGAGAAAGAAAGCTCCGATGGGCACCATGCTGGCGAGCAGCCACGGTCGCCGGCGTCCGAGCCGGGTGTGCGTGCGGTCGCTCAGGTAGCCGGCGATCGGGTCCGAGATCGCGTCCCAGATGCGGGCCACGCCGAAGATCAAGCCCATCGCCGCGGGCGGGATCAGCAGCACGTCGGTGGAGAACTTCATCAGGTAGATGGTGACGAGAAAGAACATGAAGCCGACGCCGAGGGTGGGCAGGCTGTAGATGGCGGTCACCCGCCACGGCACCCGTGCCATGGGCGTACGCGGCGGCGTCGCCACGTCGTTGGGCGGGAGCGCAGGCGACGGCATGGTCTCAAGGAAGAGGTAAAAGGTGAAAGGTAAAAGGGTAAAGTCGGAGATCGTGGATCGCGATAGCGCTCTTCACCCTTTGACCTTTAACCTTTGACCTCTCCGACTCATTCCCGTCTCATTCCCCGACGATCTTGATCAGCACGCGCTTGGTGCGGTTGCCGTCGAACTCGCCGTAGAAGATCTGCTCCCACGGGCCGAAGTCGAGGTTGCCGCCGGTGACCGCCACGACCACCTCGCGGCCCATCACCTGGCGCTTGTGGTGGGCGTCGCCGTTGTCCTCGCCGGTGCGGTTGTGGTGGTAGCGCTCGGGGCTGGGATCGTAGGGGGCGAGCTGCTCGAGCCAGCGGGCGTAGTCCTCGTGCAGGCCGGGCTCGTCGTCGTTGATGAAGACGCTGGAGGTGATGTGCATGGAGTTCACCAGGCACAGCCCTTCCTGGATCCTGCTCTCCCGCAGAGCCGCCTCCACCTGCGGCGTGATGTTGACGAAGGCCATGCGGCCCTTGACCTGCAAGGAAAGAGCTTTCCTGAAACTGCGCATGGGATCCTTATAGGTGGCCCGCTGGGTCGTGGCAATTCATAAGGATCGGCCCGCGCGCGGCCGTCGCGGTCGCTGGGCCGGCGTTGCGCCCCGGTCACTTTTGCGAATCCGATACGGGAATGCCTCCTGGCCTTGCCCCCGCTCTCTGCCGCAAGTCTGGAACGGGCCGTCGTTCCGGGGGCATGTCGACTGCATTGACAGGTAGCTGGGACCAGGCTCCAGGGGCGTGCACGCCCGTTGTCCGAGGCCGGATCGTTTGCCGATGCTCAATATCGATTCAGCGGAGATCGAGCGCGAGTTGCGCAGAAAAGCCAATCGCCTCCTCGCGCGACGGTGGGATGCCTGCCTGGCGATGGTAGCGGTGGGCACTCTGGCGGCGGCGGGGTCGGATTGGTTCGTCCACCCGGCGCAAATCGTTCCGCTCGGATCGGTCATGGTCATCCAGCTCCTGGCGATGGGTGGACTATGGGCGGCGGTGCGCGCGACGCGGCTGCAGGAGCACGCCTTCACGCTGGCGCTGGTCGCCGTCTGCACCCTGTGCGCCCTGACTGCCATCTCGGGCATCTTGCGGGCCGACGAGACCCAGACGATCGCCTTCCTGCTGGTCATTTGCATGGTGGCGGGAACGCTCCTGCCTTGGGGCGTCAGGCGGCAGCTCGTGGCCGCGGTGGTTGCCTCCCTGGCGAGTTTGGCGACCGCCTACGCTTTGCAGTCGCCCGGAACTCACCAGGCGGCGATTCTCTTGCGACCGGAAGTCTTTCCCTTGGCGCTCGGCTTCCTGATGTCGATCTACGCCGCCTACGAGCTCGATCACCACCGCTGGCAGATGGAGCTGCGCGACTTCAGCGTACGCTGGCGCAGCGCAACGCTCGAATCGGTCGCCAACGGCGTGGTCATCGTCGATCGCCGGGGGCGGATCCAGTGGGTCAACCGGGCGCTCTGTACGCTGACCGGCTACGCTGCCGACGAGCTCATCGGCCAGAAGCCGAGCCTGCTCAAGTCGGGCAAGCAAGACGAGGCCTTCTATCGCCGGCTGTGGGAAACCATTCTCGCCGGGCAGGTGTGGCGCGGCGAGCTGGTCAACCGACGCAAGGACGGCGGCCTCTACGACGAGGAGATGACGATCACGCCGGTGGCCGACGACAGCGGCGAGATCACCTCCTTCATCGGCATCAAGCAGGACGTGACGCGGCGTAAGGAGATCGACGAGACGTTGCAGCGCAGCGAGGCGCACTTCCGCGCGCTCGTCGAGCGCGGGTCCGACCTCATCGCTCTCCTTGAGCAGGATGGAAAGGCGCGGTACCTGAGCCCGTCCTATCTCCGGGTGCTGGGATACACGCCGGAAGAGCTGCAAGGCAAGAACGCGTTCGATCGCGTGCATCCGGAGGATCGCCCGGGGATCCTCACCGCCCTGGCGGAGGGGCTCGGGAGCCCCGGCGCCACCGTGACCGCCGAGTACCGAGTGCAGCACAAGGACGGCTCCTGGCGGATCGTGGAAGCCGTCGGAACCAACTTGCTCCAGGACCCGGCCGTGGCCGGCATCGTCATCAACGCCCGCGACATCACCGAGCGCAAGCAGGCCGAGGAGACGCTGGCATTCAGCAACGCGATCCTGTCGACCCAGCAGGAGACCTCGATCGACGGGATCCTGGTGGTGGACGCGTGCGGCAAGATCATCTCCTACAATCAGCGCTTCGTTGACATGTGGGGCGTCCCGCCGGACCTCATGGCCGCACGCATCGATGAGCCGGTGTTGCAGTTGGTCGTCGGCCAGGTGAGCGAGCCGGCGGTATTCCTGGCGCGCGTCGAGTATCTCTATGAGCACAGAGAAGAGAAGAGTGCCGAGGAAGTGATCTTGCGAGATGGACGAACGTTCGAACGGTACTCGGCGCCGATGTTCGGCCCCGACGGGGTGTACTACGGAAGGGTTTGGTACTTTCGCGACATCACCGAGCGCAAGCGCGCCGAGTCGCAGCTGCGCGAGGCCAAGGAGACCGCTGAAGCGGCCAGCCGCGCCAAGAGCGAGTTCCTGGCGAACATGAGCCACGAGATCCGGACGCCGATGAACGGCATCCTCGGCATGACCGACCTCGCCCTCGGGACCGCGCTGAACGCCGAGCAACGCGAGTACCTCGAGCTGGTGAAATCGTCGGCCGACGGGTTGCTGAACGTGATCAACGACGTTCTCGACTTCTCGAAGATCGAGGCCGGCAAGCTCGCGCTCGAAGCCATTGGATTCGACCTCCGCCACGTCGTCTGCGATACCGCGGATGCCTTGCGGCTGCGGGCCCAGGAGAAGGGCCTCGAGCTGAAGTGCGAGCCCGCGCCTGCCTTGCCCGCGACGGTCGTGGGCGATCCCGGACGGCTGCGGCAAGTCATCGTGAACCTGGTCGGCAACGCCATCAAGTTCACCGAGCGCGGCCGCGTCGCGGTGCGGATGGACGTGGAGAGCGAAACGCAGCGGACCATCTGTCTCCACGTCGCCGTCGCCGACACCGGCGTTGGCATCGCGCCCGAGCAGCGCGAGCGAATTTTCGATGCTTTCGAGCAGGCCGACAGCTCGACCACGCGGCGCTACGGCGGCACCGGCCTCGGCTTGCCGATCGCGGCCAGACTGGTCGCGCTCATGGGCGGGAAGCTGTGGGTCGAGAGCGAACCGGGGATGGGCAGCACCTTCCACTTCACGGCGGAGCTGGGTCGCAGCCGTGCAGCGGCCGCCCCGGCGCCGCCGCTGGCGGCCCCGGTTTCCCGGGCGCGACCTCTGCGCGTGCTGCTGGCCGAGGACAATGCGGTCAACCAGCGGCTGACGGTGCGCCTGCTCGAAAAGCGCGGGCATACCGTCGTGGTGGCGGCGACCGGCAAGGAGGCGCTGGCGGCGCTGGAGCGCGAGCCATTCGACCTGGTGCTCATGGACGTGCAGATGCCGGAGATGGACGGCTTCGAGGCCACCGCCCGAATTCGCCAACGCGAGCAGCGTTGCGGTGGCCATGTGCCGGTCGTGGCCATGACCGCGCACGCGCTCAAGGGAGACGAAGAGCGCTGCCTGCAGGCAGGCATGGACGCCTATGTGCCCAAACCGATTGGGGCCAGACACCTCTTCGAGGTGATCGACCAACTGGTGGCCGGCGATCAACCGGCCGCCGCATCGGGGTAGCCGAAAACCGCCATGTTCACCACGCGACCGGACGTCGCGCCGTCGCCGAACCTCTGCTAAGGCTGCGTGGCGATGGCCCCGTCCATTCTCCCGCACCCTGTGCCGAAACGCGCCGCGCCGACGTGTCGCCGAAGATCAAATTCGCAGTCGTCATCCTGAGCGCCGCGATCCTCTGCCTCGCGCGCATCGCCGCGGGCGCCGATGCGCGTACCCTCGTCGCGCAGTCGCTTGCCGCCCTCGAGCGCGGCGATGCGCAGAAGGATCCGGCGCGCCAGCGCGAGGCGTATCAAGCCGCCGTGACCGACGCCGAGCGGGCGCTGCGCCTCGACGACACGAACGCCAACGCGCACTACGCGCTCTTCTGCAGCCTCGGCCGCCTGACGGAGCGGCGCGGCCCGCTGGGCCAGATGCTGGGATTGCCCCGGCTCAAGCGCGAGCTCGACCGAACCATCGAGCTCGATCCGACCCACAGCGAGGCGCTGGCGGCGAAGGGCGAGATGCTGCTGCGGTTGCCGTCGTTGCTCGGCGGGGATGCCGCGGAGGCGGAGAGGTACCTGCGACGTTCTCTCGTCCACGATCCCACCTTCTGGCGCGCCCGCATCCTGCTGGTGCAGGCTCTCCTCGCCCAGTCGCGACGCGACGCCGCGGCGGCGGAAGCGCGCGACATTCTCGCCCGGATCGATCCGCAGCGGCACGAGCGCGCCGAGGCGCTGCAACTGCTCGCCGAGATGGGTGAGTCACCGACTCCGGCGGCGACG
>CAZYMF010000032.1:4045-10553 GCA_964648215.1 uncultured Binatia bacterium (SeqCode) | reverse complement strand
ATGGTCGAAGATCAGGGTCGATCGGCCGCAGGATGCCTCCGACTCGTAGAAGAGGGAAGCGATGAAAGATCGAGTATTGCTCGGCCTCGGGCGCTTCATGATTCCGGTCCCGCGCCCGCTATGGCAGCGGGCAGTGAACGCAGGCGCGCGGAAGAGCCGCGCCGGCCTCGGCTTCATGTCCGCGGACCATCACCGCGTGCGCGACTACGCCGTCACCGAGCTGTCCCGCACCGGCGCGCCTCTGCGGCCGGAGTCGATTGCCGCCGCCCTCGATCTGGCGCTGCCGCAGGTCGTGCCCATTCTCGACGAGCTGGAAAGGCACCTCACCTTCCTCTTCCGCAACGAAGACGGCGCCGTGACCTGGGCCTACCCGGTGACGGTGGACGAGACGCCGCACCGCGCCCGACTCAGCACCGGCGAGGAAGCCTATTCGCCTTGAGCGATCGACGCCTTCGCCATGCCCTTCGTGCAAGGGCACCTGAGAAACGAGCCGATCACCGCCAGCTTCGCAACCGAGTGCGCCCACTGCGCCCGTCCGCTGCACATCGAGATCGACAGTGAGCTGCGTCATCGTGTCGCGGAAGAGGCCGAGCCGCTGGTCTTCGTCCCCATGGTGGACTTCGAGCGGCTGAAGGACCCGAGCATCATTCACGCCTTCTGACGACGCTCCGTATTCTTCTGGTCAGAAGAACACGCCAGAGAGCATCGTCGTCAGAGCGGAGGAGGCCGCGGGGTGTACTTCACCCTGGCCCAGGCCGCCTCTATCACGCCCGCCACGCAGGGTGCGCTGTTCGCGTTTCCGCGACGGTGGCCTGGAGTTCCCTGATCTCTTTTGCCTTTGCTGCGAAAGCCTGAGCCGCCCTCGCAGATGAGGTGTGCGGCAGCGCAGCGCTGCAAATGGCACGATTGCCGCAATACAATCTCCCCCTCGACGGCGCCCAGGCACAGACCGTGTCGGCCGTAGACGTCGTCTCGAGTGGGAGGGGAGCTCGTTGTTGACCCTGGGACTTCGTGCTGCGCTCGCATCCGTTGCCGTTGCCGCGGCTGCTGGAGCAATTGCGGCCACCGCTCCCCTGGGACCGGTCGATGATTTCGACGAGACCCGCGTGGCCGTCCGCGCCCGAGGGCGGGGTAGTCCCTGGGTCAACCTGAGCGATGGCCGCGAGCTGCGCGGGCACGCGGCCCGCGCCCCGGCAGCAGGCACGAGAGCTCCCAGAACCCTGGCGTCGGCGGACATCGATGCGGACGGCATTCCCGACCTGATCGTCGGATTTGCCACCGGCGACGGCGGCGCCGTTGCCGCTTACCGCGGCAACCCTGACGCCATCTATCCGAACACGCCCGACGCCCGCCGGCGGGCGGCTTCCGGGCTTGCGTCCGACGTCTTCTTCGCGCGCCCCGTCGAAGTCTCGGTGCCCGCCGCCGCCGATCTGCTCGCCGCCGGAGATTTCAACGGAGACGGGAATGCCGATGTGCTCGCCGCCGCTCTCGGTGGTGAGACTTTGTATCTCCTGCGCGGCGACGGCAGGGGCGGCCTTGGAAGCGCCGAGGCTGTCGCGCTGCCCGGGACGGTGACGGCCCTCGCGAGCGGCGAGGTCAACCGTGCCGACGGGGTTCCCGACCTCGTCGTTGGAGTACGCGGACCCGACGGTCCGGAGCTGCTCGTCTTTCAGAGCCGAGACTCGGCCGTGCGCGCCGAGCCGGAGAGACTTCCGCTGGCGGCGGCGGCGACAGCGATCGCGCTGGGGCAGCTCGACGACGGGCCTCCTCGCGACATCGCCGTGGCCGCGGGTGATGCCGTCGGCATCGTGTACGGGCGCGATCGCCTCGTAAACGACAACGGCGCGACGGAAGACGGGATCCGCTCCTATCCCCTCGGCGCCGCTGTCGAGTCGGTCGCCGTGGGGGACTTCGTCGGCGACGCCCGCCAGGAGGTGGCGGCTCTCACGGCGGACGGCTCTGTACAGGTTCTCTATGATCGCCGTCATGCGGCAGCGCGGTACGAAGGGAAATCGGGCCGCCGCGCGCCGCCGACGCCGGCATCTCTGTTTGGTGCTCTCTCGCCGGCATTCCGATCGGCCCGCTCCGCTCGGGTCGACGCCGCCCCGCCGAGCTTGGAGTGGGGGAAGCCGATCGCGGTTTCGGCCCTCGAGCCGTGGAGCGCGCGGTCGAGCGCGCCCGACGCGATGCGGGGCCGCCTCGTCCGCGCTCGTGTGTCGAGCCTCGGGAAGGACGATCTTCTCGCCTTTGACGGCGGCGGCCGGCAGGTTCAAGTCCTTCATCAGCTGCATCTGCAGCCGACGACCTCCGCTCCCGAGGCGCTGCCGCCGTCCGTCGCGCCGCAGCAGGCGGCGGCGCCGGTCTCGCTCGACGTCGACCTGGCCCCGGTCGCGATCCTGCCGATGCGGCTCAGCCCCCATGCCGTCAACGGGCTGGTGGTGCTCCGCGACTCCCCCGATCCCCTGGCGCTGTCGATCCCCGTGCCGCTGCGGACCTTCGTGGTCGACTCCACGGGCGACCAGCGCGACAAGGACCTGCAGGACGGCGAGTGCCGCGCCGAGGGGTTGTTCACCGACGTCTGCACGCTGCGCGCGGCCATCGAGCAGGCCAACGCCAGCCCGGGGGCGGACGAGATTACGTTTGCCGCCGGCATCGGGCGCATCCAGCCGCAGGACAGTCTGCCGCACATCACCGGTCCCGTGACCATCGACGGCACCGCCGGAGTCGAAGGCGGCTCGCTCACCCCGCGCGTCGAGATCGACGGCAGCGCGGCCGGCGCCGGGCTCTGGATCGGCGGCGGCAGCAGCCTGGTTCGGGGGATGATCGTCAACGGCGCTCTCGATCCCGGGGGACGATCGGGGAACTGTGGCATCGATATCGACGAGCTCGGCGGCAACATCGTCGAGGGCAACTACCTCGGTACCGACCCGACCGGCACCGCGGCGCGGCCGAACTTTTGCGGCCTCTGGGTACAAGTCTCCTCGGACAACGACATCGGCTCCGAGACCGTCTTCGGGCGGAACGTGATCTCCGGCAACGGGATCGGCGGCGGCCTCCTCGTTGCCGGCATATCGATGCGCAACCGCGTGCACGGAAACCTCATCGGCACCGATCGGACCGGGTACGCGGCGCTCGGAAATGGGGCCCTCGGTCTCGGTCTGGCGATCGAGACGCAAGATGGCGAACCGGTCGGGCTGCCGTCGGACAACGAGATCGAAGGCAACGTCATTTCCGCATCCGTTCCGGATATCTCGCCGCTCTTCGGCATCGGCGCCACCATCGAGGGTTACGCAAACGTCTTCCGCGAGAACCTGGTCGGTCTGAACGTCGGCGGCCAGGACGCTCTCGGGAACGCCTCGTACGGCGTGGCCATCGCGGGGTACGGCAACACCGTCGAGGAAAACGTGATCGCTTTCAGCGAACGGGACGGGATCCTGGTGATCGGGCCTGACGCCCAGGAGAACCTGATCTCGCGCAACTCGATCTATGAGAACGGCGGCTTGGGCATCGATCTGAGCGCCTCCGAGGCTGCGTCCGACGGCGTCACGTCGAACGATGCCGGCGACGGTGATCACGGCGCCAACGAGCTGCAGAACTTTCCCGTGCTCTCCCTGGTCGACGGCGGGACGAGCTTACGCGGAGCGCTCGACAGCACTCCGAATACGACTTTTCGCGTCGAGTTCTTCTCCAACCGCGAGTGTGATGCTTCCGGTTACGGCGAAGGCGAGACCTATCTCGACGCCCTCAGCGTCACCACGGACAATCAAGGGCACGTCGAGTTCGACGCGCCGTTCGAGCCGCCGGCCGAGGGTGCGGTGACGGCCACGGCAACCGATCCGCTCGACAACACCTCGGAGCTCTCGGCGTGCGCCAAGCTCTCCGATCTCCGGCTCAGCCCCAGGCTGATCATCGGCAAGGGATTCTGTGAGGATCAGCCGCGGCCCATCGAGCTGATCGATGCGGCGACGAAGCAGGACATCACCCTCGAGCCGGACGTGACCTACGATTGGGTGAAGGACCCGCTGGAGACGACGGTTCTCAACGCGGCCCTCAAGCGAGCCGTGGAGTACCTGAACCAAAAGGCGGAGACGGAGATTCCCGAGATCAACGTTGCCACGATCAACGTACAGCAGGGCAAGGTGTACTTCGCGGCGGGTCAGGAGGGCATCGGCGTCAACGTCTTGCAGGCGAGCCGCGGGGGGAAGAAGTCGAATCTCGCCTTCGTCATCAGCGGCATTCGCTTCGTCACGGCGAAGTCGCTCGACGTCGAGCCACTCTCGCTGGGAAACACGGTCGTCGACACTCTCGCCGCGGCCATCGGCAAGGACATGCCGGACTCGCTGATGATCCTCTTCACCGGCGGGCCGTTCTGCAACGGCACCTGGGGGCCGGTGCTGACCGACTTCATCGGCACGACCGGCTACGCGCAGGTGAAGGGCCTCAAGTTCGACCTCTTCGGCGGCCTGATCAGCGAGGTGGACTTCGTCGACGGTATTCAGAAAGCCATCGGCCTGATCGGGGCGAAAGCCGGTCCGTGGGGCAAGCTGGCGGCGATCCTCGGGCGGGCTGCGGTGCCGGTGGTCACCAGCCAGCTCCTCGATTTCGAGGTGAGCAGTCGGGCGGCGCAGTCGTCCGAGAAGCAGGGCACGCGCGTGACCGAGGACGACGTCATCTCGGTGACCGACGAGTTCAGCATCTACGCGCCGTTCTTCAAAGGTTTCGTGCAGGCGAAGTCGCCGGGCCTGTCCGTGGTGCAGGCGACGTTCGACATGACCGACTACTGTCTGGGAAAGGCGAGCGACGGGTTCATGGTGTGGGTGGCGCCGCAGCTCGACCGCGTGCAGGTGCACAACGAGATGGGCAAGCACGAGAACCCGGCCGATCTGTACGTCGGCGGCAGCCGCGCACTGCACGCCGTGGCGATGCTGAACGTCTTCCGCGGCGGCACGCAGCCTCTGACGTTCTCGTTCGATGTCCCCGACGACCCGTCGACTCTCGGGGAGCTGGTGGAGAAGTTTCTACCGAACCTCGGCGCGACCTATCCGTCCGGGGCGACGCTCACGGACGGGTTCTACGTCGATGGCGACGTGTACTCGCGTCTCGGCTTCACCGTCAATCCGATCGACAAGACCTTCACGATCAGCGATCTGCAGATGCAGGTTCCCATCCCCAACCGGCAGTACGTCACCACCTGGCAGGCGAGCCAGCCGCTGCCTCCGACCCCGCCGGTGGTGACGGTGGGCGAGAGCACGGGCATGGTCACCGGAGTCAGCACCGGCAACGGCCAGGTGCGCATCGACGTGTGCCTCCCCTTCGTGACCGGTGCGGGCAGCGACCCGGCCACCTTCAACCTGGTGCGGGTGCTCGGCGGGTCGTCGCCCACGCCGACGCGGACCTTCACCGCGGGGCCTCCGCCGACCGCAACTTCCACTCCCACCGTAACAGCGACAACCGGCGGTGCGCCCACGCTCACCCCGACCCGGACGCGCTCGCGCACACCGACCTTCACGCCCAGCCGCACCGTGACGCCGACGCGCACGCGGACTCGTACGCCGACGAGCACGCGCACGGCGACACCCACGCCGACGGCGACCCCGGTGCGCCCGATCGTCGAGCGTCTCGAGCCGGACCATGCACGGCAGGGGACGATGAGCCTCGAGCTGACCATCCTCGGGGCGAACTTCGAGCCCGGTGCCGCCGTCAGCTTCCAGCCTTCAGCGGGGATCAGCCTCATTCCGCCCGCACCGCCGGACTACGGCTATGTCGGACCGACGGAGCTGCGGCAGAGCATCGACATTGCCGCGGGTGCCGTCGTCGGTGTGCGGGAGGTGTTCGTGACCAACCCGGACGGCTTCAGCGGCGGGATCCGGCCGTACGACGAGTTCGCCGTGACCATCGCCGACCCCGGACCCTGTGCGGCCGACTGCAACGACAGCGGTGACGTCACCGAGGGCGAGCTGGCCGTCGGCGTCGCCTTGTTGTTCCAGCGCGATGCGATGGCGGAGTGCCCGCAGCTCGATCGTGACAGCAACGGCTGGGTCAACGCGGCGGAGTTGGTGGAAGCGGTGAAGGCGGCGGCGCAGGGCTGTCCGGCGGCGACGCCGACACCCACGCCACCGGCCGGCGGCAACTGCTGCGAGGAGCATCTCACGACCGGCTGCGAGGTGGCGGCCTGCGAGGACTGCGTGTGCACCGTCGACTTTTATTGCTGCGAGGTCGAGTGGGACGACATCTGCGTCGAGGGAGCGCAGCAGGATTGCGTGCCCGAGTGTGGCTGCGGGCCGCCCGGCCCGACGCGGACACCGACCCCGACCCCGATCAGCGCCAGCGATTGCTGTATCTCGCGCGGGGACGCCGGCTGCGACACGATCGCGTGCGAGGACTGCGTATGCACCCTCGACGCGGTCTGCTGTCTGTTCGAGTGGGACGAGGTCTGCGTCGAGGAAGCGAGCATCGACTGCGTCGCGAGCTGCTCGTGCCGTTTGCCGTGAACGAGTCGATGCCCGGG
>CAZYMF010000032.1:0-3945 GCA_964648215.1 uncultured Binatia bacterium (SeqCode) | reverse complement strand
GGGAAACGTCTCGGTGTTGGCGACGCAATCAGCCCCGCTGGCCGCGTCGATTTCAAGATGCCCTACTACCGACGGGGGAAGCGGACATAGCCGTCTACTTCGCGGGCGCTTCTCGCCAGGTGCGCCCCTGCGGGTCCGCGTCTCGGCGCTCCATCCAGCGCTCCGGGTGCGCGGGGGTGGCGAAGCCGTAGCGCGCGTAGAGGCCGTGTGCGTCGCCGGTGCCCAGGGTCCAGAGGCGGAAGCCCTGGAGGTCGGGATGCGCGAACATCCGCTCCATCATGCGTTTGCCCAGCCCCCTGCCGCGATGCTCTGGCAGGACGAACACGTCCATGACGTGCCCGTACGTGGCGTAGTCGGTGACGACGCGCGCGAACGCCACCAGCCGCCGCTCGTGCAGGACGCCGAGGCAGAAGGAGTGGCGCACGCACGCAGCAACCACTTCGCGGCGAACTCCCCGCGCCCAGTACGACTCTTTCGAAAGGAAGCGATGGATTACGTCGAGGTCGAGTGCGTCACGGTCGGTGGTGAAGACATATTCGCCGGTGTTGTCCATGTGGCGCTTATGCCGTTTCCCGAGCGAGCGCCGCAAGCTTGAGGATTCCACGTTCACGAAGAGTCGTGATCGCCGGCGGCGACGACGTCCGCGATGAGCTGCCCAACCCCGTCGATGTCCTGCCGCGCGTCGTGGGTTACGCCGAATCGCACCACCACCAGCCGTTCGGACGGCACGACGACGACGTACTGTCCGAGCAGGCCGCGCGCGTAGAACGTGTCGGGCGGCGCGCCCGGGATGCCCCATGGTGCTGGTGACCAGGGAATGTTGCCGGCGACGCGGTTGGTCCAAAACCCGGCGCCGTAGCCGGTGTCGAGGGTCGGCGTCGACGAGTAGCGCACCCATCCCGGCGGCAGGATGTGGCGTCCGCCGGCGACGCCGTCGTTCAGGTAGAGCATGCCGAAGCGCGCCCAGTCGCGCGCCGAGGCCAGCATGTAGGTCGATCCTACCGGCGTGCCGGTGGCGTCGAGCTCGAGCGTGACCGTGCGCATGCCGAGCGGGTCGAAGAGCTCGCGGTGGGCGAAGCGCAGCACGTCGTTGCCGCGTCCGCCAACGGCGTCGCGGACGATACGCGAGAGGATGAGGGTGTTGCCGCTGGTGTAGTTCCAGGTCGCGCCGGGCTCGGCTTCGAGATCGGCCCTCTCGGCAAACGCCGCCATGTCGCGCTCGAGGTAGAGCATGCGCGCCACCGGGCAGAAGGGGTTGCCGCTCTCGTCGAGCGCCAGACCGCTGGTCATGCGCAGCAGCTCATTGATGGTGATCGCCCGGCGCGGATCGTCGTCCGCCGCCCAGGCCTTCACCGGAGCGGGCCGGTCGACCGCCAGGCGCCCCTCGCGCACCAGGATGCCGATCAGGGCGCTGATCACCGACTTGGTGGCGGAGTAACCGAGCAGCGGCGTTTCGACACCGTAGCCCGGGGCGTAGCGCTCGGCGATGACACGCCCGTCACGCACCACGACCACGGCCTTCGTCCAACGGTGCGCGTGCTCCGACTCGTCGAAGGCCCGCGCCAGCGCGGCACGCAAGCGCGGGTCCGCGGGCTCGACCACGGCCGGGCCGGCGATGTTCGGTAGCAACGCCTCGCCGGCCGGAGCCGTATTTTCGCTGCCAGCGCCCGTGGACCAAGCCTCGGGCTCCTCGCCGTGGACGACGAGGCACCCGAGGCCGTCGCGGTAGACCGCGCGGTTGGCGAAGCCACCGGCGACGGTCGTGCGCACTTGCCGCAGCGATCGATCGACGTCGTAATGAGCGGTCCAGTTGATCAGGCCCATGCCGGGACGCGGCGCCAGGCTTTCGGCGTATGCTTGCTGCGGATCCAGGCCGGTGACGAAGACGAGCGAGCAGAGATTGTGGCTGATCATCGCCGTCGCGACGTCGACCGCCCGATCCGGCCGGCCGACAGAGCACCCGACGAGCGACAGCGTTTCGGCGCCGACGAGCACTTGCGAGAAGAGGAGGAGCAGTGCTCGCCCGCATGTGCGTCGGGCGCGCTGCCGGGGTCGTGTCACCGCCCGGAAGCCGCCGGTGTCGAGGGCGGCAGCTCGGCGGCGCAAACTGATCATTGACAGATCGTCTCCCGCGGACAGGTCATTCGAGCGCGCGAACGCCCGCTTACAGCTCGCCGATGTCCTCGCTCCACAGATCCGGTTGGCGTCGGATGAACTCGCGCATCATCTGCTGGCACTCTTCGAGGTTCAGGTCGATCACCTCGACTCCGTGCGACTCCATGAGCTCGCGCGCACCGGCGAAGGTGACCGACTCGCCGGCAACCACTTTCGTGATGCCGAACTGGACGACGGCGCCGGCGCACAGGTAGCAGGGCATGAGGGTCGAGTAGAGAATGGTTCCGGCGTAGCGGCCAACCCGGCCGGCGTTGCGCAGGCAGTCGATCTCGGCGTGGATGATCGGATCGTTCTCTTGCACGCGCCGATTGTGTCCGTGGCCGATGACCTTCCCATCCTTCACCAGCACCGAGCCGATGGGAATGCCGCCCTCGCGGAGCCCTTGCCGTGCCTCGTCGATGGCTTGTTGCATGAAGGTATCCATATCCGTCGTCCTGCGGGCGCCAACAACATGCCCCCCATCCGATAGCATATGAGTCGCCCCTGGACAGTCCGCTCGAACTTCGGCTGCTGAGGGCTTGGTCGGCGCAACGACCTTCGTCATCGTCATCGACGTCAGATTTCGCTCATGGTCGTTGACGGAGTCGGAGCGGACGGGTTAGCGTTCGAGCCCGACGGAACGAGTATCGATCGAACGGAGAGCAAGAGGAGGAACCGATGGCTGAGATCGGCGTGGGCGAATTGCTGGTGCGGTGTCTGAAGGCGGAGGGGGTGGAGGCGATGACGGGGATCATCGACGGGGCGCACATCCCGATCGTCGTGCACCTGCCGAAGTACGGGATCCGCTACGTCAACGCCCATCACGAGGAGGCCGCGGTGCACATCGCCGAGGGCTATGCGCGCATCGCGCGCAAGCCGGGCGTCGTGCTGGGCAACCCGGCGTGCGGCACCGGCAACATGCTCGCCGGCGTGGTCAGCGCCCACGGCGAGGGGCACCCGATCGTCGCCATCGCGACGACGCGGGCGCGGATCAAGAGCGATCCGAATCGCGGCGGGGCCTGGCAGTCGGCCGATACGGAGAACATGGCGCGGCCGATCACCAAGTACGCCGCCACCGTGCGGCAGTGGGAACGCCTGCCGGAGATGATGCGCGCCGCCTTTCGCGCCGCCACGACCGGCCGGCCGGGGCCGGTGTACATCGCGATTCCCGACGACCTCCTGGCAATGACCATCGACGAGAGCAAGCTGCCGCCGATCTACCCGGCGGAGCGCTATCGCGTCACCAACATGGGCGCCGGCGACCCGGGCGCGATCGCACGGGCGGCGGAGCTGCTCGCCAATGCCCAGCACCCGTACATCCACGCCGGCAAAGGCGTGCTCTGGGCCGACGGCGCCGCCGAGCTGCGCGCTCTCGGCGATCACCTGGGCGCGGCGATGAGCTGCAGCCTCGGGGCGCGCGGCACGATCCCGGAAGATCATCCTCATTACTTTCATTCGTACGACATGGGCGGCGCCGGCATGGCGCGCAACGAGGCCGACGTGGTGCTGGTCGTCGGCGGCCGCCTCGGCGAGTACGACGGGTGGGGGATGCCGCCGCTGTGGGGCGACCCGGCGAAGCAGAAGACCATCCAGATCGACGCCGACCCGATGTCGATCGGCCTCAACCGCCCCGTCGATCTCGCCATCGTCGCCGATGCCAAGGCGGCGCTGGCGGCGCTGCTCGACGCGGTCAAAGCCAAGTCCGAGCCGCGCGGCGAGGTCTCGGACATCGCCAGGTACCGCGAGCAGAGCGCGCCGACGATGATGCAGGGCATGGAGTACCTCGGCAAG
>CAZYMF010000031.1:22404-34533 GCA_964648215.1 uncultured Binatia bacterium (SeqCode) | reverse complement strand
TCGCTGATGATGTTCTTCTGGATCTGCGAGGTGCCGCCGCCGATGATCATGCCGAGGGTGAACATGAACTCCCACGGCCAGATGCCGCGGTCGGTGACGCGGCTGGCCTGACGCGCCAGCGGGCCGTAGGAGCCGAGCAGCTCGAGCGCCAGCGCGGCGATGTCGTGATTGAGCTCGGTGCTGACCAGCTTGTTCACCGAGGCCGCGATCCCCGGCGAGCGACCGCGCACGGCGTCGGTGAGCTGGCGGTAGGACTGCAGCTTCATCGCCTCGACGCGGATGGCGAGATCGGCCAGCCGCTGCCGGATCACCGGATCGTCGGCGCCGCGGCGACCGTAGCGCCGCCGCGTCTGCGCGATGCGCAGCACGCCGTTGAACATCTGCTGCGTGCGCGTGGTCGAGCCGAGCATGTTGCGCTCGTGCGCGAGGGTCGAGTTGGCCACCTGCCAGCCGCGATTCAGCTCGCCGACCAGGTTCTGGCGCGGGACGCGCACGTCCTCGAAGAACACCTCGTTGAAGCCGGCGTCGCCGGTCATCTGGATCAGCGGCCGCACCGTGATGCCGGGGGTCTTCATGTCGATCAGCACGTAGGAGATGCCGTGATGCTTGGGGGCCTCGGGGTCGGTGCGGACGAGGCAGAACATCCAGTCGGCGAGCTGGGCGTTGGAGGTCCACACCTTCTGCCCGTTGATCACGAACTCGTCGCCGACCACCTCGGCGCGCGTCTTCAACGACGCCAGATCGGAGCCGGAGCCGGGCTCCGAGTAACCCTGACACCAGATCTCGTCGGCGCTCAGGATCCGCGGCAGGTAGCGGCGCTTCTGCTCGTCCGTGCCCCACTGGATCAGCGTCGGGCCGACCATCAGGATGCCCATCATCCCGACCAGGCTCGGAGCCCGGGCGAGCACCAGCTCCTCGTTGACGATGGTCTGGCTCATGACGTCGGCGCCGCGGCCGCCGTACTCCTCGGGCCAGCCCATGGCGACGTAGCCCGCATCGTAGAGCTGGCGTTGCCAGGCCTTGGCCTTGGCCAGGCGTGCCGGATCGCCGTACTCGAGCGAGTCGGCGGTGCGTTCCCGCTTGGGGAGGTGTTCGCGCAGCCAGGCACGTACCCGGCGCCGCAGGGCCTCCTGCTCCGGCGTGTAAGAGAGGTCCATGTTGGGTTGCCTCGGGGCCGCCGAGCCCTAGGCGCCGAACTCCTTGCGCACGGCGGCAAACGCCTCGTCGGTGACCTCGAGGGTGCGCCGGATGTCGGCGTCGGTGTGCGCCGTGGTCAGGAACCAGTTGTGCACCGGGTGCAGGTAGACGCCGCGGCGGCAGGCCTCGGCGCAGAAGTGCCGGCTGCGCATGAACCCGCCCTCGTCGGCGACGAAGCTCATGAACGGGATCGCCGGCGGACCGGAGCAGGAGATTTCTTGCCCGTGGGCGCGTGCCTGTTCTTCCAGCCCGCGCGTGAGCATGGTGCCGGCTTGGCGCATGCGCTCGACGCCGCCGCTGGCCTTGAGCTCTTTGAGGGTGGCCAGGGCCGCCGCCATCGGCACGCCCGAGGTGAAGTAGGAGCCGGTGAAGAAGACCGTCTCTGCCGCCGGCTTGAGCGCCTCGCGGCCGACGCAGGCCGACAGCGCGTAGCCGTTGGCGATCGCCTTGCAGTAGCAGGAGAGGTCGGGCTGCACGCCGAAGAGCTCGCCCGAGCCGCCGAGGTGGAGGCGAAAGCCGGCGCGCACGTCGTCGAGGATGAAGACCATCTTCTTCTCGTCGCACAGCTGGCGGACGCCCTGGAGGAACCCTTCGACCGGCAGCTCCTGATCGTGGAAGGCCTCGTGCCGGAAGGGAGTCACGATGACCCCTGCCACGTCGCCGTCGTTCTGCTCGACGACGCGGCGCAGATCGTTCACGTCGTTGTACTCGAAGGTGACGACGTTGGCGGTGTCCTCGGCCGTCGTGCCTCCCGGGAGCGGCGTGCACCAGGCGTGCGTGCCGTGGTAGGCGCCCGAGGCCTTGGCGATCTTCTTGCGGCCGGTCGCCTCGCGCGCGATCTCCGTGGCCCAGGTGCAGACGTCGGAGCCGTTCTTGCCGAAGGCGGCCCAGTCGGCGAACGGGGTCAGCTCGACCAGATACTCGGCCAGCTCCACCCACAGCTCGGTCGGGCCGTTGAAGCAGTTGCCCTTGCGGGCCTGCGCCGCCGCCGCCTCTTCGACCTTGGGGTGATTGTGGCCGACGACGATCGGCCCGTACGAGCACATGTAGTCGATGTACTCGTTGCCGTCGACGTCCCACACGTGCGCCCCCTGGCCGCGCTCGAAAAAGTACGGATACGCTCCCGGCACCAGCATCATCGGGCTCTGGTGGCCGTAGATACCTCCGGGCACGACGCGCATGGCGCGCTCGAAGAGCTCCTGCGTACGGGCGTAACCGCGATGGCTCATGGGGTGTCCTCCTGACCAGGCGACTGTACACGCGCCCCGTCGCAGGGGTCAAGGACGCCCGCGGCGCCCGCGGCGCCACCAGCCCGACGCGCCGGAGCGGCGGCGCTCAGCGGCGCGGCACGAGGTCGCCGTAGGAGGCGCGGACGACCTGATCGGCCGCGATCGCGAAGACGGTGCGGAGCCGATCGAGCTTGGCGCGTCCGGCCGCATCGTCACAGCCACCGTCGACGATCGCCTCGAACTCGACGAAGGTCCCCAGATCGCGGACCTCGTCGAGGTGGATGCGCACGTTGTCGTGCAGATAGACGGTGCGCTCCTTGACCACCTCGGCGACGATGCCCAGCGCGCCGGCGAGAGCGGCGCGCAGCTCCGGGCCGTTCTCGATCTTCACCAGCGTATAGTCGCTCGGCCGCGGCCGGTTCTCGTCGGTGCGCCGGTACCAGATCAGCTCGCTCGGCAGCGACCGCCCTTCGATCCAGCGCTGGCGCAGCTTCAGCCGCCCGTCGGCGGCCGGGAAGTAGGTGTCGTGCTGCCGCTCGACTCCCTGTCGGGCGGCGCCGAGATCTGCCGCGACGCGGGCGGCCGCCGCCAGGTCGGCGCAACGGGCCTTGAGCTCGATGTTGCGGCTCATCCGCAGCCCGCGCGGCGCGGCCGTGCCGCCGCCGCAATGCCGGAACGCCGGCTCAAGCCTGCGCGCTCGGGCGCTGCTTGAACGCCTCGTACCAGCGCGCGACGTTCTTGCACGACGGATCGATCTCGACGCCGGCGAACTCGGCGAAGCCGAGGGCGGCCAGCAACGTGCAGTCGGCGATCGTCGGCTTGGCGCCGGCGGCGAAGGCGTTGTTGCCGATGGCGGCGTCGACCACCTTGAGATTGGCGGCCAGCCGCCCGCGCGCGTTCTCGGCGGCGTCGGCCGACTGCTTCAGTCGCCCGGCCATGAACGGGTGCGTGTTCTGGAAGATGGTGGCGATGTTCGAGAGCACGCCGAGCTCGATGATGCGCTCGAGGCGGCGCACCCGGGCGCGCTCGAGCGGGTTGTCGCCGATCAGCGGCGGATTGGGGTGAAGCTCCTCGAAGTACTCGATGATCGCCAGCGACTCGGTCAGGAGGGTGCCGTCGTCCAGCTCCAGCACCGGCAGGCCGCCGAGCGGGTTCTTCTGCAGAAACTCGGGCGTGCGATTCTGTCCGCTGATGATGTCGACCGGCTCGATCGGCACCTGGAGGCCCTTCTCGGCAAGGTAGACACGGACCTTCTTCGGATTCGGCGCACCGGCGAAGTCGTAGAGCTTCATGAGATCACCCCCGTTTGGATTCGAATGGACGGAGCTTACCCGCGTGCATGCTCCAGTCAATTGGCCCCAAGCCCGAGCGCAACGGCACGGGAGTCGGGGAGCCCGTCCTTTTGCTTGACGCGCTCGTGCCGCCGTCCTATTGGGCAGCTGCTCAGCAACTGATCAGGCTCGGGAGGAACTCTGTACCATCACGTCCTCGCCGCATCGCCGCACGTCATCTGTTCGGGCACGACCGCGCCCAGCCGGCGACGGCGGCGCGAACCAAGAGGCATCTGGCCCGTGTGATTCCCGCGCCGGTCGGCCCGACGACGGGCAAACGCCGACATTCTTCGCGGAGGTAAACCTTCATGCCCAACACGGTCGAGCTCTTCGGTGGCACGATGCTCAGCCCGGTGCGCGATCCCTACGCCGTCTACCGGCGCCTGCGGCGCGAGCAACCGGTCATTCTCGTCACCGGGCTGCTCGGCGAGGATCATCTGGTCACTCGCTACGGGGACGTCGTCGGTCTGTTGAAGGACTCCGAGCGTTTCTCCTCGCGCGGCAACGCCCGCGGCATCGGGCTGGTGATGGGACGCACCATCCTCGAGATGGAGGGCCGCGAGCACATCCGCCACCGCAGCCTGGTCACGCCCTTTCTCCAGCGCAACGCCCTGCGCGGCGGGCTGGAGGCGAAGATCGTGAAGATCGCGCAGGGCCTGATCGATCAGTTCGCCGCCGCGGGCCACGCCGACCTGGTGGCGCAGTTCACCTTCACCTTCCCCATCCGTGTCATCACCCACATCATCGGCATCCCGATGGAGGACTACGCGACGTTCCACCGCTGGGCGATCGATCTGATCTCCGTGGGCGAGGACCCGCCGCGCGGCTTCGCCGCCTCCGAGCGCATCGTCGACTACCTGCGACCGGTGCTGCATGAGCGCAAGGCCGAGCCGCGGCCGGACCTGCTCAGCCGGCTGGCCCACGCCGAGATCGAGGGGCAGCGCCTGAGTGACGAGGAGGTGCTCAGCTTTCTGCGGCTGCTGATTCCGGCCGGCGCCGAGACGACCTACCGCCTCATCGGCAGCGTCCTCTTCGCCCTGCTGACGCACCCGTCGTATCTGGAGGAGGTCCAGGCGGACCGGGCCAAGCTCGACCTGGCCATCGAAGAGACACTGCGCTGGGAGTCGCCGGTGCAGTACGTGTCGCGCGAGACGACCGTGCCGGTGACGGTGGCCGGCTTCGACATTCCCGCCGGCGCGCTGGTCTCGGCGTGCCTCGGTTCGGCCAACCGCGACCCGGAGCAGTTTCCCGACCCGGACTGCTTCGATCTCCACCGTCGCAACGACGACCACGTCGCCTTCGGCTTCGGCCAGCATTTCTGCGCCGGCTCCCACCTCGCCCGCACCGAAGCCCGGCTGGCGCTGACGGCGCTGCTCGATCGACTGCCCAATCTGAGGCTCGACCGGGCGCAGGAATGCGAGGTCCGCGGGCTGGCGTTCCGCTCGCCGAATCAGCTACCGGTGCTCTTCGACAAGGCCGACTGAGAGGGACGAAAGCGGAGATGACGACCAGCACGGACGGCGCGGCAGGTTTGCTCTCCGGCGTGCGGGTGATCGAGAGCTCGATGCTGGGGCCGGCCGCGGTCGGCATGCACCTGGCCGATCTCGGCGCCGAGGTGATCAAGGTCGAGGCCCCCGGCGGCGACTACGTGCGCAAGATGGCCTTCCCGATCATCGACGGGGTCTCGCTGCTGCACTGGCATCTCAACCGCGGCAAGCGCAGCGTCGTCCTCGACCTGCGCCGGCCGGACGGGGTGGCGACCTATCTCGATCTCGTGCGCGGTGCCGACGCGGTCATCGAGGCGATGCGGCCGGGGGCGCTGGCGCGCCGCGGGCTGACGTTCGAGAAGATGCGGGAGGTCAATCCGAAGCTCGTCTTCTGCACCGTCTCGGGCTACGGCCTGACCGGCCCCTACAAGGATATGCCCAGCCACGGCATCGCCTACGATGCCTGGGCCGGCGTGGCGCGCCCGACGTTCGACGCCGAGGGCCTGCCGGCGCTGCCGAGCTACACCGCCGTCGGCATCAACGCCGGGCCGCTGTACGCGGCACTCGGGATTCTCGCCGCCATTCTCCGGGCCCGCGCCAGCGGCCGCGGCTGCCGCCTCGAGGTGGCGCAGAGCGACGCCGCCGCCGCGTTCAACTGGAACGGCATCGAGGGCAACAAGGCCTACGAGCGGCCCGAGGACGAGGTCACCGGCAACGACGGTGACGGCAAGGGCCCGCGGCGTCCCGTCGGCGACAACAGCATGGCCGAGTCGGTGCGCTACCAGTACTACCGCTCGCGCGACGGCATCGTTCTGTTCATGGCCTCGGAACGCGAGTTCTGGAAGAACTTCTGCGAAGGGGTCGGCCGCCGGGAGCTGTTCGAGCAGAACCCGGGCTCGAAGTATGCCGATCACGCGCGCGGCAACGTCGCGCTGCGGCGGGAGCTGGCCGCCATCTTCGCCACCCGGACCACCGCCGAATGGATCGCCTTCGGCCGCGAGGTGAACGCGCCGCTGGCGCCGGTGAACGACACCAGGTCGATCACCCGCGACCCGCAGTTCCAGGCGCGGCTGCCGTTCCGCCCCTGGCGCGAGCACGGCACCGATCTCATGCCGTCGCCGATCAAGCTGCTCGACGAGGAGCTACCGCTGCCGTCGCGTGCGGCCGTCGAGCCCGGTCGCGACACGGAGGCGGTTCTGGGCGAGGTGCTCGGCTACGATGCCGAGCGCATCGCCGCGCTGCGCCGCGCCGGGGCGCTGGGCGAAGAATAGCGGGGCGGCGGCCCCGGCGAGATGGCGGCTTCGCCCCACGCTGCGGTTGGGCGCTCCCCGCGGCGACTGGTTGCAACTTGACTCGAATTACGAACCCGCCGGGGTTCAAAACCCTGCGCTAGGAGAGAACATGCCGGACAAGAAGCCAGTGCCCTTCACCCCGCGTCAGGAACGAGTCGGCAACGTCGTCATCCGCGTCATGTCGGCGCTGAACACGTGGCTCTACCGCCTCAGCGGCGGTCGGATCACCGGCCGCTTCCCGGGGGGCGCCCCGGTCTTGCTGCTCACCACCGTCGGTCGCAAGTCGGGTCGGCCACGGACGGCGCCACTGCTCTATCTCGCCGACGGTGACGACTTCGTCGTCGTCGCCTCGAAGGGCGGGATGTCGCACCACCCGCTGTGGTTCAAGAATCTCGAAGCCGAGCCGCGCGTCGAGGTCGAGGTCGGCAGCCGCAAGCTGGCGGCGACGGCCCGGCGGGCCGACGCGCAGGAGAAGGCCGCGCTCTGGCCACGGCTGGTCGCTCTGTATCCCAGCTACGACGACTACCAGGCGCGCACCGAGCGCGACATTCCGGTCGTCATCCTGACGCCGCGGCCGGCGTAGGCGACCGCGGCGGCGTTCGGCGCCGTCTATGGCGGCGGCGACGACTCGCTCGCCGCCGCGACGTCGGCCAGACGGAGCCTGGCGGTGAAGTGAAAGACGCTTCCCTTGCCGACGGTGCTTTCGGCCCAGATTCGTCCCCCCATCAGCGCGACCAGGCGCCGGCAGATCGACAGTCCCAGGCCCGTGCCGCCGTAGTGGCGCGTGGTCGCGCCGTCGGCCTGCTCGAACGGCTCGAAGATCGCCTGCAGCTTGTTGGCGGGAATACCGATCCCGGTATCCGCCACCGCGAAGTGGACCTCGACCGCGTCGGCGCCGAGGGAATCCACCGTGGCCCGGACCGCGACCTCCCCTTGGGAAGTGAACTTGATCGCGTTGCCGAGGAGGTTGAGCAGTACCTGCCCCAGGCGCCCGGCGTCGCCGGCGACGGCGTCGGGAACCTCCGGGGCGATCGAGCAGCGCAGCGGCAGATCCTTGGGGCGCGCGTCCACCGCGGCCGTTTTGAGGACGTCGGCGACGCGATCGCGCAGGGAGAAGGGCTCGCACTCCAGCTGCAGCTTGCCGGCTTCGACCCGCGAGAAGTCGAGGATGTCGTTGATCAGCGTCAGCAGCGAGCCGGCCGACGACCTCACGGTCTGGAGACACTCGCGCACCTCGGGGGCAACCTCGCCGTCCAGCGCCATATCGGTCATGCCGATGATCACGTTCATCGGTGTGCGAATCTCGTGACTCATGTTGGCGAGGAACTCGCTCTTCGAGCGGTTGGCGGCCTCGGCCGCCGCCTTCGCCTGCTCCAGGGCGGCCTCCGCCCGCTTCCGTTGCCGGATGTCGTGGGCGATGAGCACCACGCCCAGACTCTCGCCCTGCGGGCTGCGCAGGTGTGAGATGGAGACGCTCACCGCCACCGGTTGCCCGGCGCGGGTGTAGAACGGCATCTCGTCGTCGCGGACCATCGGGCGCCGCAGCAGAGCGCGCAGCCGCTCCATGGCCGCCGGGTCGCCTTGGGCCAGGCAGTGGATCGGCTGTCCGAGAAGCACCTCGCCGGGGTAGGCAAGCGTCGCGCACAGGGCGCTGTTGACGACGCGGATGCGGCCCTCCTGGTCGCACACCGCGAGCAGATCGGCCATGGTGGCGAGAATCTCGTTGGCGGCAAACGCGGGGACGATGTCGACCAGACGATGGCGCCAGATGGTGAAGGCCATCAACGTCAGGCAGACGAAGACCGGCAGGTAGCCGAACGGATAGATCGGTGTGCCGTAGCAGGCCAGGTAGTCGACGCCGGCGAGGTAGGCCACGGCGAAGGCGATGAGAAGCAGACGCAGCCGCCGCCGCTGCGTGCCCGGGCTCGCCTGGTGGTAGGCTTTCCAGTAGTCGCGCAGGTTGACCAGGGCGATGCCGAAGAAGAACGCCAGGAACGGAACCCCCAACCAGCCGTAACGCGGATAGAATCCCCACCAGTAGTGATACACCCCCGCCAGGAGGGCATCGCCCCCGAGCGCGGCCGCCGAGAACAGCGCCGACAGCGACCAGCTGGCCCAGACCAGCCAGCGGCGCTGCGGGTAGCTGCCGATGACGATGACGGAGAAGAAGTAGATCGAGGACGGTATCGACGGAATGCCGAGAAAGTGGAAGCGTGCCCACCACAACGCGACGCCGGCGTTGGTGGCGCAGTACATCACCGCGAGGCCCGAGAGCCAGACGCTGACGGCCACCTGCACGAGAAAAAATGCCAAGCTGACGCGCGAGATCCGCTCGCGGATCAGCACCGCGACGCCGACCAGAAGCAGCCCCACCGCCGTCAGCGCGGGCGGCAAGGCGTAGAGATTGAGGCTGTAGTCGGCCGAAGCGAACACGGACTCCCCTTCTTCAGGGTCGCGGGTCCACTGCACTAGCACAGCCGCTCGTGGCGATGCACGCGGGAACTGCAGGAGTGCCGAGCGCCCCCGGGCCGGCTTGCGCCGCCGCCGGTGACGCGCCACACTGCGCGAGGCTTTGGGTCCCTCCATGGCAGCACGGGTCGAGCGCAAGACGAGCAGCGAACTCACGCGTGGGCGCACCAAGCGGGTCCTCAAGGTCGGCGAGCTCGCCACCTCCGTCGGCTCCTCCTACGTCCTCGAGGCGCTCAAGTGGCCGTTCCGCTCCGTCGACAAGCGCAAGCAGGGTCTGCTCGACGCCCACATCCGCAACGCGGTCAAGCTGGTCGAACGGTCCACGGAGCTCAAGGGCGCGTTCATGAAGCTGGTGCAGATGCTGTCGATGCGCGACGACATCCTGCCGCCGCAGGCGCTCGACGTGCTCTCCATGGTGCAGTCCCGGGTGCCGCCGATGGACTACAAGCTCATCCGCGAGCAGGTGAAGCGCGAGCTCGGCGACTTCCCGGAGAAGATCTTCGCCGGCTTCGAACGCGAGGCCTTCGCCGCCGCGTCGCTCGGCCAGGTGCACGCGGCTCGCCTCCCCGGCGGCGAGGAGGTGGTGGTGAAGGTGCAGTACCCGGGCGTCGATCAGACCGTGAGGGAGGACCTCAAGAACATCAAGGCGCTGCTGCGCACCTTCGCCCTCATCGGTCGCGACGTCATGCGGCAGAAGATCGACCCGTCGGACGTCTACCAGGAGCTCGAGGAGCGGCTGCACGAGGAGCTCGACTACGTCAACGAGGCGAAGAACATCGCCCTGTTCCAGAAGATGTTCCGCGACGACGACGAGATCATCATCCCGCAGGTGTACCTCGACTACTCCTCGCGCCGCGTGCTCACCATGAGCCGCATCGAGGGCTACGCGTTCGCCGACATCCTCGGTCCCGGGGTCGACCAGGAGCTGAAGGACTGGGTGGCGCTGAAGTACTTCCGCACCGTGTGGCGCCAGGTCTTCGAGCTCGGCGTGCTGCACACCGACCCGCACCCGGGCAACTACCTGATCACCTTCCACCCCAAGCTGGCGATCCTCGACTTCGGCTCCATCCGCGTCTTCCCCGAGCCGATCCGCCGCGCCTACCATCGGCTGGCGCGCGCCATCCTCGCGCGCGACGAAGCGGTGATGGCCGACTGCTTCGTCACCCTCGGCTTCCTCGACAAGGGCGACGATCCGAAGCCGATGGTACGCATCATGTACATCATCTTCGACCCGGTGCTGGTCGACCGGAAGTACGATCCGCGCCGGTACAACTCGATGGAGAAGGGTCTGGAGGTCGCCGGCATCGGCCTCGAGGCGCGGCTGTTCAAGACGCCGGGCCACCGCGTCTTCCTGGTGCGCGCGCTGATGGGACTCGATGCCTACCTGAAGCAGCTCGGCACGGTGGTCAACTGGCACCGCGAGTTCAAGGCCTGCGTCGATCGCGTCACGACGTGACGGGGCGGCACGGGCGGCTTTGCTCCCGGCGCGGGGTCTGTTAACGGAGCCGCGATGGAATGGTGGCGCGAAGCGGTCTTCTACGAGATCTACGTCCGCAGCTTCCAGGATTCCAACGGCGACGGCGTCGGCGACCTCGCCGGGCTGACGCGGCGGCTCGACTATCTGAACGACGGCACCCCCCGCTCGCTCGGCGTCGACGCCCTGTGGCTGACGCCGATCAACCCGTCGCCGCTGTTCGATTTCGGCTACGACGTCAGCGACTACACCGCGGTCGATCCACTGTTCGGAACGCTCGCCGATCTCGACCGCCTGATCACGGAGGCCCACGCCCGCGACATTCGCATCATCCTCGATCTGGTGCCGAACCACACCTCGCACCTGCATCCGTGGTTCGGTGAATCACGCCGCGCGCGCACCGACCCCAAGCGGGACTGGTACGTCTGGCGCGATCCGGCGGCCGACGGCGGGCCACCGAACAACTGGGTGAGCTCCTTCGGCGGCCCGGCGTGGACCCGCGACGAAGCCACCGGGCAGTACTACCTGCACTCGTTCCTGGCCGAGCAACCCGATCTCAACCACCGCAACCCCGCCGTGCAGCAGGCGATGGAGCGGGTGATCGAGTTCTGGCTCGACCGCGGCGTCGACGGCTTCCGCGTCGACGTCATTCACAAGATGATCAAGGACGCCGCGCTACGCTCCAACCCGCGCCCGGCCCCCGAGGAGGAGCACCCGGTCAAGCACTACGGCGGCCTGCTGCACCTCCACGACGAGGACCAGCCCGAGGTCCACGACATCATCCGCAGCTGGCGGCGCCTGCTCGACCGCTACGGCGAGCGCGCGATGGTGGGCGAGGTCTACCTCTTCGACCCGGCGCGCGTCGCCCGCTACTACGGCAACGGCCACGACGAGCTGCCGCTGGCGTTCAACTTCAGCTTTCTGTGGTCCCCCTGGGACGCCGCCGCTTTTCGCTCCCAGGTCGAGCAGATCGAGGCGCTGCTGCCGCCGGGCGCGCAGCCGACCTACGTGCTGTCGAGCCACGATGCCCCGCGCCATCGCTCGCGCTTCGACGATCCCGCTCACGGCGAGGCGCGCGCGCGTCTGGCGGCGATGATGCTGCTCACCCTGCGGGGCACGCCGTTTCTCTACTACGGGGAGGAGATCGGCATGCGCGACGGCTTCATCCCGGCCGAACGCGTGTGCGATCCGGTGGGCAAGCGCTTCCCCGCCGTCGGCCGCGATCCCGAACGCACGCCGATGCAGTGGGACGGCGGGCGGATGGCCGGCTTCACCACGGCAGCGGACGCCTGGCTGCCGCTGGCCGAAGAGCACCAGCGGATCAACGTGGCGGCGCAGCAGGACGATCCGCGCTCGCTGTTCGGCTTCTACCGCCGGCTGATCTGGCACCGCAAGCGCACCGCGGCCCTGACCCGGGGCGACTACCGCTCCGTCGACGCCGGCCCCGACACGTTCGTGTACCTGCGCGAGCACGGAGCGGAGCGCCGTCTGGTCGCCCTCAACTTCGCCTCCGAGCCGCGCCCGCTCCGCTTGGCTCCGGGCCGCGGCCGCGTCGAGCTGTCCACGAGCTTCGAACGGCCGCCGGGCGAGGTGGACCTGGCCTCGCTCGCCCTGGCCCCCAGCGAA
The DNA here is from genome assembly GCA_964648215.1 of uncultured Binatia bacterium (SeqCode). Taxonomy (GTDB): domain Bacteria; phylum Desulfobacterota; class Binatia; order HRBIN30; family JACQVA1; genus CAZYMF01. Next base: position 22,428 of record CAZYMF010000031.1, on the reverse strand, counting down.
GGCGTGCTTCTCGCCCTATAGCCT
>CAZYMF010000031.1:0-22304 GCA_964648215.1 uncultured Binatia bacterium (SeqCode) | reverse complement strand
CTCTCTTCAAACCTTCTCCGAGCAGCACAGCCGCACCAGCTCGCGGATGCCCGAGGAGGGGACGTCCTCGAGGTGATGGATGAGGTCGATGGCCTTCTCCATCTTCTCCTTGCGCAACGTGTAGCGGGTCTCGCGGCGGAACTTGTCCTCGACCGCCTTGCGCCGCTCGTCGAACGAGCGCCCGGCGCCGCCGTAGGGCACCTCCTGCTCGAGGTCGAAGCTGCGCCCATCCTCCATCTCGAGCCGCACCCGTGCCCCCAGGGACATGCGAAAGCCGGCGAGCTCGGTGGCGGCGAAGTTGAGCTCGTAGCGCTCGCCCTCGGGCGTGTTGACGGTCTTGAGTAGAGCGCGATCGCGCATTCGCTGCGCCATCACCGCATCTTCGCTGAGGTGCACCTTCTCGGCCAGCGCCCACACCGCCGGATCCTTGATGCGGTCGCGCGTGAACTGGCGCGGCCCGAGCTCGCGGTCCATCAACGCGGCGGCGACGTTGTAGCCGACGGAGAAGTTGAGCGTGATCGGCGACGTCGTCGCGCCGGTGCGGAACGGGGCCGCCAGCGCTTCCATGCCGAGCGTGAGCGGGCTGACGGCGACGTGCACCGCGCGTACCTTCTTGGCGTCGACGTTGTACTGGCGGGCGAGGGTGAGGACACAGTCGATCACGCTGTCGATGTAGGCGCAGCCCGGATAGACTTTGTAGCAGAGGGTGTCGGTCAGCCAGGTCTTTCCGAGGCCCTCGAAGGCGCCCATCAGCGGCGTCGGGCTGAAGACGCGGACGAAGCCCTCGGGGTGCTCCAGGATCTCCGGATGGCCGCGCAGCCCGTTGGCCGCCAGCTCGGCCGCCAGCACGCCGATGGGCGCGGTCATCGAGGCCAGGACGGTCTTGGCGTCCGAACCGAAGAAGGCGGGTGACAGGGTGCGCGGCGGTTGCAGCAGGGCGATGCCGATGGCGGACAGGACCTGCTCCTTCTCCAGCCCCATCAGCTTGCTGGTGATCACGGCGCCGCAGAGCGGGTGGACGTAGCTGCACATCTGGCCGTTGAGCGGTCCCAGCAGAGCGGCGGCGCCGGCGCGACCGCCGACCTCGTTGGCCAGGGTCTGCGCCACCAGGAAGTCCTTGCCGCCCTTGCCCAGCTTCTCGGCAACGGCCAGCGTCGTCAGCACGGCCGAGTGTCCGGTATGGGCCGCGAACAGGTAGTCGTCGTAGTCGAGCGCCATGCTGAGCGCGACGTTGCCGAAAATCGCATCGTGCAACGAGGCGCGCTCGCCCGAAGGGATGAGAGTCGCATCCTTGGCGCCGGCCCACTCCTTCGCCGTACGGCTGACCACGCGGCCGGGCTCGGAGAAGTGCCCGGCGTGGACCGACGCGATGACGCTGAGGATCTGACTCTTGCACTCCTCCAAGACCCGCCGCGGCAGGTCCTCGAAGTGCGCCTGGGCGATCCACTCGGCGATGCGCCCGGTTACGTTGCTTTCATCCATGCAGGGCCCTCCACAAACTGCGGTGCAGCCGCTTGTATAGCGAAAAGCTCACGGGTGATGCCAGCGCCGGGCTTTTCGCTCGGGCTTGTTGCTTGACCTTGGCGCGCCGCTTCCCTAGCCTCGGCGATCGTTGGAGGGAATTTCTTGATGTGGCTGGAGATCGGCGCGGCCCGTGCCCGCGCAACGATGAGGCGGACGTGTTCCGTTCTTCTGCTCGCGGCGGTGGTGTGTACGCTGGCCGCCTGCGGTTCCGACTCGGACAACGCGCCGCCGGCGACGGTGACGCCGACGGCAACGGCGACCACTGCTGCGACACTCACGGCGTTGCCCACGTCCACCGTAGCCCCGACCGACACGCCGACACCGGTGCCGACGATGACGGCCAGCCTGTCCCCCACGCCCGTGCCGAGCGACACCGCGACGGCCTCGGCGACGGCGACCGACACGGCTACCGCGACGGATACGCCGACGGCGACCGACACGCCGAGCGCAACCGACACTCCAACGGCTACGGATACTCCGACGGCGACCGAGACGCCCACCGTCGCCGGCCCGTTCATCACCACCCTCGCCGGCACGGGTGTCGCCGGTCTCAACGGCGACGGCCTGGTGCCGTTGAAGACCAACCTCTACCTGCCCCAGGACGTCACCGTCGGCCCCGACGGCCTGATCTACATCGTCGACTGGAACAACCATCGCATCCGCCGCATCCGCAACGGTCTCATCGAGACCGTGGCCGGCACGGGAGATCTCGGCGATGCCCAGGACGGGCCGGCGCTCGAGACCAGCTTCAACCATCCCACCAACGTCGAGTTCGATCATCAGGGGAGAATGGTCGTCGCCGCCTGGCACAACAGCCTGGTCAAGCGCGTCGACTTCACCACCGACTTGATCGAGAACCTCGCCGGCACCGGCGCGCGCTCCTACGGCGGCGACGAGGGGCCGGGGAATCAGGCGGAGCTCGACCTGCCCAGCTCGGTGGCGATCGACGCCGCCGGGGACATCATCATCTCCGACCAGGCGAACTACCGCATCCGCATGCTCGACACCAACGGCATCATCCACACCATCGCCGGCACCGGCGTGGCGGGATACGCGGGCGACGGCGGTCCGGCATCGGCGGCGCAGTTCGATTCGCCCAAGGGCCAGGCCGCCGCTCCCGCCGGGCGCCTCACCATCGACGCGCAGGGGCGGATCTTCGTGGCCGACACCGCCAACCACTGCATCCGTATGATCGATACCGACGGGATCATCACCACCATCGCCGGTACCGGCGTGGCCGGCTACTCGGGCGACGGCGGCCCCGCCACCGCGGCGCAGCTCAACACCCCGAGCGACGTCGCCGTCGGCCCGGACGGCACGCTCTACATCGCCGACACCATGAACAACGCCGTCCGCATGGTGTCGCCCGCCGGCGTCATCTCCACCCTCGCCGGCACCGGGCAGCAGGGCTTCAGCGGTGACGGCGGCCCGGCCATCGACGCCGAGCTCGACCGGCCCTACGGCGTCGAGATCGGCCCGGACGGCACCGTCTACGTCGCCGACACCCACAACCAGCGCGTCCGCCGCATCACCGCGACGCTGCCGCCCGACTACAACCCGACGCCGGGCGGCGGCGGCGGACCGACGGACATCATCCCCTGCAGCGACGTGGTCGGCAGCATCTGCACCTACGTCGGCAACGGCGACGAGGGCTTCAACGGCGACGGCCAGGACCGGCTGCAGACGGCTCTCTACTGGCCCTTCGACATCGAGTTCGGCGCCTCCGGCCGTCGCTACGTTCTCGACTGGAACAACCACAAGGTGCGCGAGATCCTGCCCGACGACACCGTCACCACGCTCATCGGCACCGACTTCATCGGCGACGGCCCGGCGGATATGAGCGATCTCTCCGATCCCGGCGCCCCGCCGCTGACCGTCAACCTCAACCACCCGACCGACGTCCAGGAGCTGCCCAACGGCGACCTGGCGCTGATGGCGTGGCACAACCACAAGATCCGCGTCCTGCGCAAGGCGACCGGCCTGGTCCGCGTGGTGGCCGGCGGACCGCCGGGCTTCGGCGGCGACGGCGGCCCCGCCGTTGACGCGCTGGTCAACCAGCCCCCGCACGGCGCCCTCGACGCGCAGGGCAACCTGTTCTTCATCGACCAGCGCAACCAACGCATTCGCGTGATCTACGACTTCGCCGACAAGGAGGGCGAGGGAACCATCGCCACCGTCGTCGGCACCGGCGTCGCCGGCTTCAACGGCGACGGGCCGGCGCTGCAGACCCAGGTCGACTTTCCGGCGGGATCCAACCCCGAGCCCTCGGGCGGAATCGCGGTCGACGCCAACGGCGTTCTCTACTTCGCCGACACGTTCAATCACCGTATCCGCCGCGTCGACTTCGCCGGCGGCGACTTCACCCAGGGGACGGTGACCACCATCGCCGGCACCGGCGTGGCCGGCTACAACGGCGACGGCGGCCCGGCGGTCGCGGCGCAGATCAATCATCCCGAGGATCTCGAGGTCGGCCCGGACGGCAACGTCTACTTCGCCGACGCCAACAACAACCGCGTGCGCATGATCGATCTCGGCACCGGCACCATCGAGACCGTGGCCGGCACCGGCACCTTCGGCTACAGCGGCGACGGCGGCCCGGCCACCGCGGCGCAGCTGGGCCGGCCGTTCGGCGTCGCCTTCGACGAGTACGGCGACCTCTACATCGCCGACACCTTCAACGGGCGCATCCGCAAGATCAACCGCGGCGGCGGCCCGCAAGCGGTCTTCCCCGCCGACTACCGCTCGACGTACACGCTGGTGCGGGACTGCCGTTTCAGCGTCGCCCACGGCGGCGTGTACATTCGCGTCTGGGCCAACCCCATCGCGGCGCAGCCCTATCTCGACAACGCCGACCCGCTCCCGGTGGGCAGCATCCTGGTGAAGGAGGAGTTCGCCGGCAACGACTGCAGCGACGACAACAACCTCATCGGCTGGCGCGTCATGCGCAAGGAGGCGCCGGGCTTCGACCCGCAGGCCGGCGACTGGCACTGGCAGAAGATCACGTCCCATCGCGGCGTCACCTTCGACACCAAGGACACCTGCATCGGCTGTCACAGCGCGCCCGCCTGCCTCGGCCGCGACTTCATGTGCACGGTGGACGACACCAGCCTGACGCCGACGCCGGCCGCGTCGCCGACGCCGACGGCAATGGCGAGCCAGTGGCCGATTGCGCCGGTGCACAAGGTGATGGAAGGCCTGCCGGCCGCCCTGCTCTCGATCACCGGCTCCTCCTCCAGCGACGTCTACACGGTCGGCGCCGATCCGCAGGACGGCGAGGGACCGTATGTGCTGCACTACGACGGCAGCGTGTGGCGCCGCTTGCACACCGGGGCCAGCGGCAACCTGTGGTGGATCAGCGTCACCCCCATCGACGGTGACTACTACATGGCCGGGGAGAACGGGCTGATCCTGCGCTACGATCCCCAGACGGCCAGCTTCACCAAGGAGGAGGACGTGCCCGGCAACGAGCTGATGTTCGGGGTCTGGGGTATCGACGCGGAGCACGTCTGGGCCGTCGGCGGCGACCCCAACGACCCGGATCATGGCGGCGTCGTGTGGTTTTACGATGGTGAGACCTGGGAGGCCGACGACGACGTCGGTCGCATCCTGCCCGGCGGCATCCCGACTCTCTACAAGGTGTGGGGCCGCAGCGCCGACGACGTCTACGCCGTCGGTCGCCTCGGCCTGGTGCTGCACTGGGACGGCATCCGCTGGGCTCAGGTCAGCATCGCCGCCAGCGGAGCGGCGTTGGAGGACCTGCCGCTGTTCACCGTTCACGGCAACGCTGATCAGGTCGTCGCCACCGGCGGCTTCTTCGACGGCGTCATCTTCGAGCTGATCAACAGCGTGTTCCAGAACCGCGCCGTGCCGGGAACGCCGCAGATGAACGGCGTGTTCCTGCGACCGGACGGCACCGGCGTCTCCGTCGGCGTCGGCGGCGCCGTCGCCTTCCGCAACGCCGCCGGCGCCTGGCAGCTACAGCGACCGTCGGTCGATACCGCCCACGACTTCCACGGTACCTGGGTGGATCCCGACGGTGGCGTGTGGGCCGTGGGCGGCGAGCTCAGCGTCGATCTCAACCAGGGCCTGATCGCCTACGGCGGGCCGGCGGCGATCTCGTCGATCATCGCGCCCGGTCCGTACTGTCCGCCCGGCTTCGACAACGGGCCGACGACGGTCAGCTACACCAACGACATCGTCCCGCTGCTGCAGCGCACCGGCTGCATGGACCTGAGCTGCCACGGCGGCACGTTCCCGGCGTCGGGGTACGACCTGAGCGCCTACGCCACCAGCTTCGGCCCGGCCTCCGAGGCCGCCGCTCTCGACGTCTGCAACATCGCGCCCGGCTCTCCCGACGACAGCTTCCTGATGGAGAAGGTCACCGAGGCGATGCCGCGCATGGGCGTGCGCATGCCCAACGGGCGGGCACCGCTGAGCAGCGCCGACGTCGACTTGATCCGCACCTGGATCCTCGAAGGGGCGCGCAACGATGCCGTCGCGACGCCGACCCCGACGCCGACGATGGCGCCGACGCCGGCGCCGACGCACACGCCGGCGAGCTGCAGCGACGCCGGCATCATCTGCACCGTGGCCGGCACCGGCAAGTCGCAGTTCGACGGCGACGGCCGGCCGGCCCTCGATACCTCCTTCTACTTCCCGTTCCAGGTGATCTTCGACCCGAACGGACGCCCGCTGATCCTCGACTTCAACAACCTGCGCGTGCGCCGTCTCGACGCCGACGGCACGATCGAGACGATCATGGGCAAGGACTTCGAGGGCGCGCCCGTGAACGGCGCCCTGGCGATCGACACGCCGCTGCATCATCCGAGCGAGATCGAGTTCGACGCCGGCGGCAATCTCTACGTCGCCGCCGATCACGTCGCCTATATCTTCCGCGTCGGCACCGACGACCGGGTGCAGATCCTCGCCGGCACCGGCGACAACGGCAACACCGGCGACGGCGGGCCGGCGCTGCAGGCGACGCTGACCACGCCGTTCGGCGTCCTGCCGACCAACGACGGCGGCTTCTACATCGGCGATGTCGACGGCAACGTCATCCGCTACGTCGACGCCAGCGGCATCATTCACACCGTCGCCGGCAACGGCACCCGTGGCTACACCGGCGACGGCGGCCCGGCCACCGCGGCCGAGCTGCACAGCCCGACGCGGATGCGTCTGGACTCCGCCGGCAACCTGTACTTCTGCGACACCAACAACCACGCCATCCGCCGCATCGGCCTCGACGGGACGATCACCACCATCGCCGGCGACGGCACCGCCGGGTACACCGGCGACGGCGGCCCGGCGACCGCGGCGCGCTTCAACACGCCGTACGACCTGCAGTTCGCCCCCAACGGCGATCTCTACGTCGCCGACACCGGCAACAACGTGATCCGCCGCATCGACACCAGCGGCGTGGTGACCACCGTGGTCGGCACCGGGGTGCGCGGCTTCGCCGGCGACGCCGATCAGGCCCTCAGCTGCGAGCTCAACCGGCCCTCGGCGCTCACCTTCGCCAGCGACGGCTCGCTGTGGATCTCCGACACCTTCAATCAGAGGGTGCGCCGCGTGTCCGGCTTCCTCGGCCTCAACCCGTGAAGAGAAGGGGCCGCTGCGTTCTCGCGCGGCGGCCCCTTTCGGGACGGGTCAGTCCGGCAGGTCGTCGATCGCGTTCGGGGTCAGGACCACGCGCACCTTGTCCTGCACGATTACGCCGTCGTGATCGGTCAGCGTCACCGTCAGGTTGGCCTCCGTTCCGTCGGGCGCGGCGGTGTTGGGCAGCTTGTAGGACAGCCCCAGGCGCTGGCCCCAGCCGCCGGGCAGAACGTCGAGGAAGACGTTGTCCAGGGTCTGGTTGACGAGCAGGGGAACGATGTGGTCGGCGGTTTCCAGAAGGAGGTGGACGCTCACCAGCTGCGCCAGGTTGACGCAGCGCACGCGGATGTTGACCCGCAGCGTGCCGCCGCTCTGCTGGCCGCCGGCGGCGCGCAGCAGGTCGCAGTCGTGCAGCTCGCCGAAGCCGCTGTTGCGGTTGCGGCCCACCTGCAGCACCAGGCCGCCGGGACAGGCCGCGTCCGGCTCCGCCACCCGCGTCTGCGGCTCGCCGCCGCTGCAGCAGCTCGTGTCGACGGGCACGAGAGCGCTCGTGCAGCCGCTGGCCGGATCGCAGCTCGGGACGGCGCAGTCATCGAGCGGGGAGACCTTCAAGGGCAGGACGCCGTCGCTGGCCAGCGGCGGAGCGGCCTGGTCGGTCACGGTGAAATGAGCGTAGAAAGGTCCGAGCTGATCCGCCGCCGGCGTCCAGCTCAGGAGCCCCGTCGATGGATCGAGCTGCGCGCCGTCGGGCAGGTTCGTACCGCCGTAGGCGAGGTCGCCGCCCTCGGGGTCGATGGCGCCGATGGGAAACGCGACCGGGTAGCCGGGGTAGGTGCGATAGACCGGCAGATCGGGGATGGCCGGGGGCGCGTTGGTCGGCGTCGGGGTCGGGGTCGGCGTGTCCGTTGCCGTCTCGGTCGACGTCGCCGTCGGTTCCACGGGACAACCGTTCAGCGCCGCGTCGACGGCCTGGGCCAGCTCGTCGACGGTGACGCTGGCGTCGTGGTTGCGGTCGAAGGCCGGGCAACCGGCGGTGGCGGTGCCGAGGGCGATGTCGACGCCGGTCACCAGCTCCTGAGCGGTGACGACGTTGTCCTCGTTGCAGTCGCCGACGCAGGCCGGTTGGGCCGGCGCCGACAGCAGTAGGACGAAGACGGCCGCCAGGCCGCCGACTCGGGTGCTTCGGGATTTCATGGACGGTGCCCTGCTTAGCACGAAGTCCGGCGCGAGGCACGGCCGCGGCGCCGGCTGCCGGTGAGGGGGTGAACCGGGACGCGTCCTGTGCTACGCGTGAGCGGGGATGCCGCAGACGTTGCATGGCAGATGAGGTGGTGCTGGAAGCGCCCGTGCCGTTGCGCACGATGGCGGGCGCGAAGCAGCTCGTTACGCAAGCGCGCCAGGAAATCGCCCAGGGTCGTTCGGTGGTCGTCGATCTCGGCGGTTGCGGTGCGGTTGGCTCCAACGGCGCCGCGGCCCTGCTCAGCGTGCAACGCGCGGCGCAGGTCGCCGGGGTGGAGTTCGCGTTACGTGGCGTGTCGCCGGCTCAGATCGAAGAGCTGCGCGGGCTGCCCGCCCCGCAGATGTCGGGGGAAGGCGAGGAGCACGAGCAGAGTCTGTTCTTGTACCTGGGAGCGGTCGCCGAGGACGTGGCGGAGCAGTGCGTCGAGTTTCTCAGCCTCATGGCCGACACGTTCTACTGGAGCGGCCGCCGTCTGCTCGGCCAGGGGCCGTGGCGGCGCGGGCAGTTCGTCCGCGAGGCGGTGGCGATCGGCAACGAGGGGCTGCCGATCATCGCCGTCGTCATGCTGCTGGTCGGGCTGGTCACGGCCTTCCAGGCGGCGGACCAGCTGCGCCAGTTCGGCGCCAGCATCTTCCTCGCCAACCTCGTGGGCCTGGGCGTGCTGCGCGAGATGGGCCCGCTGATCACCGCGATCCTGATCGCCGGCCGCAGTGGCTCGGCCATGGCCGCCGAGCTCGGCACCATGGCGGTGGAGGAGGAGATCGACGCCCTGCGGGTCATGGGCATCGACCCGGTGCCGTTCCTGGTGGTGCCGAAGGCGTTCGCCACCGTGGTGGCGGTGCCGTCGCTGACCATGCTGGCCAACCTCTTCGGCGTGCTCGGCGGCTTCATCATCGCCATCGGCTATCTCGGCATCGCCCCCGACGCCTTCTTCGCCCAGCTGGTCCGCGCCCTGCGGCCGTGGGACCTGCTCACCGGTCTGATCAAGAGCGTCCTGTTCGCCACCGTGATCGTCAGCGTCGGCTGCCACTTCGGCCTGCGCCTGCGCGGCGGTGCCGAGGACGTCGGTCGCGCCGCCACCAACGCCGTCGTCGCCTCGCTCTTCCTCATCATTCTCGTCGACGGCCTGTACGTGACCCTGGAGACGGTGCTGTGACGGCGGGAAACGGCGCGTCCGGGCGCGAGGTCCTGATCGAAGCCGAGGACGTGGTGGTCGAGTTCGGCGATCATCGGGTTCTCCACGGCCTGACGCTGACCATCCACGCCGGCGAGGTGGTGTGCCTGATCGGCGGCAGCGGCAGCGGCAAGACCACGATCTTGCGCACCATGCTCGGCCTCATCGTGCCGGTGAGCGGCTCGATCCGCGTGCTCGGCGTCGAGCTCGCCCAGGCCGACGAGGACGCGCGCGCGGCGGTGGCGCGCCAGATGGGCATGCTGTTTCAGCACAGCGCGCTGCTCGGCGGTCTGACCACCGAGGAGAACGTCGCTCTGCCCCTGGAGCAGCGCGGCGACCTGTCGCCGGAGATGATTCGCAGCCTGGCGCGCACGCGCCTGGCGCAGGTGGGTCTGGGCGACGCGGTGTGCAACTACCCGCGCGAGCTCTCCGGGGGCATGCAGAAGCGGGCCGCCCTCGCCCGCGCCGTGGTCAACGAGCCACGGCTGCTGTTTTGCGACGAGCCGTCCTCCGGCCTCGATCCGGCGACGGTGGTGGCGATCGACGAGCTGATGACGCGGCTGCGCGACGACATCGGCGCCTCGCTGGTCGTGGTGACCCACCACCCGGCCAGCGTCAAGCGCATCGCCGACCGGGTGGTGCTGCTGCGAATGGGTCGGGTGGCCGCCGACGGCACGGTCGACGAGGTCCGCGCTCTCGGCGATCCGTGGATCGAGGGTTTCTTCAGCGAAGACACCGCACCGGCGGCGAGCGGAACGAGCGTAGCACAGGCCCTCGGCCTGGTGCCGGAACGACGGGAGCGGGCATGAGAACGCGCGCGCAGACCGCCCGCCTCGGCATCTTCGTCACCATCGCTCTCGGCCTCCTGCTGGCCACCATTCTGGTGCTGTCGGGGCGCGCCTTCCTCGAGGCGCGCGATCACTACACGATCCTGTTCTCGGAGACCGTCTCGGGTCTCGAGATCGGGGCGCCGGTCAAGCTGCTCGGCGTGCGGGTGGGGCGCATCGAGTCGTTCCGCGTCGTCTCCGAGGGCACCGACAAGGTGCAGGTGACGGTCAGCCTCGACCACGGCACGCCGATCCGCAGCAACGCCCACGCGGTGCTGTCGCCCTCGGGGCTGACGGGGCTGGTGTTCGTCGAGATCACCGGCGGCACCGCCGACGCGCCGTTGATCAAGCCGGGGGGGCAGATTCCGGCGGGGTCGTCGGTGATCGGCAGCCTCACCGGGCGGGCGGAGAACATCGCCGTCAAGACCGAAGAGGTGCTCAATCGCATCCTCAGCCTCACCGAGGAGAAGAACCTCGACAACCTGCGCCAGTCGCTCGACAACATCCAGGTCGCCACCCTCAAGCTGCGCAACGTGCTCGAGGGCGTCGAGAGCGCCGTGCCCTCGATCGTCAAGGCCAGCAACCAGTTGGACCCGCTCTTCCACCAGCTCGGCGACTCGGCCGCGGCGGTGCGGGCGGCGGCCAACCAGCTCGGCGCCGTCGCCGGCGACACGCGCAAGGTGGCGGGCAACCTCGACGCGCTGACGCGGCCGGACGGCGCGGTCTACGCCGCCGTCGACCAGCTCCACCGCACCCTGCAGACGGTCGACGCGGTGCTCGGCGGCCAGCACGCGGAGCAGACCTCGCAGGAGCTTCGCGCCGCCCTGCGCAGCTTCACCGAAACCATGAACCAGCTGAGCACGGTGCTCGGCAGCTCCGGGGCCGACGTGCAGCGCGTGACCTCGAGCCTGCGCTCGGCCGCCGAGCATCTGGACGAGTTCTCGCGCGCGATCAGCGAGAACCCGTCGCTGCTGGTGCGCCCATCGGGGGGGCGTTGATATGACGCGACGGTTGTTGCTCTTCACCCTGGTCGCGGCGACGCTGGCCGGCTGCTCCCTGCTGAGCTCGCCGCCGGTGCGCTACTTCGAGATTCAACCCACCCCGGGGCAGCCGGGTCCGGGCGGGAAGCTGCCGGCGGTTCTGGTCCCGGACTTCCGCGCGGTATCCCCCTATGACCGGCTACGGGTGGTGATCCGCAAGTCGCCCGTCGAGCTGCAAGCCGACCGCACGTTGCAGTGGGCCACCGAGCCCGGGCGCATGTTGGCGCAGGGCCTGCGGGCCCGACTGCAGGCCAGCGGGCGCTTCGCCAGCGTGCGGCGGCAGTCCAGCCCGCAACCGCCGTACGCCGTCGACGGGCAGATCGACGCGCTCGAGATCGACGACGTCTCCCACACGGCGCACCTGGCGTTGCGGCTGAGCGTTCGGCGCACCGAGGACGGCACGCTGGTCGCCCAGCTCAGCGCCGACGAGCAGCAGCCGGTGAAGAGCCGCGACCCCGCCGATGGCATTCTCGCGCTGCGGAACATCTACTCGCACATGCTCGACGATCTCGACGCACGCGTCATCGACACGATCGAGCAGGACCTGCACCGCGCGCCCGCGAGCGCGGCGCGCGGATCGTGATAGAGATCACGGATCATGGCGAAGAAGAAGAAAGGGCTGCGCAAATCGACGCTGGCGGCGTTGATCCTGCTGCCGCCTCTCATTGCCCTGGTGATCTACAACAGTTTCCAGGTCAGCGACTACGAGTGCACGGTGTGCATCGAGTACGAAGGGCACCAACAGTGCCGCACCGTGACCGCACAAACCGAATCCGAAGGCCTGCAGTCGGCGACCAACAACGCGTGCGCCCTGCTCACATCCGGAATGACCGAGTCGATCCACTGCATGCGCACGCCGCCGAAGAGGGCCGAGTGCAAGCGCCTGGTGGAGGGTCAGTCGGATCGTCCCAAGCTGGGCAGCTTCTAGCGCCGCCTGGCCCCCACGGAAAAGACTTGGTAAAGCTGCGCTGGTGTCCGATCCCGCGGCTCCACCACGGAGTAGATTAGATGGCAAAAGTGATGCTGATCAACGTCACCCACGCGGAGGAAAACCGCGTGGGGATCATCGACAACGGAGTTCTGGATTCCTTCGAGATCGAATCGTTTAGCCGCGCCCATCTCAAAGGCAACATCTACAAGGGCACCATTCACCGGGTGCACGCGGCGCTCGACGCCGCCTTCGTCGACATCGGCGGCGAGCGCGACGCGTTCCTGCCGCTGAGCGAGGTCTGCTTTCGCAACCTGCCCGGCAACCCCGCTACGGAGGGGAACGGCCGGCGGCGCGCCATCACCGACGTGCTCAAGCCGGGGCAGGAGGTGCTGGTGCAGATCGTCAAGGAGGAGTTCGGCACCAAGCCGCCGACGGTGAGCACCTTCTACTCTCTGCCCGGACGCTATCTGGTGCTGCTGCCGGGCTCCGAGGACGCCGGCATCTCGCGCAAGATCGAGGGCGAGGAACGCGTCAAGCTGCGGCAGATGATCGCCGACCTCAAGCCGCCTCCGGGCTGCGGCATCATCGTGCGCACCGCCGCCGGCTTCGACCAGGAGTCGGACGAGCTGGCACGCGACCTGGCCTATCTGCGCGGGCTGTGGGACACCATCCAGGAGAGCGCCGCCACCAAGCAGGCGCCGGCGCTGGTGTACCGCGAGCACGATCTCGTGCTGCGCAACATCCGCGACTACTTCACGCCCGACATCAACGAGATCTTCATCGACAACGAGGAGGTCTACCATCGCGCGCAGGAGTTCCTGCGTCACGCGATGCCGGGTCAGGCGCACGTGCTGCACCTCTATCACGGCGATCAGCCGATCTTCTCGCGCTTCAACGTCGAGGCGCAGATCGAATCGATCTACAAGCGGCGCGTGCCGCTGAAGTCCGGCGGCAGCATCGTCATCGACGGCACCGAGGCGCTGACCGCCGTCGACGTCAACTCCGGCGGCTCGGTGCGCGGCGGCAACCAGGAGGACACCGCGTTCCGCACCAACCGCGAGGCGGCGCTCGAGATCGCCCGCCAGCTCCGCCTGCGCGACCTCGGCGGACTGGTCGTGATCGACTTCATCGACATGCGCAACGGCCAGCACGTGCAGGAGGTCGAGCGTACGCTGCGCGACGCGATGCGTCCCGACAAGGCCAAGCACGAGATCGGGCGCATCTCGCGCTTCGGTCTGCTCGAGGTCTCCCGCCAGCGGCTGCGGCCGGCCGCCGCCGCGGCGACCTATACCGCCTGTCCGATGTGCGAAGGCCACGGTCTGGTGCGTACCCCGGAGTCGGCCGCGCTGGTGGCGTTGCGCAAGCTGCATCACCGGGTCTCCCAGGGCGACCTCGCCGCGCTCAAGGTCAGCTTGCCCCGCGACGTCGCGCTCTATCTGCTCAACCACAAGCGCGACGACCTGGCGCAGCTCGAGGCGCGTCACGGCACCCGCATCCAGATCGCCCTGAGCGAGAAGCTGATGGCGCACGAGTCGGAGTTCGAGGAACGCCGGCGACCGCCGGTGCCGGCGGCGGCCGTGGTGCAGCCGGGGCAGGTGGCACCAGCGGCGCCCAGTGAAACGCCGGCGGCCACCACGGCGCAGCCTGCCGCCGCGGCGGGTGCTCCCGCGGAGAACGGCAAGCGTCGCGGACGCCGGCGCCGCGGCGGACGCCGTCGCGGCCGCGGCAAGCAGGCGGCCGTCGCCATCGCCGAGACGCTGGTTGCCCTCGGTGCGCGCACGTCGCTGGTGGGGCCGGCGGCCGTTGTCGCCGTGCCCGCCGCCGAGAGCGCCGCCGCGGATGCAGCGTCCGACGCGGCAGAGCCGGGCGCCGCGCAGAGAGAGACGGTGACCGAAGCCCCGCGCCGCACCGCCGCGGCGGCCGGGTCCACCATGCGGGCGGACGCGGAAGAGGCCTCCGGGGTCGCGCCCGCGCCCCCGGTCACCGAGCCGAGCGCAGCCCCGGCCCCGACCGACGCGGCCAGCACCGCAAGCAAGCCGGCCGCGCGTCCCAAGCGGGCCCGGACGACACGGAGCACCGCCGCCACCCGTACCCGCACCCCCAAGCGCGCGACCAAGGCGACGACCTCCGCCAAGGCGCCGACGGCCGGCGCGGCGGCGAAACCGAAGAGCACGACGCGGCGGCGCAGTACCACCGGCACCCGACGAGCCAAGCCGAAGCCGGCGAAGAGCTGAACGCGCCGCCGCGGTCTCCAAGGAGGAAGCTATGAGCCCGAAGTCAGAACCCGACATCGACGCCCTGGAACGGCGCGCCGCCGCGCTGCGGCGCCACATCGTCTCGGTCGCCGGCGCCCAGTTCGCCCATCTCGGTGGCTCGATGTCGTGCGCCGACATCATGGCGGCGCTGTTCTTCCACTTCCTGCAGCTCGAGGACGGGGCGCGACGGCGGGACCGCTTCCTGCTGAGCAAAGGGCACGCGGTGCACGCCTATCATGCCTGCATGGCCGAGCTCGGCAAGATCGACGCGGCCGAGCTGCCGCTGACCGGCTTCTCCGGCAGCCGCCTGGGCGGGCACCCGACCAAGCGCGCCCCCGGCGTGGAATTCGCGACCGGCTCGCTGGGCCACGCGCTCTCGGTGGGCGTGGGGATCGCCATCGCCGAAGCGCTCGACGGCTCGGGATCGCGTACCGTCGTGTTGCTCGGCGACGGCGAGCTGCAGGAGGGCACGGTCTGGGAGGCGGCGTTGTCCGCGCCGCGCTTCCCGACCGAGAACCTGATCGCCATCGTCGACTACAATCGCTTCCAGGCCGGCGGAGCGGTGGATCGGGTGATGCCTCTCGACCCGCTGGCGGACAAGTGGCGGGCCTTCCGCTGGAACGTGCGCGAGATCGATGGCCACGACCTGCGCGCCATCGTCGGCGCCCTCGCCGCCGTCCCCGCGCGCAGCGGGCCGACGGTGATCATTGCCAACACCGTCAAGGGGAAAGGCGTGCCCGGCGTCGAAGGCACGCCGCGCGCCCACTACACGATGCTGAGCGACGACGAAGTGAAACAGACTCTGCAAGCGCTGGAGGCGGCACAATGAGCGGCTACGTCGCGGCCATGTCGTCGGCCGACATCCTGGTCGAGCTGGCGGAACAGAACGACAAGGTGGTCCTGGTCACCCAGGACTTCGGACCGGTCGGCTCCTTCACCGAGCGTTTTCCGACGCGCCACTTCGACGTCGGCATCACCGAGGAGAACCTGATCGGCGTGGCCGCCGGCCTGGCGCACGCCGGCAAGCTGCCGTTCGTCATCGGCATGGCGCCCTTCGTCAGCATGCGCGGCTTCGAGCAGATCCGCGACGATTGCGCCTACAATCGCAACAACGTGAAGATCATCGCCCCCTTCGCCGGCCTGGAGGCCGGGCCGTGGGGTGCCACGCACCACGCGATGGAGGACATCGCCCTGCTGCGCTCGATCCCCGGCATGACCATCCTCTCGCCGGCGGACTCGAACGAGGCCCTCCGCGCCGTGCGCGCGGCCGCCGCCGTCGACGGCCCGGTCTACGTCCGGCTCGGCTTCCTGATGGGCATCGACGGCTACGACGCCGAGCTGAAGGTCGGCGAGGCGGTCACGCTGCGCGAAGGGAACGATCTCGCCCTCATCGCCACCGGCGGCTGCGTCGGCGCGGCGCTGACGGCGCACGAGGCGCTCGAGGCGGACGGCGTGCACGCGCGCGTGCTGAACATGCACACCCTGAAGCCCATCGACCGGGCGGCCGTCGAGCGGGCGGCGCGAGAGACCGGCCGCGTCGTCACCGCCGAGGAGCACTCGGTCATCGGCGGTCTCGGCGGTGCCGTGGCCGAGGTGATGGCCGAGCTCGGTGCCGGGCGCCTGCGCCGCGTCGGCATCCGCGACGTCTTCTGTACCGAGGTGGCGCCCTACCCGGAGCTGCTGCAGATCCACGGCCTCGACGCCGCCGGCATCGAGGCGGCGGCGCGCGCGTTGCTGGCGTGAAGACGCCGGGGGGCGGGCGGTCCCGCCCCCGACACGGCGAAGACCTGCCGCCGCCCTGCCCGTGGCGCGGCCACGGTTGCTGCAAGGCAAATGTCGTGTAGGTCTACATGCACAGGCAGCTACGCAGCTGCCTGTGCATGTGCCTATTGTCCGTTGCAAAGCCTTGTCCTACGCTGGCGCCGTGGCTGAGCCCAGGACAGGGGGGTCCGCTCCGGTGATGACCACGGCGCTGCGTGTCCTGCTGGTCGAAGACTGCGCGGCCGATGCCGAGCTGGTGATGCACCAGCTGCAGCGGGGCGGCTACGCCGTGAGCTGGGAGCGGGTCGACAACGCCCAGGCGATGAAGACGGCGCTCGGGGCGAAGGAGTGGGACGTCGTCATCGCCGACTATGCCCTGCCCGACTTCAGCGGGCCGGCGGCCTTGATGGTCTTGCAGGACAGCGGCCTCGATCTGCCGTTCATCATCGTCTCGGGCACCGTCGGCGAGAACGTCGCGGTGGCGATGATGAAAGCCGGCGCGCATGACTACATCATGAAGGAGAACCTGACGCGCCTGGTTCCGGTGATCGAGCGCGAGAGGCACGAGGCCAGCGTGCGGCGCGAGCGCAAGCGCACCGAGGAGGCGCTGCGCGAGAGCGAGGAGCGCTTCCGCACCGCCTTCGATGCCGCTCCCATGGGGATGGCTCTGGTGAGCCCGACCGGCGAGGTGCTGCGGGCCAACCGGCCGCTGTGCGACTTCCTCGGCTACAGCGAAGAGGAGTTGCTGGCGACCACGTTCCAGGCCATCACCTACCCGGAGGACCTGGCGGCGGATCTGACGCAATCCCAGCGGGTGCTCACCGGCGATCTGCGCGCGTACCAGATGGAAAAACGCTACGTGCACAGGCGGGGCCACCTGGTGTGGGGGCAGCTCAACGTCTCGCTGGTGCGCGACCATGCCGGGCACCCCCTCTATTTCGTCTCGCACGTCCAGGACATCACCGAACGCAAGCGCGCCGAGTCCGAGCTGCAGCTCGCCAAGGAAGCCGCCGAGTCGGCCAACCGGGTCAAGAGCGAGTTTCTGGCCAACATGAGCCACGAGATCCGTACGCCGCTGACCGGTATCATCGGAGCGACCGATCTGGCCATGGCCACCCCGTTGAGCGACGAGCAGCGGGAGTACCTCGAGATCATCAACACCTCCGCCGAGTCGCTGTTGAAGGTGATCGATGACGTTCTCGATTTCTCGCGCATCGAGGCGGGACGCCTCGAGCTGACGCCCGCCGACTTCAGCCTGCGGGAGCTCCTCGACTCGACCATGAAGATGCTCGGGGCGCGCGCCAACCAGCACGGACTGGAGCTCATCTGTGGTCTGGCGGGGAACCTTCCCGACGCGCTCGTCGGCGACGCCGCGCGCTTGCGCCAGGTCCTGGTCAATCTGGTGGCCAACGCCATCAAGTTCACCCCGGCGGGCGAGGTCCTCGTCGAAGCCGGGATCGACGAGCAGGATGCTCGCGCCGTGTGCCTCCACTTCAGCGTCACCGATACCGGCGTGGGCATTCCCGCCGACAAGCAACAAACGATCTTCTACGCCTTCGAGCAGGTGGATGGATCGATCAC
Source organism: uncultured Binatia bacterium (SeqCode) (assembly GCA_964648215.1). Taxonomy (GTDB): domain Bacteria; phylum Desulfobacterota; class Binatia; order HRBIN30; family JACQVA1; genus CAZYMF01. The sequence goes on along the minus strand of CAZYMF010000031.1, from coordinate 4,376 downwards.
CCGCCGCCACGGCGGCACCGGGCTCGGCTTGGCGATCGCCTCCAAGCTGGTCGCCCTGATGGGTGGCCGCATCTGGGTGGAGAGCGAGCCCGGACGGGGCAGCTCCTTTCACTTCACCGCCCGGCTCGCGCGCTCGTCGAGCGCGGCCACGCCGCCGTTCCTGCCGCAGGAGAAGCTGCGCGCCGTTCCCGTTCTGGTCGTCGACGACAACGCCAGCAGTCGGCGCGTGCTGCAGGCTCTGCTGACACGCTGGAAGATGAGACCCACCGTCGTCGACGGCGGCTGGGACGCGCTGGCCGAGCTGGCGCGCGCAGTGGCGGCGGGCGAGCCCTACCCGTTGGTGCTGCTGGACGCCGCGATGCCCGAGATGGACGGGTTCAGCCTGGCCGCCGAGATCAGGAAGCGCCGCAAGCTCGCCGGCGGCGCGGTCATGATGCTGCCCTCGGCCGCGCAGGCGGGCGAAGGCGCGCGCTGCCGCGAGCTGGGGATCTCCGCCTACGTGACCAAACCGGTCCGCGAGGCGGACCTGCGCGATGCGATGCTGGCCGCTCTCGGCGCGCGCCGCGTCGACAAGCCGGTCGTACCGATGGTGCCGCAGGCGACCCCGAGCCAGCTGCGCGTGTTGCTCGCCGAGGACAACCTGGTCAACCAGGATCTCGCCACGCGGCTGCTGAAGAAGCGCGGGCACAGCGTCGTGATCGCCCGCAACGGTCGCGAGGCCCTCGAAGCTCTCGCCCGCGAGCCCGTCGACGTGGTGCTGATGGACGTGCAGATGCCCGAGATGGACGGGCTCGAGGCGACCCGCGCCATCCGCGAGCAAGAACGCGACACCGGCAAGCACGTGCCCATCATCGCTCTCACCGCGCGAACCATGCCCGAGGACCCCGAGCGTTGCCGCCAGGCCGGCATGGATGGCTATATTCCCAAGCCGATTCAACCGACCAAGCTCTTCTCGTTGATGGACAGCCTGGTGCAGGAGTCCCGCAAGATCGCGCGCCCCCGCTGAGCGGTCCGCGGCGCGCTTCGCAGCCCCGCGAAAGGGGCTGTGGTGATTGCCAAAGGTGGGACCTCCGCCGGTCCGTGAGCGTCGGCGGACGCTCCGCCGGCGTGGCACGGCGTTGGCACCCAACCGGGATATGGCCCGGACGGGCCGGGAGGAGTGTCATGGCGTGTGACGAGCGGGATCCCCAACGACGGTTCGGGGTCGTGCGCGGCGTCCCGAGCCCGGAGGGGTGAGCCACGGCTCACCCGTTGCCGCGATGGTCCGCCATCTCCGCTTTCACGGCCGCGGTGGCGAGGGAGTCAAGCTCGCCTCGCGCATCGTCAGTCGCGCCGCTTTTCTCGCCGGCCGCACGGTGCAGGACTCGCCCCTCTACGGCGCCGAGCGGCGCGGCGCGCCGGTGGTGGCCTTCGTGCGCGTGGGGGAGGGCGAGATTCACGAGCGTGGCTACATCGTCACCCCCGACGCCGTGGTGTTGATGGATGGCTCGTTGCTGGCGCATCCCGAAGCGGCCGTGCTCGACGGCCTCGACGCCGGCAGCGTGCTGCTGGCGAACAGCGCGCACACCGCGGCGGAGCTGAAGCAACACCACGCCATCGCGGCCCGCGTCGTCACCCTCGACATCTCCTCGATCGCTCTCGCTGTGCTCGGGCACCACCTGCTCAGCGCGCCGATGGCCGGCTTCGTCGTCAAGGCGCTGGCGTTGGCCGACTGGGAGCAGCTTGCCGAAGCGGCGCGACTCGAGTTGCGGGCCATCGGTCTGCAGCAGGAGAAGCTCGAACACAACCTCGACGCGACGCGACGTGCCTTCGACGACGGCCCGGTGGTCAGCTGGGGGCAGCGCGCCGCCGCCGCGGCCAAGCCCGCGGCAGCATTGTTTCACCTGCCGCGCCTGCCGGCGCGCGTGGCGGCGCCGTCGATGACCGTCGCGGCCACCTCGGCGCTGCGCCACACCGAGGGTTGGCGCGTCTACCGGCCGGAGATCGAACAGGCTCGCTGTACCCGTTGCTTTCTCTGCTTTGCTCTCTGTCCGGAAGGGGCCATCCAGCTCGACGCGCAGAGCTATCCGGTGGTCGACTACGAGCACTGCAAGGGCTGTCTGGTGTGCGTCAGCGAGTGCCCGCCGAAGGCCATTCACGAGATCCGGGAGGATGCGGCATGACGCGCGAGCTGCTCACCGGCAACGCCGCGGCCGCCTGGGGCGCGCGCCTGGCCGACGTCGACTACGTGCCGGCGTACCCGATCACGCCGCAGACCGAGATCATCGAGTCGCTGGCGGGCTGGATCGCCGACGGTGCGTTGGCGGCGCGCATGGTGACGCTCGACTCCGAGCACTCGATGCTCACCGCGGCCGGCGCCGCCGCGGCCACCGGGGCGCGCGTGTTCACCGCCACCTCGAGCCAGGGGCTGCTCTACGGCTTCGAGATGCTCTACACCGTGGCCGGCTGGCGCGTGCCGCTGGTGCTGGTCAACGTCTCGCGCGCGCTCGCCGCGCCGATCACCCTCGAGCCCGACCACAACGACGTGCTCGCCGCCCGCGACTCCGGCTTCCTGCAGGTGCACGCGGAGAGCTGCCAGGAGATCGTCGACTCGATCCTGATGGCCTACCGATTGGCCGAGCACGCCGACGTGCTCCTCCCGGTGCTGGTCAACCTCGACGGCTTCTATCTCTCCTTCACGCGCGAGCCGGTGGAGCTGCCGCCGGTGGCCGCCGTGCGCGAGTTCCTGCCGCCGTACGAGCCGGCCCACGGTCGCCTGTCGGCCTCCCACGCCATGGCCCAGGGCGTGGCCGTTCTCGGCGGCAGCGGCTATGCCTTCTTCAAGTACCAGATGCAGCGCGCCGCCGAGGCGGCACTGTCGGTCCACGACCAGGTCGCCGACGAGTTCGGGCAGCGCTTCGGCCGGCGCTACGGTGCCGTCGACGGGTACCGTCTCGACGATGCCGAGTGGGTCATCGTCATGGCGAACTCCTTCAGCACCGTCGGCAAGGCCGAGGTGGCGCGCCTGCGCGAGCGCGGCGAGAAGGTCGGTTTGTTGCGGCTGCGGTTGATCCGCCCGTTTCCCCACGCGGAGATTGCCCGCGTGCTCGCCGGTCGCCGCGCCGTGGCCGTCATCGATCAGAACCTCTCGGTGGGCAAGGGCGGCATCCTGTTCGCCGAGGTGGCCAGCGCGCTGGCGAATGCCGTCGCCCCGCCGCTGCTGTCGTTCGTCGCCGGGCTCGGCGGCCGCCGCTTTCGCAGCGAGGAGTTCGATCAGATCGTGGCGGCGCTCAAAGAGGTCGCGAGTGGCGGTGGCTCGCCCGAGCCGCACCTGCTCTACAGCGAGAGCGAGTACCGCCAAATGCTGGAGATGTTGCGCATCGCCCGCGGCCACGCGATCGAAGGGTGAGATGCAGACGCGACGCGAGATCTACAAGAGCATCAAGGACATCCCGCGCGCGGAGTATCTCGCCGGCGGCACCGGCCTGTGCGCCGGCTGCGGCGGGTTGCTGGCGCTGCGTCTGGTGCACAAGGCGCTCGGACCCAACACGGTCTTCGTCAACGCCGCCGGCTGCATGACGTTGCTCGCCGTCTTTCCGTTCACGCCCTTCCACTCCTCCTGGCTCTACACCGCCATGGCCTCGGCGCCCGCCGGCGCGCAGGGCATTCGCGACGCTCTCGACGTGCTCATCGCCAAGGGCAAGCTGGCGCGGGAGGAAGACCTGAAGGTCGTGGTCGTCACCGGCGACGGCGCGGCCAGCGGCATCGGCCTGCAGGCGACACTCGGCGCGATCTATCGCGGGCTGGACTTCTACTACTTCTGCTACGACAACGAGGCGTTCGCCAACACCGGCTTCCAGATGTCGCCGTCCTCTCCGCTCGGCTCGCGCACCGCCACCTCGCCGGCGGGAACCCCGACCCGCAAGGAGAACCTCTTCGAGCTGTGGCGGGCGCAGCGCCCGGCGTTCGTTGCCACCGTCTCGCCCGCCTACCCTCTCGATCTGATGGACAAGGTCGCTCGCGCCGGGTGCCTACCGGGGCCGAAGCTGTTCGTCAGCCTGTCTTCGTGCCCGCCCGGCTGGGGCGTCGAGCCCGCCGACTCGGTCGCGGTGGCCAAGCTGGCGGTCGACACCGGCGTCTGGCCGCTGAAAGAGGCCCACGACGGAGAGGTGATCCACACCGTCGTGCCGCATCGCTTCCATCCGGTCGAGGAGTACCTGCAACGGCAGGAGCGCTACCGCCACCTCTTCGAGCCGACGCGGCAGGAGGAGATGCTGCGGCAGCTGCAGACCGACGTCGACACCTACTGGGCGGCGGTGGCCTAGCCCCGTCCAGGGCACAGGCTGGAAAACAGGCTCCCTCTCCCACTGGGAGAGGGTCGGGGTGAGGGGACCCGA